>NZ_SAUH01000001.1:5387500-5744902 GCF_004193175.1 Streptomyces sp. RFCAC02 | reverse complement strand
AGCGGGCGAACACGCCGTCCTCGTGGGCGAACAGGTCGCGCAGGTTGTCGAACAGGCCGGTGCCCGGCCGGAAGGTGAAGGTCGAGAACAGCTCCGTGTTGGACTTCGTCGCGGCGACGACGATCCACGCCAGGGGCACCAGGCAGTACGCGGCGCCGATCAGCAGGATGACGGTCGGCGCGACCTTCGCGCGCTGGTGCGGGAGCAGTCCGCGTGCATTCGTCGCGGTGTCGGTCACTGGATGCCTCCGATGGCGCGGCGCTGGGTGACCTTGAGGAGGACCAGCGAGACGATCAGGGTGCCGGCGGCCAGGATCACCGAGCCGGCCGCCGCGAGCGGCAGGTCGTCGCGCACGAAGCCGTCGCGGTAGATCTGCATCATCGGCACCCAGGTCTGGGAGATCTCCGTCGTCATCGGCTTGAGCATGGTCGGCTCGCCGTAGACCTGGAGGGTGCCGATGAGGGCGAAGAGGCCGGTGAGGACCAGGGCGGGCGCGACGAGCGGCACCTTGATGCGCCAGGCGATCCGCCACTCGCTGCAGCCGTCGATGCGGGCGGCGTCGTACAGCTCGGGCGGGATGCCGCGCAGCGACGTGTAGATGATGATCATGTTGAAGCCGACCCCGCCCCAGACGGCGATGTTCGCCAGCGACGGGTAGATGGTCCCGGCGTCGAGGAACGGGATGGCGTCGAGGCCCAGTTGCTCGGTGATGTGGCTGAACGGGCTGGTGGAGGGCAGGTACATGAAGCCCCACATCAGGGACGCGATCACGCCGGGGACCGCGTACGGGAGGAAGATCAGGGTCCGGGAGAACCGCTTGGCGCGTGAGGCCCCGTGGTCCAGGAGCAGCGCGAACAGCAGCGCGAGACCGAGGGTCAGGGGGACGGCGATCAGGCCGTAGAGCGCCAGCCGTCCGAAGCCCGTCCAGAAGTCCGCGTCGGTGAGCATCTGCCGGTAGTTGGCCAGGCCGACGAACACCTCGGTCCTGATGCCGAAGATGCCCTCGTCCACGATGCGCAGCCCCTGGACGCTGAGCCACAGCGCGTAGCCGATGGGGATGGCCATGAAGGCGACGAAGAGGAGGAGCGCGGGCGTCAGGAACAGCCAGGGCGCGGCGACGGGGGTCGCGGCCCGGCGCCTGCCGGCGGTCCGCCGCGGGGGCGGGGTGGTGGGAGTCATGGTGTGCCTGCCTGATGAGGGGGACGGGAGCTGATCGCCGGGTTCACTCGGTCACGTCGAAGCCGACGCGTTCCATGTCGTCGACCACCGCGCGCTGCGTGTCGCGGATGGCGTCGGTCAGCGGGGTGCCGTTCCTGACGGCCGCCGCCATGGCGTCCGTGAACGCGTCGGCCGCCGTGCTGACGTTGGGGCCCCAGGTGATGCCGGGGACGGTGTTCGCCGCCGCCTCGGTGGCGATGTCCCAGTAGTCGGCCTGGTCACCCGCCAGGGGCGGCGGGGGATTCTCCCGGGTGGCGGCCTGACCGGCGAGGCACGCCGGGTACATGCCGTCGGCGATCGCCAGTTCGTAGGCGGTCTCGTCGGTGTTCATCCACATGGCGAACTCGGCGGCCTCCTCGGGGTGGTCGGAGTTCTTCGTGACGGTCAGGGCCGTACCGCCCTGGAGCGCCACGGAGTCGTCGTCCCCCTCCCAGCGGGGCAGCGGTGCGATGGCCCAGTCCCCCGCCTGTCCCTCGGCGATCCCGTACAGCACGCCGGGCGCCCACAGGGCCGAGGGCCAGGTGAGGATGTCGCCGCGGTTGAGGCGGTTGTTCCACTCCGGGGTGAGCAGCGGCTCGGCCGTGACCAGGTCGTCGTCGACCAGCCCCTGCCAGTACTCGGCGACGCGCAGGGTGGGCTCGTCGGCGATGCCGACGGTCCATTCCCGGTCCTCCACCGACCACCAGGACGCGCCGGCCTGCTGGGCGAGGCCGGCGAAGTTGCCGAACTCGGCCGGGGCGAAGGTGGCGAGATGGGCGGACGGGTCGCGCTCGCGCACCTGGGCGGCCGCCTCGGCGAACTCCTCCCAGGTCGCGGGGACCTCGATGCCGAGTTCCTCGAAGCGCGCCCGGTTGTAGACCATCACCATGGGGCCGATGTCCTGCGCGATGCCGTAGACCTGGCCGTCGAACCGGGTCATCTGCCAGACCTCGTCGGTGAACTGGTCCTCCACCGGGCCGGTCCATTCGGAGATGTCGGCCAGCACGTCCGAGACGATCAGGGCGGGAATCGTCTGGTACTCGGCGCAGGCGATGTCGGGGGCGTTCCCCGCGCGGCTCGCGGTGAGCAGCTTGGTCGCCGTGTCGGTGCCGCCCCCGGCGTCGGTGTGGCGGACCTGGATGTCCGGGTGGGCGGCGTTGAAGGCGGCCACCTTGTCGTCCTGGGACGCGCTCCAGCACCAGTAGTCCAGCGTCACGGCGCCGTCGCCCGCCCCGGCGCCCGAGCAGGCGGACAGCAGGAGTGTCATCACCGCGCCGACCAGGACCCCGGGGCGGACGGTTTTTCGATTGGGCATGCGGTGACTCCCCTTCTGGCTTCGGACCGAAGCCAAGTTAGGTGGAGGTGAGACGCATGTCACCAGTCGTGCCGCAACTTTTTTGGGTTTTCCGGTGTTTGTTGTGCGTCTCTGTTGGAACAAGGCTTCACGGTGGAGCTGTTCGATGCTCCCGGTAAGCTGCGCGGGTGCACGCGGTATCCAGCCCGGGCGGCGACCGGCCGACGATCGGGGTGTGGGAGGCCGTCTCCCGCCCCGCCCGCCCCGTCATCAGGGAAGTCCTGGTCAACGGCCCCCTGACCAGGACGACGCTGGCCCGCACCCTGGGGCTCTCGACCGGCAGCCTCACCCGCCTGACGAAACCGCTGGTCGGCTCGGGGCTCCTGGTCGAGCGCGGCATCGTCCACGACCCGGTGAACGGCCGCCCCACGCGCCCGCTGGACATCGTCGCGCGCGACCACCACTTCCTCGGCGTGAAGCTGACGTCCGACCACATGCACGGCGTGATCACGGACCTGCGCGCCGAGGTCGTCGCCGAGCACAGCGAACCGCTCGGCGAACGGACGCCCGGCGCGGTCGCCCGTCAGGCCCGCGCGCTCGCGCAGCGGCTGGCCCGGACCGGCGCGCCACCGGTCGCCGCGGGGTTCACCATGGGCGGGAACCCCTCCGCCGGCGCCCGCCCCGCGCCGTCCCCGCTGTTCGACGCGCCGTACCTCGACTGGCGCCGGGTGCCCGTCGAGTCCGTGCTGAACGACGCCATCGGCATCCCCTGCGTGGTCCGCAACGACGTCTCGGCGCTCGCCCACAGCCAGCGCTGGTTCGGCGTGGCCCGCGGCCTCTCGGACTTCGCGCTGGTCACCGTCGGCGCGGGCGTCGGGTACGCCCTGTGCCTGCACGGCCGCATCGTGGAGACCACGGAGGACGACCTCGTCGAGTTCAGCCACCACGTACTCGACCCCGGCGGCCCGATGTGCCCCGCCGGGCACCGGGGCTGCGTGTCGGCGTACCTCTCGACGGCGTCGGTGCTCGCCGCCGCGTCCCACGGGCTGCGCCGCCCGGTCACCCTGGAGGAGATCGTGCGGGGGGCGCGCGAGGGCGACGCGGTGTGCGCGGGCGTCGTCCGCGAGGCCGGCTGGGCACTGGGCGCGACCGTGGCGGCCGTCGCCGGGCTCACCACCGTGCGCACGGTCGTGGTCGCGGGTGAGAGCGTGGACGTGGCCCGCGCGGGGCGGCGGGACATCGACCGGGGCATCGGTGAGCGGCGGCTGCGCGGCCACCGTTCCCTCAGCATCCCGATGCTGTCCTCCTCCTTCACCGAGTGGGCGCGCGGCGGCGCCGTCGAGGCGATCAGGGCGTTCGTCGTCGAGGGGCGCTGACCGGCGCGGGGTCCCCGCCGTGTGCCCCGAGCACCATGGGCGAGTCCTCGGGGGCCGCCACCATGGCGGAGGGGAACCGGTCGAGTTGGAGGCAGAGCGCGACGTCCTCGGGGTGCGCTCCCCGGCGCACGCCCGCCCGCGGCTCGGCCGCCGCCGGGGGCACAACGCACGGCGCTGCGGGTCGCGTTGGGCGCTACGCTGCCGTGCCATGCAGCAGACGCGCCTCGACACCGACCGGATCCGCGCGGCCCGCCGGCTGATCGACCCGGTGTTCCTCGACACGCCGCTGTACCGCTGCGAGGCCCTGGAGCCGGAACTCGGCTGCGCGGTGAGCGTCAAGCTGGAGACGGCCAACCCCGTCCGCAGTTTCAAGGGACGCGGCACCGAGGTGGTCACGAGCCTGCTGCCCGGGGACGGTCCCCGGGCGGTGGTGTGCGCCAGCGCGGGCAACCTCGGCCAGGCCCTCGCCTGGTCCGGGCGCGGACGCGGGATCGAGGTCACCGTCGTGGCGTCCCGCTCCGCGACGGCGGCCAAGCTGGAGCGCATCCGCGCGCTGGGCGCCCGGCTCGACCTGGTGGACGGCGACCACGAGGCGGCCCGCGAGCGGGCGGCGGCCATCGCGCGCCGCGACGGCGTCCGGCTCGTCGAGGACAGCCTCGACATCGAGACGTGCGAGGGCGCCGCCACCATCGGCCTGGAACTGGCGGAGTCCGCCGCCCCGTTCGACACCGTCCTGATCGCCCTCGGCGGCGGGGCGCTGGCCACCGGAGTGGGACACGTGCTGAAGTCCCTCGCGCCGGAGGTCGACGTGGTGTGCGTCCAGCCGCTCGGCGCGCCGGCGATGACCCTCTCGTGGCGCGGGCGGCGCGTCGTGACGACGGGTCCGACGGACACCATCGCCGACGGCGTCGCCGGCCGGTGTCCGATCCCGGCCGTCCTGGACGACCTGCTCCTGGTCGCCGACGACGCCGTGCTCGTGCGGGAGGCGTCGATCGTCGCCGGCATGCGGCTGCTCCTCGACCACGCGGGGCTCGTCGTGGAGCCGTCGGCCGCGCTCGGCGTCGCCGCGGTGCTGGAGGACCGTGAGCGCTTCGCCGGCCGGCACGTCGTCACCGTCGTGTGCGGCGGCAACGTGGACATGGACGCCCATCGCCGCTGGACCGGCGCGGCTGCCGGCCACGGGTCCTGATCCCCCCTCATCCCCGCCGCCGCGCACCACCGAAACCGCCCCTGCATATGCTGGCCCCGACTCGTGGCCGCCGGGAGTGCGGTCGGGGACGCGTCCGTGTTCCGTGCCGGGCTCCGCTGCCGGCGCCACACCGACGATGCCGTCCCCTGCACGTGAGGAACCACGCGATGACCGCTCCGCACGCCTTCCCCCTGGAGCCCACCCCGATCCACGTGGCCGACGAGGTGCTCGACGACCTGCGCGCCCGGCTCGCGCTGACCCGTCCGCCGCTGGACGAGGGGAACGAGGACTGGTCCTACGGCGTCCCCGCCGACTACCTGCGCGAGCTGGTCGCCCACTGGCGGGACGGCTACGACTGGCGCAGGGCCGAGGCCGCCATCAACGCCCACGAGCACTACCGGGTGGACGTCGCCGGCGTGCCGGTGCACTTCATGCGCGAACCGGGCCGCGGCCCCCGTCCGATCCCGCTGATCCTCACCCACGGCTGGCCGTGGACGTTCTGGCACTGGTCGAAGGTGATCGGTCCGCTCGCCGACCCGGCGGCGTTCGGCGGCGACCCGGCCGACGCGTTCGACGTCATCGTGCCGTCCCTGCCGGGTTTCGGCTTCCCCGGCCCGCTCACCGGCTTCCCCGACGTCAACTTCTGGAAGGTCGCGGACCTCTGGCACACCCTGATGACCGAGACCCTCGGGTACGCGAAGTACGCCGCCGGGGGCTGCGACATCGGCGGGATCGTCTCCAGCCAGCTCGGCCACAAGTACGCCGACGAGCTGTACGGCATCCACATCGGCTCCGGGCTGCCGCTCGACTTCTTCAACGGCCCCCGCGCCTGGAGCTTCGCGCGGAACCGGCCCCTCACCGACGACCAGCCCGCCGACGTCCGCGCCCGGATCGTCGAGCTGGACCGCCGTTCGGCGTCCCACCTCACCGTGCACATGCTCGACGGCGCCACCCTGGCCCACGGGCTGAGCGACTCGCCCGCCGGGCTGCTCGCCTGGCTGCTGGAGCGCTGGAACGCCTGGAGCGACAACGGCGGCGCCATCGAGTCCGTCTTCACCAGGGACGACCTGCTCACCCACGCCACGATCTACTGGGTGAACAACTCGATCGCCACGTCGATGCGCTACTACGCCAACGCCAACCGCTACCCCTGGACCCCGGCACACGACCGCACACCGGTCGTGCAGGCCCCGGTCGGCCTCACCTTCGTCGCGTACGAGAACCCGCCCGGCATCCACTCCGCCGAGGAGCGCGTCCGGGCGTTCGAGACCGGTCCGCAGGGCGCGTGGTTCAACCACGTCAACGTCAACGCCCACGATCACGGCGGGCACTTCATCCCGTGGGAGAACCCCGGCGCCTGGGTGGACGACCTGCGCCGCACCTTCCGCGACCGCAGGCCCTGATCGGCCGCACGGGGCGCGAGCGGGTTAGGATACGAAAACAGCAATCATTTTCATCAAGGGCGGGCCCGCCGGCCCGCCCGCGATGTCCCGTGTCCGATGGAGGGCGCCCCGTGGCCGTACCGAAGCGCCGCATGTCCCGCAGCAACACCCGTCACCGGCGTGCCCAGTGGAAGGCGACGCCGCCCGACCTGGTGCCGATCGTCGTCGACGGCCGGCGGCACCTCGTGCCCCGCAGCCTCGTGCGCGCCTACCAGCGCGGCCTGCTGACCCCGTAACCCGGCGACGACGACCGAAGGAAGCACCATGTCCGCCCACTGCCAGCTCACGGGCCGCGCGCCCCTGTTCGGCAACAGCATCTCCCACTCCCACCGCCGTACCCGGCGGCGGTTCGACCCCAACATCCAGTCCAAGCGCTACTGGCTGCCGAGCGAGGGCCGGCACGTCCGGCTGCGGCTGAGCGCGCAGGCCATCAAGACGGTGGACAGCATCGGCATCGAGGCCGCCGTCGCCCGCATCCGCGCCCGCGGCGAGAAGGTCTGAGGAGCGCCCCATGGCCAAGAAGAGCAAGATCGCGAAGAACGAGCAGCGGAAGGGCGTCGTCGCACGCCACGCGGCCCGGCGGGCCGAGCTGAAGCGGATCATCCGCGCCCCCGGCACCTCCCCCGAGGAGCGCGCCGCGGCGCGGCGGGAGCTGGAGCGCCAGCCGCGCGACGCGAGTGCCACGCGCGTCCGCAACCGCGACAGCGTCGACGGCCGGCCCCGCGGCTACCTGCGGACCTTCGGCCTGTCCCGGGTCAACCTCCGCACCATGGCCCATGCGGGCGAACTCCCCGGCGTGACCAAGTCGAGCTGGTGACCCGCGCGTCGTACGGCGCGGGCCCGCCGGCCGGACCCGCGTCGTACGGCGCCGCCCACAGGCTCAGCTCCGCGCCCGCCCGACGGCGGCGAACCGCCAGCCCCGGTCGCCGGCCCGGCCCTCGGTGAACTCCCGGTAGAGCCCCGGCCGTCCGGCCAGCTCGTCGTGGGTCCCCCGGTCCGCGACCCGCCCCCCGTCCAGGACGACGATCCGGTCCGCGTCCCTGACGGTGGCCAGGTGATGCGCGATGACCAGGACACTGCCGCGTCCGCGCAGCACATCGAGGGTGCGCCGCACCACGAGCGCGTTCTCCGGGTCGAGCGCCGCCGTCGCCTCGTCGAGGACGGTGAGGGGGGCGGCCTTCAGGATCGCCCGCGCGATGGCGACCCGCTGCCGCTGGCCGCCGGACAGGCGCGCCCCGCCCTCCCCGACCCGGGTGTCCAGCCCGTCCGGCAGGTCGCGTGCCATCTCGGCCACCCCGGCCAGCGCGACGGCCTCGTCGAACTCCGCGTCGCCGGCGTCGGGACGGCCGAGCCGGATGTTCGCGGCGACCGTGTCGTCGAAGAGGTGGACGTCCTGGAAGACCGGGGCGATCCGCGCGAGCACCTCGTCGGACGGTGCCTCCCGCACGTCGCGCCCGCAGACCAGCACGGCCCCCTCGTCCACGTCCCAGAACCGCGCCAGGAGCCGGGTGACGGTGGTCTTCCCCGAGCCGCTCGGTCCGACCAGCGCGGTCAGTCCCCTGCGCGGCAGGGTGAAGGAGACGTTCCGCAGCACGGGGTCGCCGCCGTAGCCGAAGACCACGTCACGGAACTCCGCCACCGGCCCGTCGCCGCTCTCCGGCGCCGCGGTCGCCGGCTCGGGGAGGGCCGGGGCGGTCAGGACGGACGCGACGCGGTCGATGGTGCCGCCCGTCGTCCGGGAGGCGGCCGCCAGCTCCGCGCCGCTCGCGCCGATGGCGACCAGCCGGGTGGTGACCACCAGCAGGCCGACGCAGGCCCCGGCCGTCAGGTCCCCGGACACGAGCAGCGCCAGGGCGAGCGACAGGCAGCAGGCGAAGGCGAGTTGCACGGCGAAGGAGAAGACGACCAGGCCCGGCACGATGGCGGTCATGGAACGGCGGGCCGCGCGGTCGGCGTGCACGAGCGCGTCGTCGAGCGCGCCCGCGTCGCTCCGGCCGAACGCGCGCAGCACCTGCTGGGCGGTGGCGAACTCCAGGACCCGGCCGGCCGCCTCGTCCAACGCGCGGTGCCGCTCGCGCTCGGCGTCCGCCACCCGGCGCCGCGCGAACCGGGTCACGGCCGCGGCGGCGCATCCGGTCAGCGCCACGGTGAGGGCGTAGCGCCCGTCCCACAGCGCGAGGCCGACGACCGTCACGGCCGGCGTGACCAGGGCCGTGACCAGCGGCCGCAGGAGGATCGCCGGATAGGACATGAGCTGCGGTATCCCCGCGGTGGCGATCTCGACCACCTGGCCGGTCCTGGCCCGGGTGAACCAGCCGAGCGGCAGGCGGGGCAGCCGGTCCCCGAGCAGCCGGTGCAGCGCCCGTGCCGTCTCGCCGCCCACGCGGAACGCCATCGCCTGGGCGCCCCACTGGACCGCCGCGTACAGCGCGCACGCCGCCGCGGCGACGGCCAGCCAGGGAAGGGCGGTGTCCGGGTCGCCGTCGAGGAGCCGCTGGAACACCGGGACGGCGAGGACCAGTACGGCGCCCTGGAGCGCGGCGGCGAGCGCGAGGAGCGCGGTGAGCCGGCGCAGGCGGGCCGCGTCCCGGTCCTCCAGGAGGGCGGTCAGGTCCTTGAGCATCAGCGCGTTCCTTCCATCTCGTGCTGGGCGGCCCACGAGGCCGCGTACCGGCCGCCCAGGGCGAGCAGTTCGTGGTGGGTCCCCCGCTCGGCGACCGCGCCGCCGTCGAGGACGAGGATCAGGTCGGCCCCGGTGACCGTGTCGAGGCGGTGGGCGATCAGCAGAACGGTCCGCCCGCGGGCCAGTTCGCCGAGCGCCTCCTGGAGGGCCGCCTCGGTCCCGGGATCGGCGGCGGCGGTGGCCTCGTCGAGCACCACGACCGGGGTGTCCCGCAGCAGGGCGCGGGCGATGGAGAGGCGCTGCGCCTCGCCGCCGGACAGCTCGACGCCCTCGCCGACGACGGTGTCGTAGCCGTCGGGGAGCCGGGTGATCCGGTCGTGGATGCGCGCGGCGCGCGCGGCCGCCTCCACGGCCTCGCGGGGGTACGCGCGCCCGCCCGTGAGGTTGTCGAGGACGCTGCCGCGCAGGAGGACGACGTCCTGGAAGACGAAGGAGACCGTCTCGTACAGAGTCTCCTGCGTCAGGTCGCGCAGGTCCGCGCCGCCGACGCGTATGCGGCCGGACCGCGGGTCGTCGAACCGGGCCAGCAGGCCCGCGAAGGTCGACTTGCCGGCGCCGGAGGGACCGACCAGGGCGGTGAAGCCACCGGCCGGGAGCGTGACGTCGACACCGGTCAGCACGGGCGTGCCGTCGAAGTCGAAGGACACGTCCTCGTAGCGGACTTCCGCGCCCTGCGGCACGGTCGACCCGTCGCCCCAGCGCAGGACCGGCTCGTCGAGCAGCGCGGTGATGCCGCGTGCCGCCGACAGGCCGGTGCGCAGCGCCTGGAGCCGGGGGCCGAGGACGGCGACCGGCGCCGAGACGGCGGGACCGACCAGGGCGAGGGCGACCACCGCCTCGGCGCTCGCCCAGCCGGCGACCGCCGCCCAGGTGCCGAGCGCCGCGAACAGGGTGAGGGTGACGCCGGGCGCCACCACGAGCCACGAGGCGGTGGTCACGCCGGTGGTCGCCGAGGACCAGGCGCGGAAGAAGTCGTGGAACGCGGTCGTCGCCCGGTGGAACGCGCCGGTCGCCCGCCCGGTGAGGCCGAACGTCTTCACCTCGGCGACCCCGCGCACATGGTCGGCCGCCGCCGCGTTGATGGCCGCCTGGGCCGCCCCGTACTCCGCGAACCTGGCGGACGCGCCCGCCATGGCGCGGGCGTACAGCAGCGCCCCGGCCAGCAGGGGGATGAGCGCCGCCGCGGCGACGCGTGGGTCGAGGAACGCCAGATACGCGAGGCCGAGCACCGGGGTGGCGACGACTGCGGTGATGTCGGTGAGGGTGTGCGCGACGAGTTGGTGCAGTCCGTGGACGTCGTCGTGGACGGTCTTCTTGACGGTGCCCCCGCCGCGGCCCGTGAGTCGGCGCAGTGGCAGGCCGGCGAACCGTTCCACCAGGCGGCGCTGGAGGCCGAGCCGGAGGCCGGCGTCGGCCACGTGCGCCAGCCAGGCGGCCAGGCCGGCCAGCAGGGCGCCGGCGACGGCGGCCAGGAAGGCCGTGGCGATCAGTCCCGCGTCGGTCGCGGAGGGCCGGTCGCCCGCCAGCCAGCCCGCGGCGGTGCGGGCGACGGCCACGAGTGCGGCGAGGGACGCGGCCGACGCGGCGGCCTGCGCCGCGACCGCGGCGATGAGCCGGAGCCGTTGCGGGCGCAGGAGGGGGAGGACGGGGGGTGCGGGCACGTGGGCTGTTCCCTTCGGTGGGTGGCTGCACGGCGGTAGCCGGCGCACGCATGCGTACTATACGGAAGTCATAATCATTTTCATCTAGCATGACGTTTCCCCGCCGGGCAGAGCCCCCGCCCCGCCCGTCCCGCACAGTCACCCGAGGAACACCCCGTGACCACCTTGAAACGCCGCTCCTTCCTGGGCCTCGGCGCCCTCACCACCGCCGGGCTGACCGGACTGCTGGCCGCCTGCTCGACGTCCGGCGACGAGGGCGGCGACGGAGCCGCCGCCGGCCGCCGCGTCCTGCGCGCCGCGTTCGCCGGCGGCGGATCGAGCGAGACGCTCACCTACCTGCTGGGACCGACCGCCCTGGACTTCGTCCGCGCCCGCCTCGTCCACGGAGCCCTGGGCGCGATCGACGCGTCGCAGCCCGACGGGGTCACCTACGGCGTGCTGGAGTCGATCGACGTCAGCGACGACCTGGCCACCTACACACTGCGGGTGCGCGACGGCGTCACCTTCACCGACGGGTCGCCCCTGACCGCCGCCGACGTGCTGCACTCGCTGCGCCTGCCCGACCTGCTGGAGGGCCTGCCGTTCACCCGGCTCGTGGGCCGCGCCTTCGACCTCGCGGCCGCCGAGGCGGCCGACGACCGCACCGTTTCGCTGCCCGCGCTGACGCCCATCGCCGACGGCCGGCTGCTGCTGTGCCAGAGCATGCTGGCCGTCAAGGACGGCACGACCGACTTCACACAGGACATGCCCTCGTGCGGCCCGTTCACCGTGGCGGCGTTCGAGCCCGGTCAGCAGACCGTCCTGCACCGCAACCCCGACTGGTTCGGCGCGGCCATCGGCGACGAGGTGACGCTGGACGAGATACGGCTCCTGTCCGTCGCGGACGCGGAGGCCCGGGTCAACGCGCTCCGGGGCGGCCAGGCCGACTTCGTCAGCGGCGTCTCACCGGCCACCGCGCGCACCCTGGACGGCGAGGACGGCATCGGCGTCACCGCGGGCGAGCCCCCGTACGTGGCGAACCTCAGGTTCACGATGAACCTCGCGCACGCCCCGTTCCAGGACGAACGGGTGCGCCGCGCCTTCCGGCTGGCCATCGACCGGCAGGCCATCGTGGACAGCGTCTACTTCGGCCGCGCGCACCTCGGCAACGACGTGCCGGCGCTGGGCTTCCCCACCTACGACGGCGGGCTGGAGCAGCGGACCTTCGACCCCGACACGGCCGCCGCCCTGCTGGCGGAGGCGGGACACGCGGGGATGGCGGTCGAGCTGACCGCCGGTCCCGAACTCACCGGCATGGTCGAGACGGCCACCCTCGTCGTCGAGAACCTGAGGGCCATCGGCGTCGACGCCCGGCTGAACGAGCTGCCGGCCGGCCAGCTCTTCGCCGACTACGCCGCGTACTCGCAACTGCCGTTCGCCGCCGGGTACAACCCGCCGGCCCCGTTCGAGCCCAACCACACCCCGGGCACGTTCCCGGACATCGACGAACTGGTCGTCACCGCCCGCAGCGCCCGCACGGAACAGGAGCGCCTCGACGCCTCGCACCAGGCGCAGCGCCTGCTGTGGGAGAAGGGCAACGACATCATCCCGGTGTTCGTGCCCACGGTCGACGCGCGGCTGGATCGCGTGAGCGGCGTGCGGCAGTCCCAGTTCCCCGACCTCTCGGTCGCCGAGATCGCCTCCGCGTGAGCCCGCGCGACGCGGCCGCCCGCTGCCTGGGGGCGGCGGCCACCCTGCTGGTGCTGTCGGCGGTCCTCTTCATCGCCACGGACCTGCTGCCGGGCGACGCCGCCGGCGTGGCGGCGGGGGCCGACGCGACGGACCGGGAGCGCGCGGGCATCCGCGAGCGCCTCGGCCTCGACCGACCGCTGCCCGCCCGGTACCTGGCCTGGCTCGGCCGGGCACTGCGCGGCGACCTCGGCACGTCGGCGGCGGGCGGGCGGCCCGTCGCCGGCGTGGTGGCCGACCGGTTCGGGAACTCGGTGCTCCTCGTGGTGATCGCCGTGGCGGTCATCGCCGTGCTGGCCACGGTGCTCGGCCTGACCGCCGGGCTGCGGGCCGGCCGGCCCGTGGACCGCCTGCTGTCCTCGGCAACGGTGACCCTGGTGGCGCTGCCGGAGTTCCTCCTGGCGACAGCGCTGCTCGTGCTGTTCGCCCAGCACTGGCGGCTCTTCCCGGCCGTGTCGCTGCTCGCGCCGGGTGAGTCCCCGCTCGACCGCCCGGAGCTGCTGGTGCTGCCCGTGGCGAGCCTGGTCCTCGGCGGCGTCGGAACGGCGACCCGCCTGCTCAGGGCCGCCGCGGTGACCGTGTGCGAGGGTCCCGCGGTCGAACAGGCGCGCCTCGACGGGGTGCGGGGCCTCCCGCTGGCGCTGGCGTACGTCCTGCCCGCCGCCTCGGGACCCGCCGTACAGGGTCTCGCCGTCCTCGCCTCGGGGCTGCTCGGCGGCGGCGTGGTGGTGGAGTCCCTGTTCAACTACCCGGGGATCGGCAGCGAACTGGCGCGTGCGGTGGCCTACCGGGACACCGCCATGGTGCAGGGGATCGGGCTGACGCTGGCGGCCTCGGTCCTCGCGGTGCTGCTGGCCGGCGACCTGCTGTCCCGGCTGCTCGACGTGCGGACGCGCCCCGCCGCCCGGCGCCGCGCGGCGGGAGGTGCGCGGTGATCCGCCGGGTGCTGCGCCGCGGCGCCCTCGCGGTACTGCTGCTGATCGTGGCAGCCGCCCTGGCCGGTCCGTGGCTGCCGCTGCCCTCCCCCACCGGGCAGACCGGCATGCCCTACGAGCCGCCGGGCCGGGGCGGGTTGCTCGGCACCGACTTCCTCGGGCGCGACGCACTGGCCAGGACGGCCCACGGCGGACGGACACTGCTCCTCCAGGCCCTCGCCGCCACCGCGCTGGGCAGCCTGGTCGGTCTCGCCGTCGGGACGCTCGCAGGACTGTCGCGGCGCGGCCCCGGCACCGTACTGCTGCGGCTGGTCGACGGCCTGGCCGCGCTGCCGCCGCTGCTGGTGATGCTGCTGGTGGCCGCCGGGCGTCCGGGCAGCGCGACGGCGGTGCTGGTGGCCGTGACGGCGGTGAGCCTGCCGTTCTCGGTGCGCGTCATCGGCGGCGCCACCGCGCGGCTCGCGGACCTGCCGTACGTCCGTACGGCGCTCGCGCGGGGCGACGGCGTCCTGCGTGTCATCCGGTACGACATCCTGCCCAACATCGCCCGCGAGGCGTGGGCCGAGGCCGGCATCCGCTTCATCGCCGCCACCCAACTCGTGGCGACCGCGGGCTTCCTCGGCCTGGGCGCCGCCGCCCCGGCGGCCAACTGGGGCCGCCTCGTGCGGGAGAACATCCCCGGGGCGTCGGACAATCCCTGGCCGGTCGTCGTCCCGGCGGCCCTGCTGGCCGTCCTCGCGCTGGGGACGACGCTGGCCGTCGACCGGCTGACGGCCCCGGGGAAGCCGGCCGTCCGTCCCCCGCAGCGAAGGAGCGTCGCGCGATGAACCCCGCACCCCCCGGCCCCGCGCATCCGAACCCGGTGGAGGTCACGGCGCTGTCCCTGTCCGCCGCGGGCCGGTCCGTGCTCGCCGGCTGCTCCCTGGCGGTGCGGCCGGGCGAGACCGTCGGGCTGGCCGGCAGGTCGGGCTCGGGCAAGACGGCGCTCGCGCACGCCCTGCTCGGCTGGACGCGGCCGGGCATCGTCCGCACCGGCGGCACCGTCCTGGTCGACGGGCTCGACCCGTTCGAGCCCGCGGCGGCACGGCGCCTGCGCGGCCGGACCGTCACCTACCTCCCGCAGGACTGCGCCGCCGCCCTGCCCGCCCAGCACCGCGTCGGCCGGATCCTGGACCGGGCGGCGCGGCGGGCCGGCGTGCCCCGCGGCGATCGCGCCGGACACGTGGCGGCCACCCTGGAGCGGATGCGTCTGCCGCCCGCCCTGGCCCGTTCCTTCCCCCACGAGCTGTCCGGCGGCCAGGCCCGGCGCGTGGCCCTGGCCGCCGCCCTGGCCGCCGGCAGCCGGCTGCTGGTCCTCGACGAGCCGACCGCCGGCCTCGATCCGGCTCTCGTGACGGACATGCTCGCCCTCCTGCGTCCGGCCGCCGGCACCGCCCTGCTGATGATCAGTCACGACCCGGAGGTCATCGACCGTCTGGCGGACCGCAGGCTGCTCCTGACGGACGGGCGGCTCGCCGAGGCCGGCACCGGCCGGGACGCTCCCCCGCCGCCCGCCGTACCCGCCCCGGCCGTGCCGGTCCGGCACGCCCACGGCTCCCGAGTCCTCGCCGTCGAGGCGGTCTCGGGCGGTCATCAGGGCGCCAGGGTCCTGCGGGACCTCTCGCTCGGGCTGGCCGAGGGCGAGTGCGTCGCCGTGACGGGGCCCTCCGGGACCGGCAAGAGCACCCTCGCGCGCATGCTGGCCGGCACCCTTGTCCCGGACACCGGCCGGCTCCTGCTCGGCGGAACGCCCCACCCGTGGGCCGCGCGCCTGCGGTCACGGCGTGGCCGGCTCGCCGTCGCGCACGTGGAACAGGACGCCCGCGCGGCGCTCAACCCGGCCGAACCGCTGGGTGCCGCGCTGGAACGGGCGCGCCTGACCGCGCAGCGTGCCGGGCTGCGCCCGCCGTCCGTCGCCGGACTGCTGGCCTCGGTGTCGGTGCGCCCGGGGCACGCGGAGCGCCGCCCCGGCGAACTCAGCGGCGGCGAGCGCCAGCGCGCCAACCTGGCGAGGGCGCTCGCGGCGTGCCCGCGGGTGCTGGTGTGCGACGAGGTGACGTCGGCCCTCGACCGTGCCACGGAACGGGACATCCTGGCCACGCTGCTGCGGCTGCGGGCCGAGCACGGCCTGGCGGTCGTGCTGATCACCCACAGTCGTGAGGTGTCCGCCGCGGCCGACCGGCGGCTCGTCCTCGCGGACGGGGTGCTCGTCCCCGCGCAGCCGGAGGGCTACGGGCTTCCCCTCTCCCGTCCGGCCGGTGGATGATGCCCGTGGGCGGCCCGACCGCCGCCCGTCGGACCGACCGAGGGGGCAGCGTGCCGGGCGCCGGGGGCAGGTCCACCGCCGACTCCGGCGACGGCTCCCGGAGCGGCGCCGCTCCGGTCGTCATGGGCTGCCTCCTGCCGCTGCTCGCCGTGCTCGTCGGCGCGGTGAGCCTCGCCGTCCACTACGCGGTCAGGGAGCCGGTCTCCCCGTACCGCGTGGAGTTCTCCGACCCCGGGACGGAGTGCCGTGACGGCGGGTCGGACGAGGACGCGGCGCTGACGATCGACCGGGAGACGGGCGAGGTGCTGTACTGCAGCGTCCTGCCCCCGGTCGGCCCCGGCCCCGGCCGGGCGCGCGCCGTCGGGGCGTTCTCCGCCGAGGAGGTCGCCCGGGTCACGGAGCTGACGCGGTCGCTCGCCACCGGCGGCGGGCTCGGTGCGGAGGACCGGCGCGCCGTGGAGCGGCTGGCCGGGGAGATCGGCCGGGAACACGGCTTCGAGCGGACCTCGCGGACCACGCTGGAGCGCGTGACCTGGAGCGTCGGCCTGTACGGCCTCATCGGCGGGTTCGCCGTGCTGATCGCCTTCGGCGTCCTCGCGCATCACCTGGAGCGGCAGCCCGGGCACTGAACCGCCGTCGGCGGCACCTCACGGCACTCTGCGGCAGGGGCCGCCCCACCGCGCAGACCCACTCGAACGGCAGTGCCGCGAGTCCCTCGAACACGGCGGGTAGCGATCCGATCACAGGGCAGCATCTCCCGGCGTGGAGGTGATCGACGATGTCCCGTCCGTCCGACTGGAGCCCGCTGGGCATGGACTCGGACCCGACGCCGGGCGACCCGAACGGCGTCCGGGACCTGGCCGACGAACTCCAGGCGTTCGCCGACGACGTGGGCGAGGCGCTGGGGAAGATCCGGGGCATGGCCGGGGACCGGGCCGTCCAGGAGTGGGCGGGCCTGTCGGCCGAGACGTTCCGCGCCGAGTTCGACGGCGTGCCGGAGAACCTGACGAAGCTCCAGACGTCCTACGACCTGTGCGCGCGGGCGCTCCAGGGCTACTGGCCGAAGCTGGAGACGGCGCAGGGGCAGGCCGACCGGGCGCTGGAGAGGGCGATCGCCGCGCAGGCCGACCTCACGTCCGCGCGGGGCGAGCTGGGCTCCGCCGAGGACTGGGTCGCGAGGGCCGGCGCGGAGGCCGACCGGCTCCGGGCCGGGGGCGGCCGGGAGGACGCGCTGGCGCCGGACGAGGACGCGGTGCGGGCGGCCGTCCGCGACGGGCAGGCGGCCGAGGAGGCGCGCGGCGCCGCGCAGAGCCGGGTGGACGACGCGGAGTCCAGGCTGTCGGCCGCCCGCGCCCTCGCCGAACAGGCGCGGGAGATGCGGGATGAGGCCGCCCGCACGGCGGCCCGCGACATCGACGAGGCGTCCGACGCCGGCATCCGGAACCGGAGCTGGTGGGAGAAGCTGATCCACTGGTTCACGGAGGCGTGGGACACCATCGTGGCCGTCTGCAAGGTGATCGTCGCCGTCCTCGGTGTCGTGGCGCTGATCATCGGCGGTCCGATCGCGTGGGTCGTCCTCGGCGCCGCCCTCGTCGTCCTCGCCGACTCACTGATCAAGTTCTCCCAGGGCAGGGGTTCCCTGCTCGACGTCGCCTTCGCCGCCCTCGACTGCATCCCCGGGATGCGCGGCCTCACCACACTCGGCGGCCTGGCACGCGGCATCAAGGGCGGGCTCGGCGCCGCCCGCACCGGCCTGCGCGGCATCACCGCCGGCGCACGCGGCGCCGGACGACGCGTCCGCGGGCTCGGGCGCCCCGTCCGTGAACTCCCCTGCCGCGGCGACCCGGTCGACATGGCGAGCGGCGCCGTGGTCATGTCCGCCACCGACGTCGACCTCCCGGGCGTCCTCCCCCTCGTCATCGAACGGCACCACCGCTCGACGGTCCGCACCGGCCGCTGCTTCGGCCCATCATGGGCCTCGACCCTGGACCAGCGCCTCGTCCTCGACGACGAGGGCGTACGGCTGTGCGCCGACGACGGCATGGTCCTGTACTACCCGCGCCCCCTCCCGGACGCCCCCGTGCTCCCGGTCGAGGGACCCCGCTGGGCGCTGTCCTGGGACGGCACGCCGGGCACCGGGCTGCGCGTCACCCGGCCGGACACGGGCCGCACCCTGCACTTCGCCCACGTCCCCGGCCGGCGCGGCGGCGAACTGCCCGTCACCGCGCTCACCGACCGCAACGACAACGCCATCCGGTTCCTGTACGACGCGGCCGGGTCGCCGAGCCGTGTCGTCCATGACGGGGGCTACGAGATCGGCGTGACGACGGCCGGCGGCCGCGTCACCGAACTGCGCCTCCTCAGCGACCCGCGGCAGCCCGTGCTCCTGTCCTACGGGTACGACGCGCGCGGCGACCTGACGGAGATCCGCAACTCCTCCGGCCTCCCGCTCCGCCTCGACTACGACGGCGGGCACCGCATCACGGGCTGGGAGGACCGCAGGGGCACCCGGTACCGCTACACGTACGACGACCGGGGACGGTGCGTCGCGACCGAGGGCGCGGGCGGCGTGCTCAGCAGCACCATCGCCTACGAGGACCGCGCGCGGCGCACCCGGTTCACCGACTCGCTCGGCCACACGACGGTCCTGACGTTCAACGACTGCTTCCAACCGGTCGAGGAGACCGATCCGCTCGGGAACCGGACGCTCCGCTCGTGGGACCGCCACGACAACCTCCTCTCCCTCACCGACCCCCTCGGCCGCACCACCGTCCACCGCTACGACGAGGCCGGCAACCGCACCGCCGAGGAACGGCCGGACGGCACCCGCCTGCTCGCCGCCCACGACGCCCGTGGCCTGCTCACCTCCTTCACCGCCGCGGACGGCGCCCGGTGGCTGCACACGTACGACGACGCCGGGAACCTCACGTCCACGACCGACCCGATGGGCGGGGTCAGCCGGTTCGCGTACGACGCGCGCGGCGCCATGACGGCCGCCACCGACGCCCTGGGCCACACCAGGGAGTTCGAGCCCGACGCCAGGGGACTGCCCACGGCGGTGCGCGAACTGGGCGGCGGTGTCACCCGCTACGCCCACACGCCGACGGGCCGCGTGGCGTCCATCACGGAGCCGGGCGGCGCGACGACGCTGATCGAGTGGGACCTCGAAGGGCACCCGCTCCGCCGGGTCCACCCGGACGGCGCCGAGGAGCGCTGGGAGTGGGACGCGGAGGGCACGCCCGTGCGGCACACCGATCCGGCGGGCGGCGAGACGCGCGTCGAGGTGGGTCCCTTCGACGTGCCGGTGGCCCTCACCGACCCGTCGGGCGAGCGCACCACGTACACGTTCGACACGGAGCTGCGTCTCACCGCCGTGCGAAACGGGCGGGGCCTCACCTGGGAGTACGTCCACGATCCGCTCGGCCGCACGCTGCGGGAGACGGACTTCACCGGCCGGACGACCGAGTTCGCCTACGACCCGGCGGGCCGGCTCGCCGCCCGCCGCAACGGGGCGGGACAGGAGGTCGTGTACGCCTACGACCTCCTCGGCCACCTCGTCCGGCAGACGGCCGACGACGGCGAGGTCACCTCGTACACCTACGACGCCGCCGAACGCATGACCGAGGCCAGTAACCGGCACGCCCGCCTCACCCTCGCCCACGACGCGCTGGGGCGCATCACGGCGGAGTCTGTCAACGGGCGGACGATGCGCTACTGGTACGACGCGCTCGGCCGCCGCGTGTCGCGCGGCACGCCCGGGGGCGTCGGCAGCGTCCTGCGGTACGACGGCGCCGGCCGGCCCGTCGCCGTCACCGTCGGCGGGCACGCGCTGCGCGTCGAGCACGACACGGCGGGCCGGGAGACCGCGCTGACGCTCGGCGCCGCCCGCCTGCGGCAGGAGTGGGACGCGCGGCACCGGCTGGTCGCGCAGGACGTGCTGGCCCCCGCCGGCACGGTGCAGCGCCGCACGTTCTCCTACCGGCCGGACGGACACATCGGCACGGTGGACGATCTGCTGGCGGGCGGCGCGAGCCGTTACACGCTGGACGGCACCGGGCGGCCCACCCGCGTCCGCACCCCGCGCGGCGACGAGGCGTACGCGTACGACGGCGGCGGCGACCTCCTCCACGGCTCGTGGCCGGCCGCCGCCGGCGGCGGGGACGGGCGCGGCCGGCGCGCGTACGGCGGCGGGCTGCTGCGGCGCGCGGGCACCCTGCGCTTCGAGTACGACGGTCAGGGCCGCGTCGTCCGGCGGCTGCGGAAGCTGCTGTCGGGCGGCACGCGCGAGTGGCGTTTCACCTGGGACGCGGACGACCGCATGACCGGCGCCGTCACCCCGGACGGCCACCACTGGACGTACCACTACGACCCGCTCGGCCGCCGGATCGCCAAGCAGCGCGTCGCCCCGGACGGCACGCCTGACCCGTCGGGGCGCACGGAGTTCGCGTGGGACGGCACGCATCTGGCCGAGCAGACGACGTACGGGGGCGGCGGGCGCAGGACGCTCACCTGGGACTGGGACGTGGCGACGCGGCGCCCGTACTGCCAGCACGAGCGGTGGGTGCCCGACGGGGAGGGCGACGACCGGGCGACCGTGGACGAGCGGTTCTTCGCCATCGTGCTCGGTCCCTCCATGGCGCCGGCGGAACTGGTCGACGCCGAAGGCCGCGTCGCGTGGCGCGCGGAGCACAGCGTCTGGGGCGTGCCGACGGCGGTCCACGACGACGCCGGCACCGACTGCCCGCTGCGCTTTCCCGGGCAGTACTTCGACGCCGAGACGTCGCTGCACTACAACGTCCTGCGCTACTACGACCCCGAGGCGGCGCGCTACCAGTCCCCCGATCCGCTGGGCCTGGTCACGCCCAACCACTACGCGTACGTGCGGAATCCGCTGACCTGGTCCGATCCGCTGGGGCTCACGCCCTGCACCCACTACGCCTCCGTGCGCATCCATGGCCCCGACGGGCGGGTGCGCGTGGCGTTCTCGGTGCGCAGCGGCGACCAGACCCCGGAGGAACTCGCCCTCGGGTTCCCGAACGGGTCGCTGGCCAGCCACACGGAGAACCGGGTCGCCCGCATGATCGGCGGTTCACCGACCGTCCCCATCGTGAACGACTCGTATGCCAACCTGATCCCCGCCGGCCCCGGTGACACGGTCATCATCGTGGGGACCCGGCAGCCGTGCCCCCAGTGCAGGGGCGCGATGAACCGTGCCACGCGGGAGACCGGGGCGCTGTTCGGCTATATCTGGGGCCACGGCCCGAACAACTACCACTGGTGGCAGACACAAGCATGACGCAGGAGACCGACTGGGACGTCCGGCTCACGGACGTCCGCGAGAACACGGCCGACGGGTGCTTCACCGTCGGGCTGTCCGAGGACGAGCAGGGCGCGGCGCGCCACCTGATCCTCCAGTGCTCCCTCCAGCCGCCCGACGAGCAGGACGTGCGCCTCGGGATGGACACGTACTGCACGATCACCGAGGAGGGCGCCACGGCGTACGGCGGCGTGGCGGGGGCGACGCTGCGGGACTCCGTGCTCAGGCTGCGCTTCACCCCCGCCACGGCGGACGAACTCGAACTGACAGAGCCGTCGTTGTCGCTGCGCCTCAGGGTCCCCGGGGAACGGATCACTGAACTGGGCCGGGCTCTGCGGCGGGTACTGACCTACGGAACCCCGGACCACCGCCCCGCCGTGCTCGACCTGGAGGTGTGACGGGTCCGGCGGGCCGGGCTCAGCACCCTTCGGGCGACTCCACAGTCCAGGAGGGCGAGTCCCGGGACGGCGCCGGCCGCACGGTCCATTCCGAGCGGTCGGCGGACTCGTCCCAGTACGGGACCTCGCCGTAGTAGAGACCATAGGCCCAGTACTCGGGCATCTCATGGCAGATGACGTCCGGGTAGGGGTCGAACTCCTGCTCCTCGAATGCCTCGTTCACCCGGGCGACCGCCTCCGCGTAGTCGATGCGGAACGTGTCGACCATGAAGACGGCGATCTCACGGAAGTACGCCTGCATGTCGGCGTCCTCGGTGGCCATCAGGAACTCCGGCACGGCAACTCCAGCGGGTCCCGCAGCTCGTCCGAACGACGCCACATACGGTACGACTACCGGGCCGGGGCGCCGCCCGTTCCGGTGGAGCGCCACCCCGCCCTTGCGCCCGCCGTCGTCAGGCGGCCGTGTCGGTGAGCAGGTGGTCGCCCGGGATGCCGGCCTTGTCGGGGGCGTAGTAGTCCTTGATGCCCTCGACCCACGTCGCCACCGGGACGGTGTCCTCGTCCGAGGGGCCGAGGGCGTCGAAGAGCGCGTCGATGTTGGCGCGTTCGAAGCCGATCGCCAGCATCACGGCGGTGAACTCCGGCCGGCCGACCAGGCCGTCGCCGTCCGGGTCGCCGACGGCGGCGATGGCCTCGGCGAACCCCGTGACGGCCGCCCCGAACCGCTCCGGCGACAGGGCGCAGGCGCGGTACTCGTCGAAGTCGATCCTGCCGTCGCGGTCGGTGTCCAGCTCCGCCACCAGGGTGGCCCAGGAGCGGCGGAACGAGTCGCGCAGCGCTTCCCTCGCCGCCTCGCCGGACGCGGGGACCGCCTCCGCCACACGCGCCGCCATGAGGTCGAAGTCCTCGGCGTCCACGACACCGTTCCCGTTGGCGTCGAGCAGGGAGAAGACGAGCTTGACGCGGTTGATCGCCTCTGTACGCATGACTGCTTCACCTTCGGCCGTCCGATATGACGTGCTCACTATCGGCGCGGCGTACGGCATCCGGGTGAAAACGGCGGCCGTCTTCACCGGAACGGGTGGAACGGCCGGAGCGTGGGTTTGAACCGCGGTCCGCGCCCCGGCCGCCCGTCCTCCGTCAGACCGCCGGGCTGCCGACCAGGTGGTCGCCCGCGATGCCGGCCTTGTCGGGCGCGTAGTAGTCCTTGATGCCCTCGACCCACGTCGCCACCGGGATGGCGTCGGCCTCCGTGGGGCCGAACGCGTCGAAGAGCGCGTCGATGTTGGCGCGTTCGAAGCCGATCGCGAGCATGAGGGCCATGAACTCCGGCCGCTCGACCATGCCGTCGCCGTCCGGGTCGCCGAGCGCGGCCAGGGACTCGGCGAACTCGGCGAGCGGGCCTTCGAACCGCTCGGGCGCCAGGACGTAGGCGCGGAACTCCTCGAAGTCGACCACTCCGTTGCGGTCGGCGTCCAGCTCGGCGACGAGGGTCGTGCCCCAGCGGCGGAAGGCGGCGCGCATCGCGTCCTTCGCCGCCTCGCCGGACGCGGAGGCCGCCTCGGCGACCCGCGCCGCCATGAGGTCGAAGTCCTCGGCCTCCACGACACCGTTCCCGTTGACGTCGAACAGGGTGAAGACGAGCTTGGCGCGGTTGATCGCCTCTGTACGCATGACTGCTTCGCTTTCGGCCGTCCGGTATGACGTGGTCACTATCGGCTCGGCGTACGGCATTCGGGTGGGGAAGACGGCGGTCTTCACCGGAACGGGTGGATCGGCCCGGAGGCGGGTTTGACCGGGCCGGTCCTCCTCCGGAGGTCAGGGGACGGTGAGGACGAGTTTGCCCGCCGTGCGGCCCGTCTCCCCCGCCCGGTGCGCCTCGGCCGCTTCGGCCAGCGGGAACACCTGCTGCACGTGCGGGACCAGCAACCCGTCCCGCACCAGTGCGGCGATCCTCCGCATCCCGTGGTGGTCGTGCTCGACCAGCAGCGTCCGGTGGCGGACGCCCCGTGCCCGCGCGGCCGCCAGTTCCTCGTCCGGCGTGCCGCCGAGCAGGGTGACGAGGGTCCCGCCGTCGCGGACGGCCTCCAGCGAGTGCGTGCGCGTCGTACCCGCCATCGGCACGAGGGCGGCATCGACTCCGCCGGCCACCTCGCGGACGTCCTCGGCGCGGTAGTCGACCGGCCGGTCGGCGCCCAGCGAGGTGAGGAAGTCCTGCTTCCCCGCGCTCGCGGTGGCGTACACGTACGCGCCGAGGGCCTTGGCGATCTGGACGGCGAGGTGCCCGACCCCGCCCGCCGCCGCCTGGACGAGCACCTTCTGTCCCTCCCGCAGGCGGGCCGTGTCGTCCAGCGACTGGAGCGCGGTGAGCCCGGCGAGGGGCAGCGCGGCGGCGTGGACGGCGTCGAGTCCCTCCGGCCTGCGGGCGAAGGCGCGTGCCGGGCCGACCGCGTACTCGACGTACGCGCCCGGCCCGTCCGGGTACGGCAGCATCCCGAAGACCTCGTCGCCCTCCTCGAAGAGCGTCACCCCGTAGCCGATCCGGTCGACGACGCCCGCGACGTCCCAGCCGGGGACGACGGGCAGGCCGTCGTAGCGCACCGTGCCGTCCCGGTGCTTCCAGTCCGTCGGGTTGACGCCGGCGGCCTCCACGCGCACCCGGATCCGTCCGGCGGCAGGCTCGGGCAGCGGGACGTCCGTCACCTCCAGCACGTCCGGCGGCCCGTACGACCGCTGCACGACGGCCCGCATCACGACGCCGCGCCCCGGCCGCCGGCGACGAGCCCGTCCGCCCGGTGCACGGTGATTCCGGTGTGGCCCATGTCCCGCACTCCCTCCGCCCGGCACTGCTCACACCGGCAGCATCACCCGGCCGCCCGTGCCCCGCATCCCGTGCACGGGGCAGGGACGACGGGCCGATCGGGTGTGCGGGTCGGGCTCCGCGCGTGTGGTCGGGGTCCGCGCCGGGCGCGGGCGCCACACTGCCGTGACCTCCGCAGCAGACAGAAGGATCCCGCATGTCCGAGCCACCGCCGCCCCGCCGTCGCCGGGCACGGTTCACAGCCGCGCTGGCCCTGGCCGGCACGCTGCTCGCGGCGCCGTCCGCCCAGGAGCCGGCACGGGCGGCCATCGCAGCCGAGCCGGTGCAGCGGGTGCTGTTCCGCGCCGACCTGGACGGCGGCTACGCGTGCTTCCGCATCCCCGCCGTCGTGCGGACGAACGACGGCACGCTGCTCGCGTTCGCCGAGGGCCGCCGCGACAACTGCGACGACGCGGGCGACATCGACATCGTGCTGAAGCGTTCGGCCGACGGCGGACGCACCTGGTCGGATCTGAGCGTCGTCGACGCGGGCGGCGGCGACACGCACGGCAACCCGGCACCCGTCGTGGACACCGCCACCGGCCGGATCCTCCTCGCCAGCACGCGCAACGCCGGCCAGGGCAGCGGGAACTGCCCCGAGCCCTGCGCGCGCGTGCCGTACCTGTCGTACAGCGACGACGACGGCCGCACCTGGTCGGAGCCGCGCGACCTGAGCGCCGAACTGCGCCCCGACGACTGGAACTCCTGGTACGCGACCGGGCCGCTGCACGGCGTCCGGCTGGCCCACGGGCCGCACGCGGGGCGGCTCGTCCTCACCATCACCGCGGAGAGCCACGACGGCGACCGCGTCACCGCCCACCACACGGCCCTCGGCCTCAGCGACGACGGCGGCGCCACGTGGCGGCTCGGCGCGGTCGACTCCTGGCCGGTCGCGCCGGACGGCACCTTCCGGCAGAACCCGGCCGAGAGCGCGGTGGCCGAACTGCCGGACGGCACCCTGTACGTGAGCGCGCGCGAGCAGGAGGGCACGGACCTCGGTCACCGCTCCTACGCGGTGAGCATGGACGGCGGCGAGACATTCGCCGCGCCGTTCCGCGCCATGCCGGACCTGTACACGCCGCAGGTGCAGGGGTCGCTGCTGAGCCTGCCGGGCAGCGGCAGGCTGCTGCTCGCCGCGCCGGCCGACCCCGACCGGCGCCGCTCGATGATGATCCGCTCCTCCTGGGACGGCGGGCGGACGTTCGACTCCGTGGAGCGGGGCGCGCCGGTCACCGACGACTGGTCGGGCTACTCGGACCTGGTCGCCACGGCTGACGGGCTGATCGGGCTCCTGCACGAGGCGGGCGCCGCCGACGCCCGCGACGAGATCCGCTTCACGCTGTTCGGCGAGGACTGGCTCGGCCCGCGCGGGGGCGCCCCGCCCACGACCGCCGACGCGGCGGCGCCCGGGGCACCGGCCGTCGTGGAGGGCGGCCCCGCCCGCACGGCCGGGCGGTACGGGAACGCGCTCGCGTTCGACGGCGCGGACGACTCCGTACGGCTCCCCCACCGCGACACGCTGCCGCTCGGCGAGGGCGACTTCACCGTCTCGCTGTGGTTCCGCTACTCCGCGGCGTCCGGTACGCATCCGTTCCTGTGGATGGGCGGCGTCGGGGGGAACGCGCCGCAGGTCTGGGTGCGCGGCGAGCCGGCGGACGGCAGGGTACGGGCGCTCGTCACCGCGCGGGACGGCGCCGCCGACCCCGCGAGCGCGTCCGTCGCGACGGCCGGGGCGTACAACGACGGCGCGTGGCACCACCTGGCGCTCACCCGCTCCGGCGGCACCCTGACGCTGGCCGTGGACGGCGGCGTGCCCGTGACGGCGGCGGACGTGCCGGGATCGGTCAGCGTGCGCACGACGTTCGGCGTCCACCTCGGCGAGCGGCCCGACGGGCGGGTGCGGCTCACCGGCGCGCTCGACGAGGTGCGCGTGTGGGACCGGGCGCTGACGGCGGACGAGCTGCGGCGCGCCCGTGACGGCGACGCGCCGCCCACAGGTGCCGTCACGGCGCTGCCGCTGGACGCGGTGGACACCCCCGCCGGGTGAGCCGCCCCCGGCGGGTGCCCCTTGTGGCGGGCGGCCGTTCCCTCCTATCGTCCGCTGGACGACCGCACGAGGCACGCGAGCCGTACGAGGAGTCGCGATCATGCAGGGCACGCACAGCGGCGCGGGCACCACTCCCCCACCCGTCCGGACGGCCGCCGCGTCGGTGCCGTTCGTCTCCGGCGTGGGCGGGTACGCCTCCTACCGCGTCCCGGCGGCCGTCGCGACACCGGAGGGGACGGTGGTGGCGTTCGCCGAGGGCCGGGTCGGCGGCCCGTCCGACACCGGGGACATCGACGTCGTGGCGCGGCGTTCCGAGGACGGCGGCCGCACCTGGGGGCCGCCGGCCGTGGTGGCGGCCGGGCAGGGCGACACCCGGGGGAACCCGTCGCCCGTCGTCGACCCGCGCTCGGGCCGCCTGGTCCTGCTGACGACGTCGAACGACGGCCGTGCCACCGAGAAGGCCATCATGCGCGGCGAGGTCGCGGCCGACCGGTCGCGGCGGGTCTTCGTGCAGTTCGGGACGGACGACGGGCGCGCCTTCACCGCCCCGCGCGAGATCACCGCCGGGGCGAAGCGGCCGGACTGGCGCTGGTACGCCACAGGTCCCGGGCACGGCATCGCGCTCACCGGCGGCGCGCACGCGGGACGGCTCGTCGTGCCGGCGAACCACTCGGCCGCGCCGCCGGACGGTTCCGGCGACACCGGCGAGGAGGCGCGTCACTACGGCGCCCACGCGCTGCTGAGCGACGACGGCGGGCGGACGTGGCGCGTCGGATACACCGACGCCAGGGGTGACGGCACGCTCAACCCCAATGAGTCGTCCGTCGCCGAACTCCCGGACGGCCGCCTCTACTTCTCGGCCCGTGACCAGAAAGGGACGGCGCCGGGCAACCGCGCGGGCGCCCACTCGTCCGACGGCGGCGAGACCCTGGACGGCCCCGGCTACACCATGCAGCCGACGCTGTCCGCCGTGCCGGTCGTGCAGGGCGCCGTCCTGCGGACGCCGGGGCCGGACGGGACGCTGCTGTTCTCCGGCCCCTCCGACCCGGCCGCCCGCAGGGCCATGACGCTGTGGCGCAGCGACGACGGCGGGGCGGCGTTCGCACGGGTGACGACCGTGTCGGCGGCCCCGGCGGCGTACTCGGACCTCGTCCAGGTGGACCGGGAGACGGTCGGCCTGCTGTACGAGACGGGCGAGGACGGGCCGTACGAGTCGATCGCCTTCCGCGCCCTCACCGGGCTCTGACGCCCGTCGGCGGGCCGTGCTGTCCGGCAGGTGAGACAGGGGTGCGTGCCGTCGCCAGCGGTGTGCCAGAATCCCCGCGAGGTCACGAGTGACAGCGACACGGCCCCGGCCCGCTGTCCGGCAACCCTCCGTCGTGGCGGGGTGCCCCGGGTGATGACCGGGTCGCGGCGCAGGAGCCCCGCGGCAAGTACGGCCGAGGAGTTCCCTGTGCACGAGCGAATGCGGTAGAGCGCCGAGCGCTCCCCTTCCCCCAGCCCTTTCCCGGCCGGTCGCCGCCCGCGCGTGCCCGGTCTCCACGTCACGCGTCCCGCGACGCGTCGGGCGGCCCCGTGACGCCGCCCCGCCATGCCCGACGGAGGCAACCCCATGTCCACGCCTGCCCAGTCCGTTTCCGCGCCCGCCGCCACCGGGGACGACGCGCTCGCCGTCCTCAGCGCCGGCGTCACCGCCCCGCTCGCCACCGGCGGCGAGGTCGAGTACGCCGCCCTCGACTACGCCGCCAGTGCCCCCGTGCTGCGCCGGGTGTGGGACGAGGTCGCGGCACACGCGCCCCTGTACGGCAGCGTCCACCGGGGCACAGGACACCTGTCGCGGCTGACCACCGGGGTGTTCGAGGACGCGCGGCGGACGGTGGCCGGGTTCGTCGGCGCCCGCGCGGACGACCGGGTGCTCTTCACCCGGTCCACGACCGACTCGCTCAACCTCCTGGCGGCCGCCCTGCCCGCCGGCACGCGTGTGTTCGTCTTCGAGACCGAGCACCACGCCGCACTGCTGCCCTGGGCGCACCACGGTCACGACGTCACCTGGCTCGACGCGCCGGCGAGCCCGGCGGAGGCCGTCGCCACGGCCGCGGCGGCCTTCGCCACGCTGCCGGCCGGCCGGCCGGCGCTGCTGTGCGTCACCGGCGCGTCGAACGTGACCGGTGAGCTGTGGCCGGTGCGGGAACTGGCCGCCGCGGCCCACCGGTCCGGCGTCCGGGTGGCTTTGGACGCGGCCCAGCTCGTGCCGCACCGCCGGGTGGACATCGGCGACCTGGACGTGGACTGGGTGGCGTTCTCCGGGCACAAGCTGTACGCGCCGTTCGGCTCGGGGGTGCTCGCCGGGCGCGGCGACTGGCTCGACCGCGCCGCGCCCTACCTCGCCGGCGGCGGCGCCACCCGGCTGGTCACCCGCGCCCCCGGCGGCGGCGTGGCGGTCGAGTGGGCGGCCGGCGAGGCACGGCACGAGGCCGGATCGCCCAACGTCATCGGTGCCCTGGCCGTCGCGGCGGCGTGCCGCGCCCTGACGGACGCGGGCCCCGGCACGCCGGCCGGCCGTGAGCGGCACCTCCTCGGGCTGCTCCGCGACGGCCTGGCCACGATCCCGGCCGTCCGGGAACTGAGCCTGTTCGGGGCGGACGCCGAACGGGTCCCCGTCGTGTCGTTCACCGTCGAGGGGTGGTCGGGCGACGGCCTGGCGCGCGCGCTGTCCGACCGGTACGGCATCGGGGTGCGCGCCGGCCTGTTCTGCGCCCAGCCGCTCGTCCGCCGCCTGCTCGGGGAGGCGGGTGCCGACGGCGACTGCGAGGGGCCGCTCCAGGCGGTGCGCGCGAGCTTCGGCGCGGGTACGCCCGAGGAGCACGTGACGCGCCTGGTCACGGCGGTACGCCGGCTGGCGGGGGCCTGACCCGGGGGCGGGGTCACGGGACGGGTACGAGGGGACGGACTCGGCATATCAACGCCAATCCGGAGGCAGACACTCCTTCGGGACGTCAACTCCCGTTTCCCCGCGAAGTCTTCGGAGGCGCAGGTGGCCACATCGGCAGCGGTCGTCTGGGCGACCGCGTTCGGCGCCGTGGTCCTGATCGTCGCCGTGTCGGCGTGCGTACGGGCCTGGGCACAGGTGCAGATCGCGCGCATCGAGGCCCAGCGCGCCGGCGACCGCCGCTGAGGCTGCCGTACCCGCGCGGTCGAAAACCTGTTGCCCGGGTGACGGGCCGGCGGCCGACAATGGGTCACCGAACGTCACCGACAGGGGGATTCCATGTACACCGAGCTGCCCGGGGCACGGGTGCCGATCCGGATGTGGGCGGATCCGGCGGAGGTGGAGGACGCCGCGATGCGGCAGCTCCACAACGTGACCACGCTGCCCTGGGTGCGCGGCCTCGCGGTCATGCCGGACGTGCACTACGGCAAGGGGGCGACGGTCGGTTCCGTCATCGCCATGGAGGGCGCGGTGTGCCCGGCGGCGGTGGGCGTGGACATCGGCTGCGGCATGTCGGCCGTCCGGACCTCGCTCACCGCGAACGACCTGCCGGGTGACCTGTCGCGGCTCAGGTCGCGCATCGAGCAGGCCGTCCCGGTCGGGCGCGGCATGCACGACACCCCGGTGGACCCGGCCCGGCTGCACGGTTTCCCCGGCGGTGCCTGGGACGACTTCTGGGGGCGTTTCGACGGCGTGGCGGACGCGGTGTCGTTCCGCAGGGAGCGGGCCGACCGGCAGATGGGGTCGCTCGGGGGCGGGAACCACTTCATCGAGGTCTGCCTCGACACCGAGGACGCGGTGTGGCTCATGCTGCACTCCGGCTCCCGGAACATCGGCAAGGAGCTGGCGGAGCACCACATCGGTGTCGCGCAGAAGCTGCCGCACAACCAGGGTCTGATCGACCGTGACCTCGCGGTGTTCGTCACCGGCACGCCCCAGATGGACGCCTACCGGCACGACCTGTTCTGGGCGCAGGAGTACGCCCGGCACAACCGGGCCGTGATGATGGCGCTGCTACAGGGCATCGTGCGCAAGGAGTTCGCCAAGGCCCGGCCGCGGTTCGACGACGTGATCTCCTGCCACCACAACTACGTGGCGGAGGAGCGGTACGACGGCATGGACCTGCTGGTGACCCGCAAGGGCGCCATCCGGGCCGGGTCGGGCGACCTCGGCATCATCCCGGGGTCCATGGGCACCGGCTCGTACATCGTGCGCGGGCTCGGCAGCACGGCGTCCTTCCGGTCCGCGTCGCACGGCGCGGGGCGGCGGATGAGCCGGACGGCGGCGAAGCGGCGGTTCACCGAGCAGGACCTCGTCGCGCAGACGCGCGGCGTCGAGTGCCGCAAGGACTCCGGCGTCGTGGACGAGATCCCGGGCGCCTACAAGCCGATCGAGCAGGTCATCGACCGGCAGCGGGACCTGGTCGAGGTCGTGGCCGCGCTGAAGCAGGTCGTCTGCGTGAAGGGCTGAGGGTCCGCCGGTCAGGAGCCCTCCGTGCCGTACGGCACGGAGGGCTCCCGCGCACCCATCCAGACCGACGCGCACCAGCCGAGCAGCACCAGCGCGGCGCCGACGGCCAGGAGACGCGCCCACCGGCGGCGCAGGACGGCGCCGGCCGCGAGGTGGACGAGCAGGGCCGCCACCGGGACGCCGCACACCACCAGCGGCAGGTCGACGGTGTACGGGGCGCTCGGCCCCTCCCCCTCGAACGACCAGCGGTACCCGGCCGGCGGCGCGTACAGCCACGCGCCGAACCCGACGGCGGCCCCGACACCGGCGATGGCGCACACCACGCCCATGGCGCCCGGCGAGTCCCGACGTGTCGTCATGATCCCGCGGACGCCGGGGCGTGCCCCGCCGGTTCCCGGCCGGGCCGGCCGGGAACCGTGAGGGTCAGGGCAGCAGCTCCTCGATCAGGTCGGCCGCCCGTCGCGTGCCGCCCTCGGCGAGCGCGTCGGCGCGCAGCCGCGCCGAGCGGCGGGCGACCTCCGGGTCGGTGACCAGCTCGTGCAGCGCCGTGCGGAGTGCGTCGGCGGTGGCGTCGGCCGTGTCGATTCGGCGGGCGACGCCGAGTTCGACGAGCCGGTCGGCGTTGGTGAACTGGTCGACGGCCTGGGGGACGGCGATCATCGGAACACCGGCGAGCAGCCCCTCGGCGCTGCTCCCCATTCCGGCGTGGGTGATGAACGCGTCGGCACGCTCCAGGACGGCGGGCTGCGGCACCCAGGAGCGGACCTCGACATTGCCGGGGATGCGCCCGAGCCCGGCCGGGTCGGTGTACTTCCCGATCTGGAGCACCATGTGCCAGCCGGGCAGGTCACCGAAGGCGGCCAGGCACTCCCGGTAGAACTCGGGGCGGCGCGTGTAGGCGGATCCGAGGGAGACCAGCAGGACCCGTTCGGCGCCGTCCGGGCGTTCCCAGGTGCCGTCGGCCGACCGGTCCCCGGGGCAGGGGCCGACGAACGTGACCGTGTCGCCGTCGGTCTCGTCCGCGTGCGGCTGCATGGCGCGCGGGATCAGGGCGAGCACCCGCGGCGGGCGTCCCGAGAAGGCGTCCATGTCGGTGGTCGTCGCGCCGCAGCCGGCCAGCCACCGCCCGAACCGCTCCCGGTACGCGTCGGCGCCGGGCAACCGCCAGATGTGGGCCGCGACTTCCCGCTCGTAGCTCTCCCACGCCACATAGGTCGGGGAGAGCTGGACGAGCGGGCGGCCCTGCGACTCGGCGAGGACGCGCGCGGCGTACGCGCCGATGTCGTAGAGGTAGAGGTCCGCGGGGTCGGGGTCGTAGACGGCGCGGAGCTGCGGGAGCGCCCGGACTGCGTCGTCGAGGAAGAGGCCCATGGCGGCGATCGGGTCGTCGGGCCAGGCGTTGTCGGCGACGGGGAGGGTGGAGGCGCACCGGACGAACTCGGCCCCGGTCGCGGTGATCAGGTCGGCGACCGGGAGGTCGTTCGCGTAGGTGACGCGGTGGCCACGGGCCACGAGTTCACGGATGACGGCGAGACCGGGCAGGACGTGGCTGACGGCGGGGATGCCGACCATCGCGACATGGGCGCGGCGACGGGACATGGAGGATCACTCGATTCAGGTGTACGGCTGGTGGGAGACGGCAGGCCGACGCGCCACCCGACGCCGGAGGCGTGGGGCGCGGTGGGCGGGGGCCGTGTCAGCCGTACATCAGGATCTGCATGGAGCGGAGTCTAGCCGGGGGCGTGATCCGGGCGCGCGGGGTTTTCCCGGACGCCCGGCGGTGTGCGGGGAGCCGGCCGCGCCGCGAGCCGGGTGAGGAGCACGCCGGCGGCGCCGTAGGCCAGGAGCAGCGTCCCGTTCCTGACGTCCCGGCGCCGCTGGGCCGACTGCACCCGCTGCTGCTGCGCGTACGTCCTGGTGGCGACCGCCGTCGATCCGTCGAGCACCGAGCACTCGGTGTCGCCCGGACGCATCGGCCCCGGTCGTTCCTCCCCGTCCGCGCCCACGTTCTCGCCGGGGCACACGACCTCGTCGGACGCGGTCAGGCCGCCGGCGAGATCGGCCGCTCCCCACACGGCAGGCAGCAGGAACAGCGCCACGAGAACGCCTCGGTACCCCATCGTGTTCTCCCTCCCGCCCGGACCGGCCCCACCCTATTGGGGTCCGGCCGCTCCGGCCCGGGGAGGCGGCCCCCCTGCCCGGGCCGGAGCGGTTGTCCCCGAACTCGGCAGTCCCTCGGCGGCCCCGGACTACTCCTTCCCGGGCTCAAGGTCTTCCACGAAGTAGCTGTCGTGCCGGATGCGGAACCGCTTGAGTTCCTCGCCACCGCGCCGCGTCATCTCCGCGACCCGCTCGAAGTACTCCTCGCGCGGTGCGCCGGGAGAGAAGAGCATGAGCATGGACATGGGCTCGTCGGTCACGTTCTTGAAGGCGTGCAGGCCGCCGACCGGTACGTACAGGAAGTCGCCCACGCGGCCCGTGACCCACTTCTCGCCGTTGTAGAGCTCCAGTTCGCCGGAGAGGATGTAGAAGGACTCCGACATCGCCTTGTGGAGGTGGGTCTTGGCTCCAGCGGACCGTGCGCCCAGCTCCACCTTGTACAGGCCGAATTCACCGCCGGTCGACTCGTGGGTGGCGAGGTAGTGGGTGGTGGCGCCGGGTGAGGAGATGTCCGGCGGGGTGCCGGCCGGGCGGAAGGTCGCGCTCACCTCGCCCTTGTCGCCGTGGTAGCGGACTTCCGGGTACGCGAGGTCTTCCGGGTACGACATGATGCGCTCCTCCTGATAGGTCTCCACCGGCATGGTGGTTCCCGCCTCACGAAGGCGGCATCGGGCTTGCGGATGGTCTTGCGGTCGGCCCGGGCTTACGGCTGGGGACTTGGCTAAGCTGGCGCGGTCCGCACGTGCTCGACGAGGGGAACGGACATGACGGGCTACGAGGACGGACTGGTGGCCATGCTCGCCGGCCTCCGTGACAACGACGCCATCACGGTGCGCGTCGCGGACAAGGCTCCCCTCGCCACCTGGCTCACCGGTCCCGAGCACGCGCTTGAGGTGATCAGGAAGGTCGCGGGCCTGGCCCTCGCCCCGTCCATGGCCCGCAACTTCCACCGGTACGGCGACCTGTGCTGCTACTGGAGGGCGACCGAGGACACCACTATCGGCGGCGAGGTGGGGCTCACCCATCTGGTGAACGCCTGCGTGGGCTCGGTTCCCGACACGGTGTCCGAAGGGGACTGGCCGGCGCCGGAGCGCGGAGACCACGGACGGGTCGCCAACGTTTCCGAGGTCTACGGCCCGGGGGACGAGGACGGCGAGGACGAGGAAGAGGAAGGCGGGTTCACCGAACGCGTCCTCCACGGCTTCGACGGCACCGCGCACACGGGGAACGGCGCGATCGCCGGGTTCAGGGCCGAGGACGGCGTCGTCCTCGACGGGTCCGGGCAGCCCGAGATCTGGTACTCCGTCAGCACCTCGGGCACCCTGGTACGCCTCGGCCTCAGCTACCCCGAGTACCTGGAGGCGCTGCTGCTCACCCGCGGCCTGCACGGCTGGCAGTACCTCTTCGCCGATCCCCACGACCCCGGCTTCCCGCCGTACTTCCGTCTGGACATCGGCTCCGGCCTCGACTTCATCGCGCGGACCTTCCCCCACGACGACTTCTCCGCGCTGCGCGCCCGGCATGAGGCTTTCACCCGAGCCCGCAAGGAAAGGTGACGACGTCGGTCCTCACGGCCACGACGGGTCATGAGGACCGGCGTCACGCTCAGCCCTGGACGGGGGCGTCCGGTGTCTCCTCCGTGAGCATCCACAGCACGAGGTGCCAGTCCTGGTCGTTCGCGAGCGGGTCGGCCCGATGCGCGGGACGGTCGTCGACCGCAGAGGGCGTGACGAAGGCGCAGGTGGCCGAGCCGTCCTCGTGGTGGTTCGCCATGTTGGCGGCGAGCACGGCGCGGGGCGTTTCTTCCGTGGCCGGCCCTCGAAGGGCTGGGTGAGGCGAGGTGAAACCATTCAGGACACGGTGCGAGAAAACCGCACGTGCCGTGGCGGTCCGGCGCAGACGCTACCGGCCCGCAGAGGAGTGTCAAGAGCCGCAGGTGACCGGCGCGCGCCTGGGTATCCGTCACAGGGGGTCGCCCGTGTACGACCGGACCGGAGCCCGGGGCACGTCCGCGCGCTGTGTCGGCGCCCCCCGGGGGCGCGGATCGGGGATCATCGGGGTCACCGAACGACCGGCCCGGCGGGAACCGACTGGAGGGCGCGCGTGGACGAGAGCGGCGACCGTGGGAAGGCGCTGGAACCGGACTTCTGGCAGAGCCTCTTCGCGCAGCTCGGCACACCGCTGGCCGTCGTGGACCCGGCGGGACGGATCCTCGCGGCCAACCCCGCCGCCCGCCGGCTGCTCGGCCGCACCGCGGAGGAGCTGCACGGGAAGGACGCCCACGGACTGCTGCACCGGCACACCGACGGGACCCCCGTTCCGCGCGGCCGGTGCGCGCTGCTCCGGGCGCTGGAGAGACGCACCGAGGCCCGCGGCGGGAACGACTTCCTGCTGCGCGGTGACGGGCGGGCGCTCCCCGTCGCCTGGTCCGCCGCGCCGGTCGTCCACGACGGGGTCTTCCGGGGCATGGCGGTGCTGTTCACCGACATCACCGCCGACCGCAGCGCGGACCGACGGCGCAGGGCGCACACGTCCGCGCTGGAGGAGCTGACGGACCGGCTGACCCTGGTCACGGAGATCACCGGGGTGCTCACCCGGACGCTGGACACCGAGGAGAGCCTCTCCCGGCTCGGCCGTCTCCTCGTCCCCCGCCTCGCCGACTGGACGGCCGTGGACTTCCGCACGGCGGACGGCGAGGCGCGCCGGGTCGCGGTCAACGGTCCCGAGGGCCGGGAGATCGGCGGGGAGACCTGGCAGGGCCCGCTGCCCGGCGACGGCGGACGGTCCCGCGCGCCGCTGGTGCGCGCCCTCCACGGCGGCGAACCCGTGATCCAGGGCGCCGCCGAGATCGCGGAGGAGCCCGACTCCCCGCTGGCCGCCGTCCAGAGCCGCTTCCTGCGGGCCATCGGGGCGACCTCCGTCATCGTGGTCCCCCTGGGCTCCGGCCGCCAGCTGACCGGCGCCCTGACGCTGGCCAGGACCGATCCCGAGCGGCCCTTCGACGCGGACGACCTGCGCCTGGCCACCGACATCGGCCACCGGGTCGGCCTGTCCCTCGACAACGCCCGCCGTTTCGGGCAGCAGCGCGACATCGCCGAGGCCATGCAGCGCAACCTCCTCACGCCGCTGCCCCGGCGCGGTCCGCTGCGTCTCGCCGCCCGTTACCAGCCCGCGCCGGCCGGGTCGCAGGTCGGCGGCGACTGGTACGACGCCTTCCTCCTGCGCGACGGTGTGACGGCGCTGGTCATCGGCGACGTCGTCGGCCACGACCTGACGGCGGCGGCCGGGATGGCCCAACTGCGCGGCATACTGCGCTCCCTGGCCTGGGACCGCGCGGAGCCGCCGGGCCTCATCATCGACCGTCTCGACGACGCCATGCCCGCCATCACCACCGTCTCGATGGCCACGCTCGTCCTCGCCCGGGTCGAGGGGCCGCCCGACGGCCCCTGGACGCTGCGCTGGACGAACGCGGGGCACCCCCCGCCGCTGCTGATGACGCCCGACGGGCACGCGGAGTACCTCGACGGCGGACGGGGACTCCTCCTGGGCACCGGTACGAAAGCGGGCCGGGGCCGTCCGGACGCCACCGCGCCCCTGCCGCCGGGCTCCACCCTCGTGCTGTACACCGACGGCCTGATCGAGATCCCCGGCACCGACCTGGACACCGGCATGGGCCGGCTGCGGCGGCACGCGCTCGCGCTCGCCGACGCGCCCCTGGAGGAGTTCTGCGACCAGCTCGTGGCCCGTATGCCGCCCGGCAGCACCGATGACGTGGCGGTGCTCGTCCTGCGCCTGCCGGAGTCGTGACGGCTGCCGCCGCAGATGCCCCCTCGGGTCCGCCGGCCGGGAGACGAGACGGCTCGGTCTCCAGGGCCGTCGTCACCGGTGGGACGCAGACGGCGTCGGGCCTCCCGGAGCCGCCGGCATCCCCGATCCGTTGAGCATCGGCCGCCTCCGCGCCCCATCGGCACACGCTGTTCCCGGAGGTGGACGAAGCCGGCTCCCCGTCGCCCGACTTCCCGTGACCGTGCCGCGGACGCCGCCGGACACGCTCGGTCCTACCGGACGGGTACAGGACCTTCGCCCGACCTTCGCAGGACATTACGCCGTTCGCGGCCCGAACGGGCGCGGCCGGGCATTAGCGTCACAGGATGTGCAGGCGCGCCGTCGCGGGAGCGCGCGACGTGCCGTCATGTGAACCACTGAAAGGGAAACATCTCCGTGTCAGAGTCCCCCCACACCACCACCCACCGCAGGAAGCGTCCCTTCTCCCGGCGTGCCGTGCTCGGCGGCGCCGGAGCCGTGGCCGTCGGCGCCGGCGTGACCCCGGCGGTCTTCGCGGTCACCGACTCCGGCGGATCCGGCGGGCCCGCCGACGACGCGGCTCCGCAGGCCGCCGCGGGCACACGGTCCGAGGACTTCCCCGAGACCCGTTCCGCCGCGGCCAGCGGTGACGGCGCGGCCTCGGCCGGGTTCGCCGCCTCGTACGTCGCGCTGCGGTGGCAGGGCGCGCGGGACGGCGCGGGCATCCGGTTCAGGGACGGGGACGGCGCAGCCGACGGCTGGCGGACGGTGCGCGGCGGCGGCTGCGCGGCCGTCGAGGACGGCGGCACCGCGCTGGTGGCCGCGGGCGCGGCCACGGCCTACGAGGTGACGGCGCCGGCGAGCGCGACGGACATACGGTCGGTCGCCATCGACACCACCGACGGCCCGAGCCGCGGCGTCGAGGTGCCGTCGGAGCCGACCCGCGTGCGGGGCGTGCGCTACCTCTCGCGCCCGGCCTGGGGCGCGGACGAGTCGAAGCGGTACAAGGACGGGCAGGTCAACTCGCCTGAGAAGTACTACCCGTTGCAGACGATCACGGTCCACCACACCGACACGCCCAACGGTGACGCCGACCCCGCCGCCACGATCCGGGCGATCTACGAGTACCACGCGATCACCCTGGACTGGGGCGACATCGGCTACCACTTCCTCATCGACGAGGCGGGGAACGTCTACGAGGGCCGCTACTCGGGCGAGGACGGCGCCCCCGCCTTCGACGGGAACGGCGATCTCGTCACCGCGTTCCACACCGCCGGCTACAACTCGGGCAACCTCGGCATCGCCCTGCTCGGCACGCTCACCGACACCGGCCCGACGGACGCGGCCAAGGAGTCCCTGGTCCGGCTGGTGAAGGTGCTCTCCCTCCTCGGCGGTCTCGACCCGCAGGCGGCGACCACGTTCGTCAACCCGGTCGACGGTGTGACGAAGGACGTGACGACGGTCAGCGGCCACCGCGACTGGCTGGAGACCGACTGCCCGGGGCAGACGATGTACGACCTGCTCACGGAGGTCCGGGCCGCCGCCGCGAGGTGACGTCCGGCGCCCGCCGCCCCCGTCCGGCCGCCGTGCCGGGCGGGGGCGGCGGCGAATCGGGGGTGACAACGGCACGACCGGCCGGGGAGGATACGGGCTCACCGGCGGCGGAGGGTCCGCGCGGGTGTGAGGGGTGCCGTTCGATGGGTGTCATGTTCCGGGGGCCGGTTCTCGAGGGGGAGCGGGTGCGCCTCGAACCGCTCGCGCACCGGCACACGGCCGGCCTCGCCGCCGCGGCGGAGGAGGACCGCAGCTCCTACGGCTTCACCTGGGTGCCCACGGCGGACGGGGCGGCGGCGTACGTCGACACGCAGCTCGCGCGTGCCGCCGCCGGAGTCGTCGTGCCGTACGCGCAGGTCGAGCGCGCGTCGGGGCGTGTGGTGGGCTCCACCTCCTACTGGGACCCGCGCCCCTGGCCCTCCGGGGACGGCCTGTGCGCGGTCGAGGTCGGTTCCACCTGGCTCGCGGCGTCGGCGCAGGGCACGGGCGTGAACACGGAGGCGAAGTACCTTCTGTTCCGGCACGCCTTCGAGACGTGGGGGGTCGCGCGCGTCGATCTGAAGACGGACGCGCGCAACGCCCGTTCCCGCGCGGCGATCGAGGCGGTGGGCGCGCGGTTCGAGGGGGTGCTGCGCAACTGGTCGCGGTCCTGGGTGCCGGGTGAGGACGGTCTGCTGCGCGACTCCGCGGTCTTCTCGATCGTCGCCGAGGAGTGGCCGCGGTGCCGCGAGGCGCTGGAACGGCGGCTGGCCCGTATCGCCGCCGGCTGACGTACCGTTCACCGGCGGCGCCGGCTGCTCAGCGGGCGGCGGGGGTGTCCAGCGCCGGGGCGATGACGGTGAAGGCCCGGGCGGCCAGTTCGACGGGGTCCTCGGCGCCGTCGCCGGCGGTCCAGCGGTGCAGCACGGTGTCGAAGGCGGTCAGCGCCATGCCGGCGGCCAGCCGCGGGTAGAGGTCGTCGGCGGGATCGAGACCGAGCCGGTGCCCCAGTTCCACCGCGAGGTCCTCGCGCCAGCGCGCCTGGCGTTCGAGGAAGCGCGCCAGCAGCGCCGGCGTGCCGAGGATCAGCCGCACGACGCTGAGCGCCCGGTCGGAGTGGCCGACGCAGGCGGCCAGGGGCACGGTCACGGCGTGCCGCAGCGCCTCGGACGGCGGCTCCTCCGGCGGGCGGGCCGCGAGCCCGGCGCGGATGTCCGTCCCCATGTCGGCGAGGAACCGGACGACCACGTCCTCCTTCGAGGCGAAGTAGCGGAAGAACGTCCGCTTGGACACGCCGGCGGTGGCGGCGATCTCGTCCACCGTGACCGCGTCGAAGCCCTCGCGCACCAGCAGGAGGAGCGCCGCCTCGGTGAGTTCGTCGGCGACGAGCTGGCGTTTGCGCTGGGCCAGGGTGGCCTCGGGGCGAGCGTTCACCCGGCGAGTGTAGCGCCACGCCACAGATGACACCTGACGACCCGCTTGACACCGAGTGACAACAAAGACAGCCTATGCCGCATGAAGCGGAACGATCACTGGAACGCGCGCGACATCCCCGACCTGACCGGACGCACGACCGTCGTCACCGGCAGTCGAAACTGGCCAACGCCGTCTTCGGCTGCGAGCTGCACCGGCGCCTCGCGGCGGCCGGCAGCCCGGTCCGCAGCGTGCTCGCCCACCCCGGCTACGCGGCCACCGGCCTCCAGCACGACGGCCCCACCGGGCTGTGGCGGTTCCTGCTCGGCGCACTCGGCAACCGTGTCCTCGCCCAGGCGCCGGAGCGGGGCGCGCTGCCGCTGCTGTACGCGGCGGCCCACCCGTCCGTGGAGAGCGGGCAGTTCATCGGCCCCGACGGGCCGGCGGAGCTGCGCGGCGGACCGGCCCTCGTGACACCGGCCCCGGCGGCGACCGACCGGGAGACCGGCCGGCGCCTGTGGGACCTGTCGGAACGTCTGACCGGTGTCCGCTTCCCCCTCCCCGCCCCGGCCCGGAACACCGGACGGCCCTGACGGTACGGGTCAGCCGGCCGGCGGCTCCTCGATGCTCCAGCGCAGCCCGTGCCGGCCGAGGTGGTCGAGGAAATCGGCGGCGCCGAAGGCCTGCGCGGGAGCGAGGACCCCGGCCCCGGGCGGTTCGGCGGCCAGGCGGCGAGCGCTCTCGACGGCGATCACCGCCGTCGTGCCGTACGTGTCGCTCCCCCGCACGATGCCCCGGGCACGCCGGCCGCCGGTGCCGAGCGCGTCGAGCACGTAACGGAAGCGCTGCCGGCGGCGTTCCTCACCGGTCGGCCCTTCGGGGAGACTGTCGACGACCTCCGGCGGCACCGGACGGTTCAGCCGCTCCGTCAGCCCGGCCTCGGTCAGTCCGGCCATGCGGCGGACGGCGACATGCCGCGGGACGGTGATCACCTCCGGCAGGGGGAACGGCGCGACCGGGGTCGCCCCCGGCTCCCCCGGCAGCGTGACGGCGGTCCGCGGGGCATCCGTGGCCGGACGCCAGTCCCCGTCCTCGTGGACGAGTCCGCCCGCCCTGATCGCCTCGATGGTCCCGATCGCGGAGCGCAGGGAGCCGCGCGACGGCGCGCCGCCCCCGGCGATCACATGGGTGCTGACCAGCTCGTCCAGCGGGCCGAGCCGGGCCGCGACGAGGTGGGCGAGGAGATCCACGGGCACGCACGCGTCGGTGGTGGCGGGCACGACGGCGACCCCCGCCTCCCGCGCCGCCGTCCCGAAGGTGTCGAAGACGGCCCGTATGTGGAGCTGTTCGCCGGACGTGTCGACACAGTGCAGTCCGCCCGCGATCGCGGCGCGCACCACCTGCGTACCCGACGCGGTGAACGGTCCCGCGCAGTTGATGACCGCGTCGCACCCCCGCAGCGCCCCGACGAGTCCCGGAGCGTCCTGAACGGTGGCGACACGCCGCTCCGCGTCGGGGACACCGACCGCGGCCGCGGCCCGTGCCAGCCGGTCGGGGTCGCGGCCGACCAGGACGGCGTCGATCCCGCGCCGCGCCAACTCCGCGACGACGAGCTTCCCCTGGTATCCGTTCGCCCCGAAGACGGCGATTCTCATGTCGGTGCTCGTGTCAGTGCTCATGTGGTTCTCCTGCTCACCGGGCCGGGTTCCGTGCGGACCCCGGCTTCCGTCGAACCGTATGGCGCCCGGGGAAGACGATTGAATACGTGAAGCGCTCCCCCGGTTGCGCGATCGTCTTCGCGCGGGCGGCGGTTGGCCTACGGTGAACGGATGGATGTCCTCTCGGACGTGGTCGCCGCGGCGCGCACCGGCCGGCCGCACTCGGCACGCGACGCGCGATCGGCTCCCTTCGGCCGCTGGTTCCCCGCCTCGCGGGCGGCCGGCTTCCACGTGGTCCTCGACGGCACGTGCTGGCTGCTGCCGCCCGGGGCCGAGCCGATCGCGCTGGACACCGGTGACGTGGTGTTCCTGCCGCACGGTTCCGCCCACGGCCTGGCCGACGCCCCGACGACCCCGGTGCGCGAAGTCCCCGCGCCCGACGCGGGCATACGGCACGGCGCCGGCGACGGGGATCCGACCGTGGTGCTGCTCTGCGGCGCCTACCTGCTGGACCGGGCCGACCTCCACCCGCTCCTCGGCGAGCTTCCCGAGATCGTCCACCTGCCGGCACGAAACGGCCGGCATCCCGAACTGCGCGCCGCGGTCGGGCTCCTCGCGACCGAACTGCGGCACCCGCCCCGCCCCGGCGCCGACGCGGCACTCCCCGCCCTGCTCGACCTGCTTCTGCTGTACATCCTGCGGTCCTGGCTCGACGCGCGGCACTCCTGCGACGACACCCCCACCGGCTGGGACGCCGCGCTGCGCGATCCGTCCATCGCGGCCGCGCTCCGGGCCGTTCACGCGGACCCGGCCCGGCCGTGGACCGTCGAGGAGCTGGGCCGGCAGGCGCGCCTGTCCCGCGCCGCGTTCGCCCGCCGCTTCACCCGGCTGACCGGACGCCCGCCGCTGGCCTACGTGACATGGTGGCGGCTGACGACGGCCGCCCGGCTCCTGCGCACGGGCGACGCCCCGGTCGCCTCGATCGCCCAACGGGTCGGGTACTCCTCGCCGTACGCCTTCACCCACGCGTTCAAGCGCCAGTACGGCACGCCGCCCGGCGCCTACCGCAGCCGCCCCGGGCGCGGAGGGACGCAGGAGTCCTGACATAGCGGGGGATGTTTGCCAGGGTGGGCCCATGGCTTCGATGGTGCAGCTCTACGGCGGGCCGCTCGACGGCGAACTGCTCGACGTCTCCGCCCTGTCGGCGGACGAGATCGCGATCGGTGTGGCGCTTCCCTCCGACCGGGGGACGTACCCCGGCGGCCGGTCCCTCTACGAGCCCGACCCACGGGCCGACGGGGTGTGGCGCTGGAGCGGGGACATCCCTTGAGGCCCGGCGGACTCACGGCCGGATGCGCCCCGGGTCCACGACGGGGCACCGCCCCGTCTTTTGCCTCTCAGGCAAAGGATTTGCCCCACAGGAAAGCCTCTGGCTCAATCGGAGCATGACCCCGAGCGTTCCCGAGACGTCCGGCGGGACGGCCGCCGTCGTGGCGCGGCTGCGTGAGCTGCGCCGCGCGGCCGGCCTGACGCTGCAGGCCGCGGCGGGCCGGGCCGGGCTCTCCCCGGCCCACCTGTCCCGGCTGGAGACGGGCCACCGCCAGCCGTCGCTGCCGGTGCTGCTGAACCTCGCGCGCGTCTACGGTACGACGGTCTCCGGCCTGCTGGGCGAGGCGGTCCCGGCGCCCGACCCGGTCGTGCGGGCCGGCACGGCCGCCGCCCACCGGGCCGGGAGCTGGACGTACCGGCGCGTCGGGGTCCCGGGCCGGGCCATGCAGGCGCTGCGTGTCCATGTGCCGTTCGAGAGCGCGCAGGGCGACCTCGTGCGCGTGCACCCGGGCGAGGAGTGGCTGTACGTGCTGACCGGGCGGCTGCGGCTGGTCCTCGGGGACGCCGAGCACCTCCTCGACGAGGGCGAGAGCGCCCATTTCGACTCCCTCACCCCGCACCGGATCGGCGCGGCGGCACCCCCGGGGGCGGACCTCCTGTTCGTCCACACCCTCCTGCAGTCCCCCACCGCCGAGCTGTGTCTCGGCGGCCCGGCGCACTGACGCACGACGCCCCCGTCCCGACGTTCGAGGAGACCGCCATGCCCGAAGAGCCGCCCGCCCCGGTCCGCCGCCGCGATGTCGACCGCATCCCGCGCGGGCTGTGGGTCCGGATCCTGGTCTACGGCGTCATCGGGCACGTCCTGGCCGCGTTCCTGTTCCTCCTCTTCGCCCTCGCCCCGTGACGGGCACGGCACGCGCTACGGGCGGGGCCGGGCGTCCCAGCGCCACGCGGTGAGGCGCGGCCGGCCCGGCAGGTCGGCGCGCCCCGTCGCCCACAGGAGCGTGCGCCACGGGTCGGGCGCGTCCGCCGGCCCCGGCGCGTCGGGGAACAGCCGCGCGAGCACCCGTGCGCACAGCCCGGCCGGCGGGTCCCAGGGCACCCCGAGGCCCCGGGCGAGGTCGTGGGTGTGCACCAGCGTCTCCACGACGCCCATCGCCGCGAAGCCCTCGGGGTCGGCGACGCCGTGGACGTGGTACGCGCGGACGTGCGGGGGCGTCGTGCGCGCCATGGCGACGAGCAGCGCGCCGCTCGCCTCCAGCACCTGCAGCAGACCGGCGGGTCCCGCGGCCCGGTCCGCGTGCACGGCGTTCGCCGGACCGCCGGGCCGCCGGCTCTCGCACACGAACGGCACGTTCCCGTCGAGCGGGGGCGCCGCGGGGCCGAGCTGGGTGGCGTAGGCGAAGAGGTCGTCGGCGAGGTGCTCGGCGGTCTCCCAGCAGTCCCATTCCAGGGAGCCGGCCGGGACGTCCCAGGCTCCTGCCGGTGCCTCGCGCAGCGCGGCCACGGCCAGACGGACGGCGAGGGCCACGTCGTCCGCGGTGACGGGGGTCCGCGGTATGCCGTTCTCGGGTGTTCGCTCCATGCCGGGACGATAGGCCATCGTCCCCGGCGGATCCCGTCAGGGCCGTGGGCCGGACAGCGCTTCCGCGCCCCGGGTGAGGATGCGCCGGGCGCGGGGCAGGTCGTCGAGGCGGCGGCGGAGCAGGGCGACGACGTCCGGCAGGTGGGCGGTGTCCTCGCCGCGCGCGGTCAGGACGTCCGTGGTCCAGGTGAGGTAGCCGGTGAAGAGGTCGTCGTCGTCGGTGTAGAGCGCGGCCGCGAGGAAGTCCAGCAGGGTGGCGACGCGCTCGGCGGGCGGGGGCGGGCCGTCGGCGGTGCGGGCGGTCTCGACGGCCTCCCTGACGAGCCCGGCGGCGGCCCGCGTCATGCGCAGGTGCTCGCGGTCGGCGAGGTGGGGCAGGTCGTCCGTGGCGCGGTGGTCGGACGCCGGCCGCGGCAGCGGGCCCTCGTCCAGGCGGTCCGCCGCTGCCCGCGCGTCGGGGAACCACAGGTCGGCGCCGAAGAGCCGCGCGTACCGCCCGTCCCAGCCGAACGCGGCGCCCCCGACGAGCACCGGCACGCCGGTGGCCTGGCAGGCGATGACCGCCTCGTGCGCTGCGGGCAGGCGGGTGGCCAGGGAGGTGGACAGCGCCACCGCGTCGGGGCCGGTGCCGAGGAGGTGTTCGACCAGGTGGGGTACGGGCACCTGCGCGCCGAGGTCGTCCACGCGCCAGCCCCGCAGCCGCAGGACCTCGACGAGGAGCCGGGCGGGCAGGGCGTGCCACTCGCCGTCGGCGCAGGCCGCCGTGATCCGGCCGCGCGGGGGACCCGGCCGGGGCGCGGCGGGGTGGGCGGCGACGGCGCTGATGACGCGGTTGTTGATGGCGGTGGCGGCGTGCTCGTCGGCGACGGTCACGCGGTTGGCGGCCCACGCGTCGCCGACACGGCGCTGTACGGCGCCGACGACGTCGAGGAGGACGTCCTCGGCGGGCAGGCCCGCCTCCAGGGCGGCGAAGGCCGTGTCGGCTGCGGCGGCCTCGTCCCCCGCGACGACGGCGCGCCACAGGCGGTCGGCCCACGCGCGGGCCGCGTCGTGGCCGCTCATCCCGGACCGTCCCCGGTGCGGTGCGCCGCCGGGGGGGCGGGGGCGCGGAGGGCGACGAGGGCGATGTCGTCGTGGCGGCGGGGGCCGATCCACTGGGAGACGAGCATCTGGACGTGCTCGACGATGGCCTCGGCGGGCAGCCCCGCCGTCTCGGCGAGCGCGGCGCGCAGCCGCCCGTCGCCGAAGAACGCGTCGCCGAGCGGGCCGCCCCTGGCCTCGGTGATGCCGTCCGTGTAGAGCAGGCAGACGTCGCCGGGCGCGAGGACGGCGGTGACGGTGTGGGCCTCCGTCTCGGGGAGGACGCCGATGAGGGTGCCGCCGGCGGCGACCTCGTCGACCGTGCCGTCGGTGCGGACGACCAGCGGCGGCAGGTGGCCCGCGCTGGTGAGCCGCAGCCGCACCGTGCCGTCGGCCGGGTCGGGGCGTACGGAGGCGAGCACGAGCGTCGCGAAGCGGTCGCCGGCCGTGCCGAGCAGGGCGCTGTTGAGGAGGTGGAGCACCCGTTCGTGGTCGGCGGCCAGGGGGGCGAGGGCGCGGAGGGTGCTGCGGATCTTGCCGGTGAGGACGGCGGCGTCCAGGCCCTTGCCGCTGACGTCGCCGAGGACGACGAGGGGTTCGGCGCCGTCGGCGGCGTCCGGGTGGACGTCGAAGAAGTCGCCGCCCACGCTCTCGCCGACACCCGACGGGCGGTACCCGGACGCGAACTCGACGCCGCGCAGCGCGGTGACACGGGGCGGCAGGAGGTCCCGGGTGAGCGTGCGCGTGATCGCCGCCTGCTCGCCGTAGAGGCGTGCGGCCGTGAACGCGGCGCCGGCCCGCGCGGCGAACAGGCGGACGAAGTAGTCGGCGCTGTCCGGGTCGTCCGCGCCGTCGCCGCTTCCCGCGCTGTTCCGCAGGGCCGGGTCGTCGTGGGTGGCGGGAACGGCGTCGAGGCGGTCCGGCGGCCGGTCCGGGACGTACAGCAGCACCAGGGCGCCCACCGGCGTCCCCCGGCCCGGGAGCGGCGCGACGACGGCGGAGCCGACGGGCCCGAAACCGGAGGGCACGGCCCAGTCGGGGACGGCCCCGGGGGCCAGGCGGCGGGTGGCGGGCAGGTGGCCGGTGAAGGCGGCGTCCAGTTCCGGGAGGCGCGCCGGGTCGGGGACCAGCCGTTCGATGCCGGGCTCGCCCCCGCGTACGCAGTGGGCGACGGGGCCGGCCTGCCCGCTCGTGGCGGCGACGACGAGGGCGGCGTCCGCCAGGTGCGTGGCGGCCAGCGAGGCGATGGTCTCCATGCAGCGGTCGGTGTTCAGGGAGGCCAGGAGGCGGCTCGACGCCTCGGCGAGGAAGGCGGCGCGCTGGCGCGCGCGGTCGAGGGCGGTGTCCAGGCCGCGCAGCTCCGTCTCGTCCGTGAGCCACCAGGCGACGGTGCCGTCACGGGCGCTGACGGGGAGTGCCCGCAGGGTGCGGTCGGCCAGCCGGCCGCTGACGGGGTGGTCGTCCGGGTGGTGCGACCGGGACCCCGTGCCGCCCGTGACCCTGCGGTGGGCTGCGGCCAGCCAGGAGGGGGCGGCGGCGGACAGGGACGTGCCCGGGGCGGCGTCGGGCAGCAGCGCGGCGGCCCGGGGGGAGGCGTGCAGCACCGTGCCCCCGGCGTCCGCGACGACGACGGGGAAGGGGACGGACTCCCAGACGGGACCGTCCCCCGCGCCGTGCGCGCGGCCTGCGGGGGCTGCGGAACTCATCACTCGCGGGACCTCACGGTGCGTGAGCGGGGGGATCCGGACGGGCGCGGGGGCGCCGTTCCCACACTCCCCCACCCCGCGCGGGACGGCATCCCGGCCGCCTCCGTCGGGGTGCGGGGGCGGCCGGGGCGGGTGGGCGCGGGTCAGGCGTCCACGTCGTGGTGGTGGAGGAACGCCATGGGGTCGACGGCGGAGCCGTAGTCCGGGGTGGTGCGGACCTCGAAGTGGAGGTGGGGACCGGAGCTGTTCCCCGTGTCGCCGGACTCGGCGATCGTCTCGCCGGTCGTCACCTTCTGGCCGACCGCGACGTCGATCTCGGACAGGTGCGCGTACTGGGTGTAGGTGTCGTCGTCGTGGCGGACGACGACGGCGTTGCCGTACGCCGGGCCGTCGCCGGCACCGTTGCCGCCGGCCTTCACGACGGTGCCGCCGTGGGCGGCCTGCACATCCGTGCCGGTGGGGACGGCGAAGTCCTGGCCGCTGTGCTTGCTCGCCCAGCGGTCACCGCTGTTCCCGTAGGTCGCGGACAGGGTGTAGTCGTCCTCGTGGATCGGCGTCGTCCAGGACGGGGCGGCCTGCTCGTGGCTCTCGGCCTCGGTGGCCGGGGCCGTGTCGTGCCCGCCGCCGGCCGTCAGGGCCGCACCTGTGACGCCCAGGGACGCGATGAGGCCGGTGGACAGGGCGACGCCCGCACGGGAGCGCAGTCGCAGGTTCAGGCTGCGGAGCGTGGTGCTGTTCGGCATGGGGATACCTCGCAGTTTTCCGGGGTCGTCCGCCCAGGCGGGCCGGACACGTTCATGGATAACCGCCGCCGCGGAGGCGTGCCAAGGCGCCCTGTTACGACCTTCCGTCGTAGCGGGGAGGAATCGCTCGGAGGGGAATTTCCGGCAGGGGACGAGAGACCGGGCGGTGGAGCGGGGGGTGACCGGCATCACCGCTCCCACCTGCGATTTCCGTCCGGTTGTCCGGCGGTGTGACGCCTTTCCGCCCGCCCTTCCCGGCATTGTCCCCGCCCGCCCGGGACGGAAGTCCCGCCCTTTCGTCATCGCCGTTTCCTCCGGGCCCGGTAGTGGACGCGGAATGGGACGTGACGAGCACCACGGGCGGGGTGCGGCCGGCGGTCCGGTCCCGGCACGGAACGTGGACGGAGGGTCGGTGCCCCGTGACAGGGATCAGGCGGACTCGCGGACGACCAGGCGGCACGGCAGGCGCCGTACGCCGGGTTCCGGGCGCCCTTCGATCGACTCCGTCAGGAGGAGGGCGGCGGTGCGGCCCAGCTCCTCCAGGTTCAGGTCCACCGTGGTCAGCGGGGGGCGGGTGGCGGCGGCCATGATCTCCCAGTTGTCGTACCCGACGACCGCGACGTCGTCCGGCACGCGCCGCCCGGACTCGCGCAGCGCGTCGGCCGCGCCGCGCGCGATCAGGTCGTTCGCGCAGCACAGGGCGTCCAGCGCCGGGTCGGCGCGCAGCGCGATCGCGGTCGCCTGCCGGCCCCACGCCTCGCTCCACGCGCCGAAGTACGGCTGTCCGCCGGCGAGGTCGAGGCCGGCGGCGCGGAGCGTGAGCGTGACGTGCTCCGCACGCTCCGTGCTGGCGTGGTGGTCCGGCGGGCCGGCGAGGTGGGCGATGCGGCGGCGGCCGGTGGCCAGGAGGTGTTCGACGGCCTGGCGGGCGCCGTCCCCGTCGTCGGGCACCACCGAGATGTCGTCCGGGTCGGTGGACGGCCCCAGCGCGTAGACGACGGGCACCGGCGACGGCAGGTCGAGCGGCGGGCGGGGGTCGGTGCGGCGGCCGGTGACGATGAGGCCGTCGATGCGCCGCTCCAGCAGCGTGCGGACGTAGTGCCGCTCGCGGATGCGGTCCCCCCTGGTGTCGGAGAGGAAGACGGAGATCCGGTCGGCGCCGAGGGCGTCCTCGGCGCCGAGCAGCACGGGCAGGCTGAACCGGCCGACGCTGTCGGTGGTGAGCAGCCCCACGGTGTACGTGCGGCCGGCCGGAGCCGCCGGCACCGTGTGGTGCGGGCGGAAGCCGAGGTCGTCGGCGACGCGCCGCACCAGGTCGCGGGTCTCGGGGCGGAGCCTGCCCCGGCCGTTGAGGGCCTTGGAGACGGTGCCGGGCGAGACGCCGGCGCGGGCGGCGACGTCACGGATCGTCGGCGTGCGCCCCGAGGGGCCTGGCGCGGGCCTGGCGGTCATGGGAAACGCGTTTCCTTCCTGCGCGGCAGCGCCGGGACACCGGGGTCCGGTGATGATGCCACAGCCGGGCCGGTCGGGCCATGGGCGGGAGGCTCGGGGGATTTCGCGCGCCGTGGGTGTTGACGCCCCGCCGGACGCGCTCCTAGCCTGCCCGGGAAACAGGAACCATTCGTTTCCCGGATTTTCCCACCCGGCGACGGCTCCGGGGCACCCCCGGAGCCGCCCCGCACACCCGCTGGAGCCCGCATGTCATCGGAACCGTCCACGCCGCCGCCCGCCGCGCCGGGACCCGTCCGGCCGGGAACGGACGCGCGCACCGCGCTGCGTCCCGACGTGCGGGCCACCGTGACGGGCGGCCTGTGGGCCGGGCGCCGCGCGGTCAACGCCGGGGTCAGCATCCCGCAGGGACCCGACCGCCTGGCGGAGGCGGGGAACCTCGCCAACCTGCGGCGCGCCGGCGACCGGCTCACCGGCGGCTTCGCCGGCGCGCGGCTGCCGTTCCAGGACAGCGACGTCCACAAGTGGCTGGAGGCCGCGGCCTGGCAGCTCGGCGACCCCGCGACCGACCCCGGCCTCGCCGCCGGGCTGCGGGAGCGGATCTCGGACTTCGCCGCGCTCCTCGCGCGCGCCCAGGAGGAGTCCGGCTACCTCAACAGCTTCTACCAGGTGGCGGAGCCCGACGTCCCGCACTTCAGCGACCTGCGGTGGAGCCACGAGCTGTACACGGCCGGCCACCTCGTGCAGGCCGCCGTCGCCCTGCACCGGACGACCGGGAGCCGGGAGCTGCTCGATGTCGCGACGCGGTTCGCCGAGCACATCGCCGACACGTTCGGCCCGGCCGCGTCGGGCCGGGCCGTGGACGCGGTGGACGGCCACGCCGAGATCGAGACCGCCCTCGTCGAGCTGGCGCGGGAGACCGGCGAGGCCCGGTGGACGGAGCTGGCCCGCTGGTTCGTCGACCGCTTCGGCAACCCGCCCGGCGACGGGCCGGCGCGCGGCATCGGGCGCCCCGGCTACTTCCAGGACCACGCGCCGCTGCGCGAGGCGCCCGCCGTCACCGGTCATGCCGTGCGCCAGATGTACCTGCTCGCGGGCGCCGTCGACGTGGCGACCGAGACGGGCGACGCGGAGCTGCGGGAGGCGGCCGAGCGGCTGTGGACCGACATGGTGACGCGGCAGACGTACATCACCGGCGGCATCGGCGCGCGGCACGCGGACGAGTCGTTCGGGGCGCCCTACGAACTGCCCGCAGACCGGGGCTACCTGGAGACCTGCGCCGCCATCGCGTCGGTGCAGGCGAGCTGGCGCCTCGCGCTGCTGACGGGCGAGGCGAAGTACGCGGACCTGATCGAGCGGACCCTGTACAACGCCGTGCTGTGCGGCGTGTCGCTGAGTGGTGACCGCTACCTGTACGACAACCCGCTGCACGTACGGGACGGCTGGGCCGAGCAGGAGGGCGCGAAGCCGCGCCGCACGCCGTGGTTCCACTGCGCCTGCTGCCCGCCGAACGTGATGCGCCTGCTGGCCTCCCTCCCCCACTACCTGGCCGCCGTCTCCGCCGACCGGTCGGAGTTCTCGGTGCACCAGTACGCCACGGGCCGGCTGGCGGCCGACCTCGCGGGCGGCCCGGTGGAGCTGTCCGTCTCGACGGACTACCCGTGGGACGGCCGGATCCGGATCACCGTCGAACGCGCCCCTTCGACGCCCTGGACCCTCGCCCTGCGCGTGCCGCACTGGTCGGCGGGCGAGTGGAGCGTCGCCCTGGAGGGCGGGACGGCGGCACCGGACGCGGAGGCGCGCGACGGCTGGGCGCGCGTCACCCGCGCATGGTCGCCGGGCGAGACGCTCGTCCTCAACCTGGACATGGCGCCCCGGTTCACGCGTGCCGATCCGCGCGTGGACGCGGTGCGCGGCACGGTGGCGATCGAGCGCGGCCCGCTCGTGTACGCCGTCGAGCACCTGGACCAGCCCGGCCTGCCGCCGGGCACCGGGCTCGACGACCTCGTGGTGGACCCGTCCGCCGGCCTGACCGCCGTGGACCGGCCCGACCTGCTCGGGGGCGTGGTCGCCGTGACGGCCACGGCCCGCGTACGGCCCCGCCCGGCGGTGGGGGCCGGCGGCGGCCCCGCGTGGTGGCCGTACACCCCGGCGTCCGAGCCTCGGCCCGAGCCCGGCGGCGAGCCACTGACGCTGACGGCCGTGCCGTACCACCTGTGGGCGAACCGCGAGGACGGCCCCATGCGGGTGTGGCTGCCCGCCGGCCGGTAGGCGGGACGGCGGCCGGCCGTGCCGGCCGGGAATTCCGGCGGCACGGCCGGTTCGGGCACGGTCACGGCCGGGGAGGACAGGGCCATGAGCAAGCCACCGGGAGCGCGCCGGGCCGCCGCCCTGCTCGTGCTCCTCGCCCTGGCCGCGTGCGGTCGGCAGGACGCCGGGCGGGCGTTCACGGACCTGGAGGCGGAGTACGGCGCCAGGCTCGGCGTGTACGCCCTGGACACGGGCACCGGACGGGAGATCACCCACCGCGCCGGTGAACGGTTCGCCTACGCCTCGACGTTCAAGGCACTCGCGGCGGGCGCCGTGCTCCGCGCGTACGGGACGCATGGCATCGACCGGGTCATCACCTACACGCGGGACGACCTCCTCGCCCACGCTCCCGTCACGGAGGACTTCGTGCACACCGGGATGAGCCTGCGCGACCTGTGCGCCGCCGCCCTGCGGTACAGCGACAACACCGCAGCCAACCTGCTGTTCGACGCGCTCGGCGGTCCTGACGGTCTTGAGGCCGTCCTGCGCGGCCTCGGCGACGGCGTGACGGAGGTGGACCGCGTCGAGCCGGACCTGAACGAGGCGGCGCCGGGCGACACCCGTGACACCAGCACGCCGCGCGCCCTGGCCGGGAGCCTGCGGGCGTTCCTGCTCGGCGACGCCCTCGCTCCGGACGAGCGCGGGCTGCTGCGGCACTGGATGACCACCAACACCACCGGCGGGACACTGATCGCCGCCGGTGTCCCCGACGGCTGGACCGTCGCGGACAAGAGCGGCAGCGCCGGGTACGGCGGCCGCAACGACATCGCCGTGGTGTGGCCGGACGACGGCGGCGCGCCCCTCGTGATCGCCGTCCTGTCCGGCCGGGACACCGAGGACGCCGAGCCCGACGACGCGCTGATCGCCGGCGCCGCGGCGCTCGCCGTCGAAGGGCTGGGGCGCTGAGGCGCCGCTCACCGCCGCCCGTCGCCCGGCCCCCCGCGCACGGGGAAGGGGACGAACGTGCCCCGGTCCGGGTCGACGGCGAGGCGGTGGCCGAGCGGCGGCACGGAGCGCTGCACGCAGTCCAGGCGTTCGCAGGCGCGGCAGCCGGGGCCGACGGGGACGGCGGCCGAGGCGTCGGTGAGGTCGAGCCCGTCCGAGTAGACGAGGCGGCCCGCGTGCCCGACCTCGCAGCCGAGGCCGACGGCGAACGTCGCGCCGGGTTCGCCCCAGCCGCCGCGGTGGCGGGTCACGGTCCTGGCGATCCACAGGTGCCGCCGCCCGTCCGGCAGCACCGTCACCTGGACGTGGACGCGGCCGGGCGCGGCGAACGCCTCGTGGACGTTCCACAGCGGGCAGGTGCCGGAGCGGGAGAACGGGAACCCGGTCGCCGACCGGCGTTTCGTCACGGTGCCGGCGCGGTCGACGCGCACCAGGGAGAACGGGACGCCGCGCAGCCGGGGCCGCTGCAGGGTGCCGAGGCGGTGGCAGACCGTCTCGAAGCCGAGGCCGTGGCGGGCGGCGAGGCGTTCGACGTCGTACCGGCTCGCCTCGGCGGCGGCGTGGAAGGCGCGGTAGGGCAGGAGCAGCGCGGCGGCGAAGTAGTGCGCGACGGCGGTCCGCGCGAGGGACCAGGTGTCGGTGCCCTCGGGGAAGTCCTCGGCGGCCAGGGCCGACAGCGCGTCGCCGTGCTCGGCGACGGCGAGGCGGACCGCCATGCGGAACGCCTGCTGTCCCGGGCGCAGCCGGGGCGAGAGGTGCAGGACGCGGGTGGCGCGGTCGTAGTGGTGGGGCTGCGCGGCGTCCAGGGCGATCCGCACGCCGTGGCGGGCGCCCAGCCGGTTGGCGAGGGCGCGGGGGGCCTCGCCGGGGCGGACGCCGATCTCGCGGGCGAGGTGTTCGGCGGCGAGGTCGGTCTCGTGCAGGTAGTTGTGGCGCCGGTGGAAGAACGCGCCGATCTCCTCGTGCGGCGCGGCCGGCGGGAGCGGCCCCGGGTCGCCGTGGCCGGGGGCGAGCCGCTGGGCGAGGTCCTGGTTGCGGCGGCCGAGGTCGAGGAGGGCCTGGGCGACGGCGGGCAGGCGGGAGGCGAGGTCGGTGAGGTCGCCGGTGGTGACCCGGCCGGCCGTGACCTCGGCGGCGAGCGTCTCGCGCAGTTCGGCGACGAGCCGGCCGGTGTCGTGGTCGGCGAAGAAGCCCGGTTCGATGCCGAACGTCTCGGTGAGGCGCAGCAGTACGGGGACGGTGAGGGGCCGGGCGTCGTGCTCGATCTGGTTCAGGTAGCTGGGCGAGATGCCGAGGCGGCGGGCCAGTTCCGCCTGGGTGAGGGCGCGTTCCTCGCGCAGGTGTCGCAGCCTGGCGCCCGCGTGGATGCCGCTCATGCCGGACCTCCTCGGTGACCGTGACGTCTTCGCGGATGTGGCACGGGGGCGCCGGACGATGCGCGGAAATTGGCGCCGCCCCACGGTTGCTGACACCGAGTGCCACTGCCACAGTCGATGGTGTGCCCTCCGCCCCGCGGGTGGAGCAACCGGCACACGATGTCCCGAAAACCGTACAGCCGAAGGGATCGGCTGAGGAGTCCCCGGGCGCACCGCGCTCCGGCCGACTCCGTCGGCGATGCGGCGCGAGCCGCCGGGACCGCACCTCACTGGCACGGAGTGACAGTCGTTCGCGCGCCCACCGCACGGCGCGCGACGCGGCGGGAGGAGAAGTCATGACGGGCACGATCACGGGGACCGGGACGCGCACGGCGGCCGGCCGGCTCGCGCGGCACTGGGCGACGGACCCGCGCTGGCGGGGGGTCGAGCGCCGCCACACCGCCGAGGACGTGGTGCGGCTGTCGGGCACCGTCCACGAGGAGCACACGCTCGCCCGCCGGGGCGCCGAACGGCTCTGGCGGCAGCTCCACGAGCTGGACTACGTGCCGGCGCTCGGCGCGCTGACCGGCGGCCAGGCCGTCCAGCAGGTGCGGGCGGGCCTCAGGGCCGTCTACCTGTCCGGCTGGCAGGTCGCCGCCGACGCCAACCAGGCGGGCCAGACCTACCCGGACCAGAGCCTGTACCCGTCGAACTCCGTGCCGCAGGCGGTGCGCCGTGTCAACAACGCCCTGCTGCGGGCGGACGAGATCGCGACCGCCGAGGGCGGCACCGACCCGACCGACTGGCTGGTGCCGGTCGTCGCCGACGCGGAGGCCGGGTTCGGCGGGGCGCTCAACGCGTTCGAGCTGACCCGCGCGCTGATCGCGGCGGGCGCGGCCGGCATCCACTACGAGGACCAGCTCGCGTCCGAGAAGAAGTGCGGCCACCTGGGCGGGAAGGTGCTCGTCCCCACGGCCCAGCACATCCGCACCCTGGGCGCCGCCCGGCTGGCCGCCGACATCGCCGGCGTCCCGACGGTGATCATCGCGCGGACCGACGCGCTCGCCGCCACCCTCCTGACCACCGATGTCGACGAACGGGACGCCCCGTTCACCACCGGCGAGCGGACGGCGGAGGGCTTCCACCGCGTGCGGGGCGGCCTCGACGCCGCCATCGCGCGCGGACTCGCGTACGCGCCCTACGCCGACCTGCTGTGGATGGAGACGGGCACCCCCGACCTCGGGCAGGCGCGGGCGTTCGCCGAGGCGATCCACGCCGCGCACCCCGACCGCATGCTGGCGTACAACTGCTCGCCGTCGTTCAACTGGCGGGCCGCGCTGGACGATCGGCAGATCGCCGCGTTCCAGCGCGAACTCGGCGCGATGGGCTACCGGTTCCAGTTCATCACCCTGGCCGGCTTCCACTCGCTGAACCACGCCATGTTCGACCTGGCCAGCGGCTACGCCAGGGACGGCATGACCGCGTACGTCGACCTGCAGGAGCGGGAGTTCGCCGCCCAGCGGGACGGCTTCACGGCGGTGCGCCACCAGCGGGAGGTCGGCACCGGCTGGTTCGACCTCGTGGCCACGGCCGTCAATCCGGACGCGTCGACGACGGCGCTCGCGGGCTCGACGGAGGAGGAGCAGTTCCACTGACGCCCGCCCCGTCCGGCGGCACGGTCAGCACCGTGCCGTCGAACGGCGCGCTCGCCCCGCACCGCGCGAGGATCGCATCGAGTTCGGGGCCCGGCGGGTTGGCGCAGCCGAGGGCCACCGCCACCACCCGGGTCCGCTCCCCGACGGCGCCCCGAGCGCGGAGGGCCGCGACGGTGCGGGCGAACGCGGCGAGGTCGTGGTGCTCCCCGGTGCCGGGGCGCAGCCCGTCGTTGCAGTCGAGGAGCACCACGTCGTACGTGGGGTGCTCGACGTCGGGCAGCTTCTCCCCCGTGTCCCAGGCGGCGAGGAGCCGGTCGTCGACCGCGTACAGCAGGGCAGGGCCGACGTACGGGTCGCCGCGCCAGTGGTCCGCGGCCAGCGCGCGGACCCGGTGGCCGCTCGCGAGGCGGACGCACTGACCGGCCGTCAGCGGCGTCCATGTGACGGGGGAGCCGGGCCTGACCCAGTCGCGGCACAGGTCGAGCGCGGCCGGCGGCCCGGCGATCTCCAGCGGCGCCTCGGCCCCGCGGCGCGCCTCCGCGTACTGCCGCCACAGCAGGGGCTGCGGGTCGGCGTGGTCGGGGTGCGCGTGCGTGAACAGGACGGTCCGCACGCGGTCCAGCGGGACGCGGGAACGCCGCGCGCTGCCCGTGTCGATGAGCAGCGTGCCGTCCACGAGGACCGTCGTCTGCCCGCGTTCCGCGCCCGGGGTCGCGCGCGCCCAGGCGCACGAGCGGCAGGTGCACCACGGGTTCGGCCAGCCGTCGGCGGAACCGGTGCCCAGCAGCCGTATCTCCACGCCTCCCGGCACCTCCCCGCTTCCCGTCACGACGGCGCCCATCATGCCCCCGGCGCCCCGGGGCGCCGCGCCGCGGGGTGGGTAAGCTGCGAACCTCCTATCGATCAAGGCCGGTTGACGACAGAGGTGGACAGTGCCCCCAGGCATACGGAACTCCCGGATGATCGCCACGGGCGAGGATCACCGGGTCACCCCGGCCGAGCTGTTCTTCGACCTGGTCTTCGTGTACGCCATCACGCAGGTCACTGCGCTCATGGCGGACGACCCGTCGGCCCTGCGGATGCTCGGCGGCATGGTCGTCCTGGCGCTCCTGTGGTGGTGCTGGTGCTGCTTCGCCTGGCTCGGGAACGTCGTGCGCGCCGACACCGGCGGCCTGTTCTCCGTGCTGCTCGCGGTGATGGCCGTCCTCATGATCGTGTCGCTCGCCGTCCCCGAGGTCTACGCGGACGGCGAGGGCGGCCTGCACGTCCCGCTGGTGTTCGTCCTGTGCTACGGGGCCGTCCGGCTGCTGCACCTCCTGTCGTACTGGGTGTCGAGCCCGGACGACGCGGCCCTGCGCAGCACCCTGCGCAGGACCGCACTGCTGTCCGTCGCCCCGCCGTTCGTCCTGCTGCTGGCGGGCAGCACGCTGTCCGGGGCCGCGCAGGTGCTGGTGTGGCTGGCGGCCGTCGCCGTCGACTACGTCGGGATCTACGTCACCGGCTCGTCGGGCTGGCGCGTCTCCTCGCCGGGGCACTTCGCCGAACGGCACGGCCTGATCGTCATGATCGCGCTGGGCGAGTCGATCATCGCCATGGGCTTCGGGATGCGCGGGTTCCCACTGAGCGGCCCGGTGCTCATCGCGTCCGTCGCGGGCCTGCTGCTGCTCGCCGGCCTGTGGCGGGTGTACTTCCGGATGGTGAACGAGGCGGCCGAGCACCGGCTGACCGCCCTGCGGGACGGGGCGCGCACGGCCCTCGGGCGCGACGTGTACACGTTCCTGCACCTGCCGCTCGTCGCCGGGATCGTGCTGACCTCGCTCGGTGAGAAGGCCGCGCTGCACCACATCGCGGACGAGCACCACTACGGGCTGTCCGAGCCGCTGCACGGGATCGTCGCCTGGGCGCTGCCGGGCGGCGCGGGCGTGTTCCTGCTGGCGGCGGCGGCCATCCTGCTGCGGGTGGGGCGGCGGCCGTCGCCGCTGCTGCTCGTCGGCGGCCCGGCGTTGCTGGCGGCGGGCGCGCTGGTGCCGCTCGTCCCGGCGCTGGCCGCGCTCCTGCTGCTGGCCGCCGGCGTGACGGTCCTGGTGTTCGCCGGGGGCGGGCCGCGCGAACGGCACGGGGTCGTCGCGGCCTGACGGCGGCGGGCCGGCCGGGAGGCGGGGGCGGGGCGGCGGACGTAGCCTCGGAGGAGATCCGGAGGGAGTCCGCATGCTGTCCGATCGTGCCCGGGCCTGTGTCCGGGGTGTGTCACGCGGGGCCGTCGCCGGCGCGGCCGGCACGACGGCGCTCAACGCCGTCACGTACGCCGACATGGCGCTGCGCGGCCGGCCGTCCAGTTCGACACCGGAGCAGACCGTGGAGAAGCTGTCGGACGTCACGCACGTCCCGGTGCCCGGCCACGGCGACACGCGCTCCCACCGGGTGTCGGGCCTCGGCCCGCTCATGGGGCTCGCCGCGGGCGTCGGCACCGGCGCGCTGCTGGGCCTCGGGCGCTCCGCCGGGTGGCGGCCCGGCCTCGTCGCGGGCGGCACGGCGGCCGCGCTGGTCGCGATGGTGGCCGGCAGCGGCCCGATGACGCTGCTGCGGGTGACCGACCCGCGGTCCTGGGGGGCGTCCGACTGGCTGAGCGACGCGGTACCGCACGCCGCCTACGGCGCGCTGACCGCGTGGACGCTCCAGCGGCTCGGCGACGACTGAGCGCCTCACTCCTCGACGGCGCCGCCCACCGACCGCAGATGCTGACGGAACGTCCAGTCCGGCTCCTGCGCCCGCCGCGCGAGGAACGCGTCGAACCGCACCTGGTCGCGCAGGGTCGTCCCGGCGCGGATGAGGCCGGCCTGGCGGCGCTCCGTGTCGCGGAGCGCCTCGGCGGCCGTGAGGAGGTCCCCGGCGCGCGCGGCCGGGACGAACAGCACGCCGTCGTCGTCGCCGAGGACGAGGTCCTCGCGGCCGACGGTCCACTCCCCCACCCCGGCGGCCGTCAGCGCGTCCGGGGCGCGGTCGTCGAGCCGCCGCGGGCCGGCCGGCAGCGCGCCGGCGCTGAACACCGGGAGGCCGATGGCACGGATGTCCGCCGTGTCACGGTGGAGCCCCCAGATGACGACGCCGTCGAGCCCGGCGGCCCTGGCCTCAAGGACCACCAGGTCACCGACGCACGCCTCGTCCGTCCGGCCGCCGTTGTCCACGACGAGGACGTCACCCGGCCGGGCGGTGACCAGGCTCTCCAGGAACACGTCCACGCTGCCGGCGTGCCGCGCCGGCACGACCCGGCCGGCGACGCGGCTGCCCGGCACGACGGGCCGCAGCCCGGCGGGCGCGCACCGTACGGGGACTCCCGTCCTGAGGCACGCGTCCGCCACGTGCGCGGTCGTCAGTGAAGCGAAGCGGTGGCGGATCTCCCGCGCCCGGCTGTCCACCCGCGTATCCCTCCCGGTCGTCGGCGACCGTGCCCGCGCTCCGCCCGCCCGGTCGCCCGGGCGGGCGTCACACGGCGGAGCCGTGCCTCACCGCCTCACTGGGCGACGAGCACGTCGGCGCGCAGCGCGGCGGCGTCCTCGGCCGCCTCGGCCGTGGTCATCTCGATCGTGCCACTGCCGGTCTGCCGCTGGAAGGCCGTGAAGCCGCCGGTGGAGCTGTCGGCCCACGCGCAGATCGGGACCTCCACCGTCAGCCCGACGGTCGGGTCGACGGCCTCCACCTGCTGGCAGAGCATGGAAGCGCCGTCCAGACCGCTGGGCTGGACCTCCTCCGGCTCCCCGACGGGCGTCATCGAGCCGGCCTCGGCGCCGGCGGCCAGGATCGCGCTCGCGGCGGCGGCCGGGTCCGTGACGGTGCCCGTCCACGTGTTGACACCGAGGGTGACGACCTCGCGGGTCCCGAGGTCCTCCAGGCTCGAGAGCTGCGACGCCTCTTCGAGGCTCAGGCCCTTGAAGTAGGTGGCGCGGAGGTTCGTGCCGGACTCGAGGCCGACTCCGTCCAGGGCGGTGCTGTCGAGGGAGAAGGCGTTGTAGTCGGCCTGCTTCCAGTAGTCGCCGCTGGTGTCGGGGAAGGAGATCTCGTAGACGGTGCCCGTGTCACCGCCTCCGGTGTCGCCCCCGCTGTCGCCACCGGAGTCGCCACCCGAATCGCCACCCGAATCGCCGCCGGAGTCGCCGCCGGTCCCCTGGCTGGTGCCCTCGCTGCCCGCGTCGTCCTCCTTGTCGTCACCACCGCTCGTCGCGACGACGACGCCGACCACGGCGGCCACGACGACCACGGCCGCGGCGACGATGATGCCTATCCTCTTCCCGGAACCGCCCGACTGCGGCTGCCCGCCCGGACCGGGGTACGGGGCACCGCCGTACGGGTTGGGCTGGCCGTAAGGACCGGGCTGGGCGGGCTGCGCCGGCTGCGCGGGCACGCCCGGCTGCGTGGGCTGCGCGTACGGGTTCTGGTCCGGCGGCGGGTTCTGGCCGCCGTAGGGGTTGTTCTGGCCGTAGGGGCCGGAACTGCCGGGCGGCGGGGGCGGAGGCGGCTGGCTCAACGCGCTGTCCTTTCGGTGCAGGTGGTCACGGCCCGAGGGCCGTGCCGGGATGGGGCTTGAGACTATGCGACGGGCCGGGGGCCGCCTGCGGCCGCCCGGCGTACGGTCGTCGCGCGCCTCTTGCCCTTCACGGACGCACGCAGGCGCCATTCAGTTCGTTGCCGGTCGAACGAAAAAAATGACGGGCCGTCAGTTCCCCGCGGGCTGCCCTGTGCCCGCCGCGCTTCGAGCGTGTGCCATCGAAGTCCGCGCAGCATGGATCACCGGGTCAGGGGCGTCGTGCGAGGAAGACGAACTCTTTGCCCGGCCGGTCGGGCGCATCGCGAACGTCTTCAACGGCGTAGCCGTGGGCGACCAGGTCCGTCTCGACCTCTGCTCGCTCCCGGAAGCGCAGTGTGGAGTCCGAAGTCATGACCTGTCCGTCCGCCGCGAAGACGTAGGTCCAGCGGAAGGTCACCAAGGGCAGGCTCACCTCGATCAGGTCGACCCAGCTCTCGACGGAGCCGATGGCCGGGATCTCCGTCACGCGGTAGGAGTTCTCACGGGTCCACTCCTCCCAGGCGCCTCTGGCCGGATCACGGGTCTCGAAGACCAGGCGGCCGCCGGGCCGCAGTGCCTCGTACGCGCCCCGCAGCGTCTTCCGCCAGGCATCCGGGCCGACGATGGCCTGGGCGACATTCGCCGTCATCGTCGCGAGGTCGACCTGCAGTGGCGGGAGGGCTGTGGCGTCACCGCAGATCCAGCGCACTCGCTCACTGCCCGGTTTGGCCCGGGCGACATCGACGGATGCCCGGGCGGGATCGGTGCCGACGACATCGATCCCGCGGTCGGCCAGGAGAAGGGCGAACACCCCGGTTCCGCAGCCGATGTCAAGGACCCGACGCGCCCCCGCGTCTTCCACGATCCGGAGGTAGGCATCGAGATCGCTGCGGTCGGGGTCGAGCGGATCGTAGATCGCGGCGAGTCGCGGATGCCCGAAGCAGTCGTCAGCCATGCGGTCGAACGTATGCAGACCAGGCCCCGAAGAGCTACTGGGTTTCGCCGGACCCGGCCGACCGAGGATGCGGGCGGTTCTGCCACTGGGCGGCGATCACTCGTCCGGAGTTCCCGCGGTTCCGGCACGGACCACAGCGGCTCCTTGTCCGGTGTTCCGGCCGAGGCGCCCCGCCCGGAGCCTCCGCGCCAGGACACGGCCTGCTCAGCCGTCGTCGTCCGCCCCGTCGTCGCGGTCGCCCTCCGCCTGGGACGGCGGCCTGCGGGGCTCCGGATGCCCGGCCCGCTCCCCCGCCGGGTGCCGCGGGTCGGAGCCGTCGCTGTCGTCGCGTTCGCCCTCGGCCTGCGAGGGGGTGTCGTCACTCATGTCCGCCCCTTCCGTTCCTCACCGCACCGCGCGTCCGGTGCGCGGCGTCGCCGACCGGGCGGGTGTCCGGCGCGCCCGGCGGTAAACGCGGCGCACGGGCCGGGGCGTTTGCCACCGCGGCCACCGGAAACCGGTGAACCAGTGACGATCAGGAGATATCCGGCAGGAGGGCCGTCCCATGGATCACGACACCGCGCCGCGGAACGACGAGGAGCCTGCGCCCCCGTACCCGCGCCAGCGCCAGCAGCGCCCCGGCCTCGAACGGGACATGACCCCGCGCCCCCGCTACCGCGCCGATGACTACCGCCCCTCGGGGAAGCTCGCGGGGAAGGTCGCGCTCATCACGGGCGGCGACTCCGGCATCGGCCGGGCCGTCGCCCTGCTGTACGCGCGGGAGGGCGCGGACGTCGCCATCGTGCACCTGCCCGAGGAGCAGCCGGACGCCGACGAGACGCGGCGCGGCATCGAGGCGGCGGGCCGCCGCTGCCTGCTGCTGCCCGGCGACCTGTGCGACGCGTCGTTCTGCGCGGAGGCGGTGGAGCGGACCGTGCGGGACCTCGGCGGCCTCAACGTCCTCGTGAACAACGCCGCCTTCCTCAACAGCACCCTCGACCTGGCCGACCTGACCTACGAGAACTGGGACCGGACGTTCCGCACCAACGTCTACGCGTACTTCCACCTCGTCATGGCGGCCAGGAAGCACCTCGGCGAGGGCGACGCGGTCATCGCGACCGCGTCGGAGGAGGCGCTGAAGGGCAGCGACACGATGATCGACTACGCGGCGTCCAAGGCGGCGCTCATCGCCTTCACCAAGTCGATCGCCCCGCACCTGGCGCAGCAGGGCGTACGGGCGAACGTCGTGGCGCCGGGGCCGACGTGGACCGTCCTCAACGTCGCCGACCAGGGCATGCCCGAGGACGGCCTCGCGCATCTGGGCAGCGAGGACCCGGAGCACCGGGTGGCGCAGCCGGAGGAGGTCGCGCCGGCGTACGTGTACCTGGCGTCCGAGGCGGACTCCAGCTTCACCGTGGGCGAGATCCTGGCGGTGACCGGCGGGCTGACCGGCACCCGCTGACACGGCGGCCGGGGCCGGCGGATCACCGCCGGCCCCGGCCCCGGAGCGTGCCGGCCGCTCACCCCCGGTCGTAGTCCTCGGGCTTCACGTCGGCGTCCCGCAGCGCCTCCCGCATCGTGCTGCCTCCGCCACGGCCCGGTTCGCCCTCGCGCCCGGTGCGGGGCCGCTCGCCCGCGCGCCGCTCCAGGGTCTCGTCGGTGCTGTCGGTCTTGGGCCTGTTCTCCTCGGGAACGGTCATCGCGCCGCGCTCCTCCTCGTGTCTCCGTGGTGTTCCGCGTGCGGGGGGCGGGTGCCCTGCGGCGCGGCGGGGGAAACGCGCGGCGGCGCCGTCAGCCGACGTGCACGCGGGGCCGGCGGGCCGGGTCGCGCTCGGCGCGGCGCAGGACCTCGCGCGCGACGGGCGCGACCTCCCCGTCGCCGAACACCAGGAACCGCAGCAGGTGCCCGAGGGGGTGGCCCTCGGTCCAGTTGAAGTACGCGTGCGGCACGGCGCCCGTCCGGTCCCGCAGGTGCAGCAGGACGGCGGCGATGGCGTTGGCGACGGCGGCGCCCCGTACGCGCAGGACGCGGTAGCCGTGGCACTGCTCACCGTGCACGGTGACGTCGGCGGAGAAGTCGGACGAGTCGTCGACGGTCACCTCGAGGAAGAGGACGTGCTTCCGGTCCGGGATGGGCGTCTCCTCGCACTGGGCGGTCTCCTTCGCCCGGTACGCGCGCTCGTCGCCGCCGTCCGGCTCGTTCGCGATGATGCGCAGCGGCCCGAAGGCGGCGGCCTCGTCGACGATGCGGGCGGCGGCGGCGTCGAGCGTCACCTCGCCCGCCCGCAGCTCGAACGCGCGGTGCACGCGGGACCCGAAGGACGTCACCAGGATGCCGACGATGAACAGGGCCGCAATACGCAGGCCGTCCGGGCGCTCCACCACGTTGACGACGAGGGTGTAGACGAGGACGGCCGTCACGACGCCGAACCCCGCGAACGCCCGCCGCTGCCCGCGGTGCCGCGCCGACACCGTCACGGCGAACGACGCGGACACCATGAGGACCAGCACACCGGTCGCGTACGCCCCGCCCTGCGCGTCCACGTCGGCCTCGAACAGGATGGTGATGGTGAACGCGATCGCGACGAACAGCAGGACCAGCGGCCGGACGGCGCGCGTCCACTCGGGGGCCATGCCGTAGCGCGGCAGGTAGCGGGGGACGAGGTTCAGCAGCCCGGCGAGCGCGGAGGCTCCGGCGAACCACAGGATGGCGATCGTGGACAGGTCGTAGACCGTGCCGAACGCCTCGCCGAGGTACTGGTGCGCGAGGTAGGCGAGGGCGCGCCCGTTGGCCTCGCCGCCGCTCTCGAACTCCTCGGCCGGTATGAGGAGGGTCGTGGCGAGGCTCGAGACCAGCAGGGCGCCGCTCATGATGAGCGCGGCCGTCGTGAGGAGCCTGCGGGTGTCGCGGATGCGGCCCGCCGGCCGTTCCTCCGTGTCGCCGGCGTCGCCGCGCACCTGCGGCATGACGGCGACGCCCGTCTCGAAGCCCGACATGCCGAGCGCGAGGCGGGGGAAGACCAGCAGGGCGACGGCGATCATCGCGACGGGCGACGCGTGCTCGGCGCGGGCGGCGGCCCACCAGTCGTCCACCACGACGGGGTCGGAGGCGACGTGCCACACGGCGGTGGCGAGCACGACGACGTTCAGCAGCAGGTACACGCCCACGACGCAGACGGCGACCCCGATGGCCTCGCGGAAGCCCTTCAGGAACACGGCGCCGAGCGCCGCGATCAGCAGCAGGGTGATCCAGACGTTGCCGTGCTCCATCCAGCCGGGCGCGAGGGGGTTCTCGACGGCGTGGGCGGAGGCGTCGGCGGCCGACAGCGTGATGGTGATCATGAAGTCGGTGGCGGCGAAGCCCAGCAGGACCAGTACGAACACCTTGCCCGCCCACCAGGGCAGCAGCCGTTCCAGCATCGCGATGGAACCCTCGCCGTGCGGGCTGTCCCTGGCGACGCGGCGGTAGACGGGCAGCGCGCCGAGCAGCGTGAGGCCGATGAGGACGAGGGTGGCGAGCGGCGACAGCATCCCGGCGGCCAGGGCGGCGATGCCGGGCTGGTAGCCGAGGGTGGAGAAGTAGTCGACGCCGGTCAGGCACATGACGCGCCACCACGGGTGGCCGTTCTCCCTGACGGGGTGGGTGGCGTGCGGGCCCGGGTGGCGGGCGGTCCGCTCGCTCAGTCCTTCGAGGAGCCAGGTGCGGAGACGCCGGGGCGGGCGGCCCGGTTCGCGGGCCTCCTCGCGGATGAGGAGGCTCTGCTCAGTGGCGGTCACGACCGCGCACCTCCGTCGTCGCATGCAATCCGGTGGGCACGAGGAGCGAGTATCGCCGACGGCGACGCCCGGTGACGGCTGCCGCTGGAGCGCCCGTACGCCCCTCGCCGGCGGGTGGCGGGCGCACGGAAGCACGCGGGAGCGCACCCGCGGCAGCTCAACTACCAGGCGAAACGGGCCGGGTGCCGGCCGTCCGGCATCCTCCCCCGCCCCCGGGGACGGCCGGCGGGGAGCGTGTCCGCGCGGGAATCCCATACGCCTTCTTAACGCCGGTCCGGCCGACGGACGGCCGGGAACGACAGTGCGCCCGCCGACCGTCACTCAGGGTCGTCGTGCGCGCGCTTCCCGGCACTACCGGCGTAGTGGGGGCATGATCGGTCCATGACCTCGCCGCGCGCCCGCCTGATCGCCGACACCGCCATCACCGTGCTCGCCGCCCGCGGACCGCGCGGGCTGACCCACCGCGCCGTGGACAAGGCGGCCGGCCTCCCGGCGGGCTCCACGTCGAACCACGCCCGTACGCGTGCGGCGCTGCTGCGGGCGACGCTGGAGCGGCTGGCGGAGGCGGAGGCGGCGGAGTACCCGCCGCCGGTGGGCGACACCCCGCGCGAACGGCTCACGGGCGCGGTCGCGCACGTCCTGCACACGGCGCTGACGGAGGGGCGCGCGCTGACCCTCGCGCGCCTGGAACTCGCCACGGAGGCCGCGCACCGTCCGGAGCTGCGGGAGCGGTACGACGCGCTCGGCCACGGCTTCCTCGACATGGCGGCGCGCCTGCTGGCGGCGGCGGGCTGCGAGGACCCGTGGCGGCGCGCGCGGTGGCTGGTGGCGTGGTGCGACGGCGTGCTGTTCCACGCGACGGTGGGCTCGGGCGCGTCCGCGCCGCCGTCGGCCGATGACCTGCGGGACCAGGTGGACGCGATGGTGGACGCGCTGCTGCCGCCGGCGTCGGCAGAATGACCGGCGTGCGCATTCCACGACAGGCGGCCCGCGTCGCCGTTCTCGCTCCCGACGGCTCGGTGTTCATGTTCCGCTACGACAACGAGGAGGTCGGCGTCCACTGGGCGCCCCCGGGCGGCGGCCTCGACCCGGGCGAGACCCCGGAGGCGGCAGCGGCACGGGAGGTACGCGAGGAGACGGGCTGGAGCGGCCTCACACTGCGCGGAACACTGTGCCGCTGGGAGCACGACTACACACGGTCGGGAGTGCCCGTACGGCAGAGCGAGGACATCTTCCTGGCCTACGGCCCACGCCGCGACCCGGTGGGCGACCTGACGGCAGCCCACGAGGAGGACGGCATCCTGCACTGGCGCTGGTGGACCCCGGAGGCACTGGCGGCGGCAACAGAAGCACTGTGGCCACCACAGCTACCGGACCTGCTGGAATCAGTACGCACCACCGGCAGAGCACCAACACAGCCGGTAGACCTGGGCTACATCCCAAACACACAACTCTGACCCCGACGGAACCATCCCCGCGCGTGCGGGGAGCACGTGCCGCGACGAATGGCCCGGATGGCGATGCCGGGACCATCCCCGCGCGTGCGGGGAGCACCTCCTGCTGCGGCACGTCCGCGACCGGGGCCGGGGACCATCCCCGCGCGTGCGGGGAGCACCCCTGGTGCTTCGTACTTCCGCAAAGCACCCCGGGACCATCCCCGCGCGTGCGGGGAGCACACGCCCGTGGGGGAGTCGACGCTCGACTGGGCGGGACCATCCCCGCGCGTGCGGGGAGCACGTGATGCCGTGCTGTGCGCGCCCGGTCTGCGGGGGACCATCCCCGCGCGTGCGGGGAGCACACGGGCTTGCGCCACGTCATCTGGTGTGCTCCGGGACCATCCCCGCGCGTGCGGGGAGCACACGCTGGCGTTCACGTTCGTGTCAGGCTGGACGGGACCATCCCCGCGCGTGCGGGGAGCACAGTCGCTTCCAACGGCCTTGCTTCGGTGAGTCGGGACCATCCCCGCGCGTGCGGGGAGCACGAGGACGCGGCCTGGGCGGCCCGCGACGAGGAGGGACCATCCCCGCGCGTGCGGGGAGCACTACGACCACGCCGACAACGGGCACCCCAGTCCGGGACCATCCCCGCGCGTGCGGGGAGCACGCCGAGGACCCGGGCTCCGCGACGGAGTGGGTGGGACCATCCCCGCGCGTGCGGGGAGCACACTCGCTGAACTGCGGGTTTCCGTCGCGCTGAGTGCCGAAATCCTGAACTTCGTTGAGTCCGGCATTTCGTGCCAATCGGACGCCTCCTTCCGCCGCTTCGTCCCGGGGGCACCGTAGCTCAAGTGGGTGTCGGGCGGAGGCCCGTCCGGGGGTGGACGGGCCTCCGGGGTGGGGTCAGTGTGTGCGGCGGCGCAGTTTCACCGTGTTGTCCGTGCGTGTTCCCGCTTCGCCGTCGGGGCTGAGCTGCACCCGTTCGTGGTGTTCCGCCCGCTGGATCTCCCATTCGTCGTCCGGCAGTTCCAGGGACGCGACCACTTCCGACGGGGTCGGGAGGTGGATGTCGGGGTGTTCCTCCTCCCACGACGGTCCCGTCGAGTGGCCCTCGATCAGCAGAGTCCCGCCCGGTGCCACGGCGGCCGCCGCCGCGCGCAGGATGCGGTCGCGCGGCATGTCGCTCCACGAGTGGAGGAACTGCGCCGACACCAGGTCGAACGAGCCCTCGGGGAACGACTCGCCGAGGTCGTGCTGCTGCCACTCGATCCGGTCGGTCACCCCCGCGTCGGCCGCGTGGCGTGCCGCCCGCTCCAGGGCGACGCGGGAGATGTCGACGCCCGTCACGCGCCAGCCGCGCCGCGCGAGCCACACCGTGTCCGCGCCCTCGCCGCAGCCCAGGTCGAGCGCGCGGCCCGGCGGGAGGTCGGAGACCTCGCGGACCAGGGCGTCGTTCGGGTTGCCGCTCCAGATCGACGGCATGGACGTGTAGAAGGCGTCCCACGTCTCGGCCTCGGAGAGACCCTCGACGTCCAGGCCGCCCCAGGGCCCACGCCCCCGGTGCTCGTGCGTGTGCTTCGTCATCGTGCTGTCCCCTCCATGGTTTCCCGCCCGGTGGGCCGCCACGGCCCGCCGGGTCTCCTCGGCGATCAGGTCGGCGTTGATCGCCGCCCCGGCCAGGACGCCGGCGGTGGCGGCGCCGATCACCTGCTGGGCCGGGTTCGTGACGTTCCCGGCCGCCCAGATGCCCGGCACGGGTGTCGCGCCGGTGGTGTCGGCCGGCAGGAGGCTGCCGATGGGGTGGCCGTCACGCTCCTGCACGACCGGTTCGAGGCCGAGGCCGGCGAAGACGCCGACACGCGCGGTGGCGTACGGGGCGACGGCCAGTCCGTCGCACGGCACCACACGCCCGTCCTCCAGGGCGACGCCACTGAGCCGCCCGTCCTTGGCCACGACCTCCGTCACCCGTCCGTGCACCACACGGATGCCACGCGCCGCGAACTGCTCCTTCTGCTCGGCGGTCAGCTCCGGCGCCGTGTGGCGGAAGTACGTCACGTCGTCGCTCCACTGCCGCCACAGCAGCGCCTGCGCCACGGACAGCGGCCCCGTGCCGAGGACCCCGAGCGCGCTGTCGCGGAACTCCCAGCCGTGACAGTACGGGCAGTGCAGGACCTCGCGCCCCCACCGGTCGGCGAGCCCCGGCACCTCGGGCAGGCCGTCCGCGAGGCCGGTGGCGAGCAGCAGCCGGGCCGCCGTGACGGTGCTCCCGTCGTCCAGGGTGAGGCGGAACCCGCCGTCCACCCGCTCGGCCCCCGTCACGGTCCCGTCGACGACCCGCCCGCCATAGCGGGTGACCTCGTCGCGCCCGGTGGCCAGCAGTTCGGCCGGCGGCATGCCCTCGCTCGTCAGGTAGGTGTGCACGCCGGACGCGGGCGCGTTGCGCGGCGTGCCGGAGTCGATCACCACGACGGAACGCCGCGCCCGCCCCAGGGTGAGCGCGCCGCTCAGCCCGGCCGCTCCCCCGCCGACCACCACGACGTCGTACTCCACAAGGCTCATCGGGCCTCACCTCTCTTCTGCCGCCGATGGTGGGGCGGATCCGCGCGATTTGACAAACATTGTTGCCGAGGCGGCAAATGGAAGGGTGAGTGACGACGATCTGACGAGCGTGTTGGACGCGGTCGGCCCCCGGCTGCGGGCGCTGCGGCGCGAGCGCGGCACGACGCTGGCGGCCCTCAGCGAATCGACCGGCATATCGCTGAGCACCCTGTCACGGCTGGAGTCGGGCGGGCGCCGCCCCACCCTGGAGCTGCTGCTCCCGCTGGCCAAGGCGTACGGGGTGCGGCTGGACGAGCTGGTGGGCGCGCCGGAGACGGGGGACCCTCGCGTGCACCCCCGGCCGTTCGTCCGCGACGGGCGGACGTACATCCCGCTGACCCGCTACTTCGGCGGGATGCACGCATACAAGCACATCCTTCCGCCCGGCTCCCCCGACGATCCGAAGCCGGGGCAGCGCACGCACGAGGGCTACGAGTGGCTGTACGTCCTCGCGGGGCGGCTGCGGCTGGCCCTCGGGGGCCAGGACCTCGTCCTCACGCCCGGGGAGGCGGCGGAGTTCGACACGCGGGTGCCGCACGGTTTCGGGAACGCGGGGCCGCAGCCGGTCGAGTTCCTGGCGATCTTCGGTCCGCAGGGCGAACGGGTGCACGTCCGCGCCCGCTCGGTGCGCACCGGGGAAGGCCGGGGTTCCGGGGACGGGTGAACGGGACCGTATGTCTTACAGCGCGCCTTGCTGCCGCGTCCGACGCCGGCCGCCGCGGGGGTCTCTATGCGTTGGCCGCCTGAACGCGGACGGCTCGGGCGCGGACCACGAAGGGCCGGGAGAAGACGGTGATGGCGATGGAGACGGCAGCCACCAAGGTGATGGCCGTGCCGGCGGTGAAGTGCTGGGCGATGCCGCCGGCGATCGCAGCTCCGATGCCTTGCCAGGTCATCCGGCCGGCAGACTCGACTCCCTGGACCTGGCCACGGACCGGGTCAGGGGTCAGCTCCAGAAGCTGCTCCTGGAGCGGCAGCGTGGCAGCGAAGCCGGCACTGGCGATGAACACCGCGGCTGTCGCGACCAGCACGGGCGGGTGGACGGCGAACAGCAGGTAGGGCGCGGCGAGCAGCAGTCGCAGGGCGAATGCGCAGCGGCGTCGCTGGTCGGCGGTGAACAGCCGCCCGACCGCAAGGTCACCGAGGAGCATGCCTGCCGATCCGGCGGCGAGGAAGACGCCGGCGTGGTGGGGGGCGTAGGAGATGAACAGGGCCTCGCAGCCGACGATCAGGCCATTGGGGACCCACAGGTTCAGCAGCAGCGCGCGCTGGCCGGAGTGGGAGAAAAGCTCGATGTTGGTCGTCCAGGTCTGGCGCAGTCCTGGGCGACGGGTCAGGCGGATCGAACGTTCCCGGACCGTCACCGCCACAATGATCAACCCACCGCCGGTCAGGGCTGTCGCGACGCCGAATACCTCCTGCGGGCTCAGGTACCGCGACATCACGGCGCCGGTGGCGTAGCCGAGGATGGCCATGCCTCCCGAGGTGATGTTCGTCAGCGAACGTGCCAGTGCATAGGCGGATGTCGGCACCACCTCGGCGAGCAGCCCCATCCGTGCGCCCGTTCCCAGGGACTGGAAGAACCCCAGCACAAGGAGCAGACCGAACCGGGCGGCGAGCGGCAGCCCTGGAACCGCCTGTGCGGCAACACCTACGAGCGAGACGCACTGAAGCCCGACGAGGGTCCGGCGAGGACGGCTTCCGTCCGCGACCGACATCAGCGTCAGCGCACCGAGCACCGTCGCGAAGGTGGCGCCGTACATGCTCACAGCGGTCAGGAACGGGGACTTGGTCTGCTGGTTGACCAGCGTGCCGAGCGAGAAGCCCGACAAGGTGCTCGCGGCGACCGTCAGTGTGAAGCTGGCGTACAGGCCGACGAATTCACGGTTGCGGAGCAGGTCACGGTAGGTGGTGGGAGGTTTGCCGGAGGCAGGTGTGTCAGAAGGCATGAAAAAAGCCTTCGCGCGCACTCGAGTTGGGGCACCGAAGGCCGACCGGTGGATCATAGCAAGGCCCGCATCGGGCCGGGGTGGACGCGGACGCGGATACGCTCGGGTCTCGGCGGCACCGCACATTCACCCGGGCCTTCGGCCGCAAGGGATGGCTGCCCGCCTTCCGTGACGCGACCCTGTTCAAGACCGCGTACGCCTACGGCCTGCGGCGCAACGAGACGCGAACGCTGGACGCCGCCGACTTCGGCCGCAACCCGCACGGAGGCGAGTCCGGCGAGTACGGCCGGTGCCAGGTTCGGTTCGGCAAGGCCAAGAAGGGCTCGCCGCCCGAGCGCCGCGGGGTGCTGACCGTGTTCGACTGGCCCCCGGACGTCCTGGAGATCACGCAAGGTCATCAACAGGCTGGCTTCCTCGGGGAGCCGGCGACGGTGGAACACGCGAGCGCACCAGTAGCCGGCTACAGAACCGCAATCCAGGGATGCCCCGGGTGTACGCGGTCGAGTAGTTCGGCCAGGATCTCGCGCTGAGCCGGGGACATGTGTGGGACGGTCGCGTCGAAGTCGGATTGATCTTTTCGGCGGGCATGCTCGGCCTTGAACAGCAGGACCAGTTCGGGCGCCAGATACGGGATGCCGTCTTGGGTGTGATGGATGATGTCGCTGTAGGGAAGCCGGATCCTCTCATCGCGTCGGCAGATCCAGGTGTCGCCGTCGTGCGGTTCGCGGAACACGTCGAGCAGGTAGTTGCCGGTGGCCGGATCGCGGAGCCAAGTCTGATGTACGGCGGCGAGCACCTCCGGTGTGGCGTCCTCCCAGATCCGGCCACTGCCTGCCGCGTCGAAGACATATCCGGGGAATCGGTGGTGGACCTCGGGGAAGCCCGCGGTCGGAATCGCGATCTCGATGTCCCCATGAGCGCGCGTCTGCCTGCCGCGGAACAGGTCCAGCGCCCAGCCCGCGGCCACGTACCAGGGCGTGCCGATCCCGGCCAACTGCTGCGCGACCTCACTCGGGGTCCAGCAGGAAGACCACCTGGCGTGGAGGGCTTCGATCTGGTCGGGTGACAGCTCCATGCCGCCGCTGGGCAGTTGCTCGCTCACCGCAGGAATCTATCAGCGGACTCAAGGCCCCTGGCCGTGGTCGATGAAAGAGACGGCCTGGAGCCGCACGCCGCTGGTGACCACACAAGGTCACCAGCCGGTTGGACTCCTCGGCGAACTGGCGACAGTTGAATAGGCGAGTCCGCCAGTATCGACCCTCGGTGGGGATTCGAGGGTCGGATGGTGTGCTCCGGGAGATCGATCGGTGGGTTCGTCTCGAACTCACGGTGGGGCATCCGAATCCGCGGGCGTCATCGCGTCGTGGGGATGGGCCTCAACCGGGCGGAACGGCCGGGACCGGCAGCGCGGTGCGTCCGGCTCGGAGATAAACGGTTGCGCAGGCTTTCCTAGGGGGCCTAGGTTACTGCCTTGCTGGCTTCGGAAACCCTGGAGCCCGGGAGCCGTGGAGGTGACGCATGGCCCGTGCCGGTCTGAGCGCGGCCCGGATCACGGAGGCCGCGGCGCGGCTGGCGGACGAGGCGGGGCTCGACCGGGTCACCGTCTCGGCCCTCGCGCGGCACTTCGGCGTGAAGGACGCGAGCCTGTACGCGCACGTCCGGAACCTCCGCGACATCCGCGTACGGATCGCCCTGCTCGGCGGTGCCGAGATGAACGACCGCATCGCCGACGCCATCGCGGGCCGGGCCGGCGAGGAGGCGCTCGTCGCGTTCGCCGGCGCCTACCGCCGCTACGCCCTCGACCACCCCGGCCGCTACGCCGCCACCCAGATGCGGATGGACCCCGGGGAGCTGGGGGATTCGCCGGTCCTGCGCCGCAACGTCGAGCTGACCTACGGCATGCTGCGCGCCTACGGCCTGACCGAGCCGGACACGACCGACGCCGCCCGGCTGCTGCGCGCCACCTTCCACGGCTTCATCCATCTCGAACTCGGCGGCGGTTTCGCCCACCCACGTGCCGTGGAGGAGTCCTGGTCGCAGGCCCTCGCCGCGCTGCACGGTGCCCTGCGGAACTGGCCGTCCACGTCTGAACGGAGCACGTCATGACCACGGCCGCCACCCCCGTACCGGCACGCTCGCGGTGCCCGGCGCCACCCTCCGCTACGAGGTGCGCGGCAGCGGCCCGGCCCTCCTGCTGATACCCGGCGGCGCCGCCGACGCGGGCCTGTACGCGGGCATGGCGCCACGGCTCGCCGAGCGGTACACCGTCATCTCGTACGATCCGCGCGGCCTGTCGCGCAGTCCCCTCGACGGACCCCTCGCCGACCAGCGGGTGTCCGAGTGGAGCGACGACGCCCGCAGGCTGCTGGACGCGCTCGCGCCGGACGGTGACGCGTCGGTGCTGGGGTGCAGTTCGGGCGCGATCGTCGCCGTCGATCTGCTGGCCCGCCATGCGGACCGGCTGCGGCGGGTCGTCGCCCACGAGCCGCCGCTGCTCGGCCTCCTGCCGGATCCGGCGCCCCACCGGGCGCTGTTCGCCGATGTGCGGGACGTCTTCCGGGCCGAGGGGGTCGCCGCCGCGTCGGCGCGGTTCGCCGAAGGGCTGGGCGGCACGGCGGAACAGGCGGAGCGCTCCGGCGAACTCCCGCCCGCGATCGTGGAGATGGCGCCCCGCATGCACGCCAACATGCCTGTCTTCCTCGGCCACATGCTGGTCCCGTTCTCCTCGACCGTCCCGGACGCGGCGGCGCTGCGGGCGGCGGCGGGGAAGCTCGTGCCGGCGGCCGGTGCCGAGTCGCGCGGCATCGAACCGCTGTACGGGCCGGCCGCCCGGCTCGCCGAGTTGCTCGGGACGCCGCTCGCCGAGTTCCCCGGCGGGCACCTGGGGGCGGTGGAACGTCCGGCGGAGTTCGCGGAACGGCTCCTCGCCGTGCTCGCCTGACGTCGGCCCGGCGAGCGGCGTCAGCGGACGATGGATATGATCCCGCAGGCCGCTTCGGCGAGCCTGCGTTCGCCCCGGACCTCGGCCCGGCCCAGCGCGGTGGCGGGCTCGATGCCTCGTGTGCACAGCAGCCAGAGCGTCTCCGTGTCCACGACCACCGAGGCGTCCGGCGCTCCGCCGGGCGGTTCGGCCAGGGACCAGCGGTCCGGGGTGGCGGTTGCGGTCCACCGGCCGCCGCCCGCACCCTCGGCGATCACCTCGACGCGGGTCCCGGCGGGTGCCGCCGTGTGCCGCAGGGTGTGCGGCAGCGCCCGCATGGAGGTGTCGAGGACCACGGACAGGGCGCCCGGCTCCGGGTCGGTGCCGTGCCCGACGGCATGACGGATCTGCTGCCGGTGCGTCCAGTACTCGGTGAACTCCCGGGCGATGTCCAGCCACGCCGGCGCCGGATCGGCCCCCGCCCACGAGACGCCCATGGCGGGCGCCTCGGGGTCGGCGGTGGCGAACCGTCCGGCGAGCCGGGTCCCCGCCGCCTCCAGTTCCCCGATGAGCGCGGCGGGTTCGTCGCCGGCGTGGAGATCGACCCACTCCTGGTTGGTGCGGTGGATGAACGCCTCAAGTGTCTCCCCGGGGCGCGGGCCGCCCCGCAGGCCGCCGGGGGTGTCGTCGAGGCGTGCGAGACAGTCCCCGAGGATGTGGGCGGCGACATCGTGCACGGTCCACCGCGGGACCGCCTTCCTGCGCCAGTCGGCCGGACGCAGGTCGCGCAGGGTCGCGACAAGGGTCGCCAGTTCCGGGCCGAACAACGGACGGGCGTCGATCGGGGCGCCCAGCCAGGAAGTACCGGGCAGGCCGGGGGATTCATGACTCATACCGCCGAAGCGTGACAGCCGGACTCCGCGCCCGCCAACGAATACATCGGTGCGTCCCCTCGCGCGGGAAAACGACCTGTCGTCCCCCGGACGGGCGACGTAGCGTGCTGCCCGTGGATCACAACGCCTATCTCACGCATCTCCGCCGGGAACTCGACGCGTTCCGGGCCACGCTCGCCGGCGATCTCTCGGCCCCGGTGGCCCACTGCGGCGACTGGACCCTCTACGACCTCGCCAACCACCTCGGTTCGGGCAATCACTGGGCCGCCCGCGCCGTCACCGAAGGGCACGGCGACCACCGGCCGCCGGACGCCCCCCGCGACCCGGCGGAGCTGGACGCCTGGTTCGGCGACGCCTGCGCCGTCCTGCTCGACGCGCTGGACGGCGACCCCGCCACCCCGGCGTGGACGTTCTTCCCGCCCGCGACGCGTGGCTTCTGGCAGCGGCGGCGGGCACTGGAGACCGTGGTGCACCGCTGGGACGCCGAGAACGCCGTCGGCACACCCACCCCGCCGGACACGGACCTCGCCGACGACGGCGTGTCCGAGGTGTTCGCCATGATGGCCCCCCGCCAGATCACCCGGGGCCGGGCCACACCGCCCGCGCACGCGCTGCACGTGATCGCCACCGACACGGGGACGACCTGGACGTACGGCCCCGGTGAGCCCGTCGCGACAGTGGCCGGAACGGCGGCGGACCTGCTGCTGACACTCTGGGGCCGCCTCCCCGCCACCGGCCCGGCACTCACCTGGACCGGCGACGAGCGGACGGCACGGAAGATCCTGGCAGGCCCTCTGGTCCCCTGAGCGGAACCCGGCAGGTTCAGCGAGCGCCGTGCCGTGGCCTGTCCTGCCGGTTCCCCAGAGCGGGGATGGACATGATCGCCTCCTCACTCAGGAGGTGCCAGAGGATTCCCCTGGATCTGCGGGGTGCGGTGGCGTGGATCGTACGGGTCGGAGTGACGATTACATCGACACGGAAGTCGTGTTCCCCCTCGGGAATCTCCTGGTCGAGGACCTGTGCGTCATGGACTGTCGTGACCATGAGCGTCTGTTCACCGATCAGCCCCGCCTCCTGCAGAAGCGCCGCCTCGATATCGGTGTAACCAGCGCCCTTCCCGAGCCGGGCACCCGTGTACCCGACGGCGACACTGCCGCAGACCACCATGTCCACGGGCTGCATCTCCGCTGTCGAGACCGGACGCCCCGCTTCGACGGCCGCATGCCGCTCCGCGATCGCGGCGGGTTCCCCGGCCAGACGTTCCGGGTCCAGGAGGCAGAACGGCTGGGGAGCAGCAAGCCGGGGGGCGGCCATGCACACGATCTTGCGCTCGCGGAGAGCCCTCGCGCGTACGGGCTGTTGCGCGCGATCCGGCACGGCCTTGATGACAGAGGCGGCCCGCCACGCAGGCAGCTCGGCAAGACGATCAGCAGCGAGTTCCGCCCCGACGAACGCCGGGATACGTCCCCGCCCGCCATGGGGCGCGATCCGCTCACGCTCCAGCACATCCCACACGCGGTTCCGCAGGCGGCTCTTCGACTCGGTGATCTCCGACATGCGCAGCCCTCTCATGTCGCCACCCGGCTCCGCGGCCCCGCCGCTCCTCCGTGAGGAAGGCGGGCGGGGCCGCTGTGGTCAGAGGAGCCGGTCAGGCTCGCACGTCACTGTGCTTCACCGCGCGGATGAAGCCCTGCCACCCACCGGTAGAGAAGATGAGGGCGGAGCCGTGCGGGACCTTGCTGTCCCGCACGGGCACCGCCCCCAACTCGGCGAACGAACGGCTGAACTCAACGCACTGCCCTCCAGTGGCCTCGCTGTAGGACGACTTGATCCACTCGGCGCCAGCAAGATTGAGGTGAACGCGCATTCCGTGACTCCTTCGAGTAGTCCCGATGGGTTGGCGGCTTCTCCCCCGCCAGAAGCGGCAGAGGCTTGCTCAGTCGTCGTGCGGCTCACGGCCCCACCGCTCCTCCGTAAGGATGAGCGACGAGGCCGCTGTGGTTGGAGGAGCCGATCAGGCTCGCACCTCGCCGCGCTTCACCGCGCGGACGAAGCCCTGCCACCCACCGGCAGAGAACGTGAGGGCCGAGCCGCCCGGGTCCTTGCTGTCCCGAACAGGCACCGCACCCAACTCGGCGAACGAACGGCTGAACTCAACGCACTGACCGCCGTCCCCCTGGCTGTAGGACGACTTGATCCACTCGGCGTCACCAATCTGCAAGTCAGCGTGCATCGTGCAGCTCCTTCAACAGGGATTCGATCAGGGACCGCGACCGGTTCAGAGACAAGGCGTTGGCCCGCAGACGATCATAGTTATCGAAACTCCATGCAACCGTCTCAGCAGAGTCGTAGACCCGGCCACCGCGCGGCCCGTCCGAATACATCACTGCAGGTCGGTCACTCAGCGCGAGCAGTGTGTATGGCATCAGGTGCTCAGCGACGACTCCAGCCGAGAAGGGCAGCACCTGCAAATCGATCCACGGGGAGATCGACGCTTCCAACAGATAGGCCAACTGCTCGGCCATCACGGTCGGCCCCCCAACCACAGTGCGAAGGCACCCTTCGTGAAGGATGACCCACAGCTCTGGTGGCTTCGCCCGTTGAAACACCACACGTCGGCGAAGTCTGGCTTCGACCTTGCCGTCGATCACTTGGGGCTCTTCCCGTGGGTGCGCCGCCTCGAACACCGCTCGGGCGTACGCCTCAGTCTGGAGCACGCCCATGATCAAGTTGGGCGAGTAGTCCAGTATCCGTGACGCGCGGCGTTCCAGTTGCAGGTAGGGCAGGAACCACGAGGGGGCGTCGCCCTCCTCCAACTGCTTGAGCAGGTCGGCGAACAGCCCGTGCGTCTCGAAGGCCGTGTCGCAGCCCTGTACGAATTTCAGGCTCGGGACCAACTGTCCTGACTCCACCTGGCTGATGTAGCTCTCGGAGTATCCGGTGGCGCTGGACAGCCCCTTCTGCGTCATCCGCCGACCCACTCGCACCCGCCGCACGTTGGCGCCGAGGCGTTCCACCGCCGTCGGCCGCTGTGGGGGTTCACTGAAGTCGTCCCGTTCTGGCACCTCTTGCAATGCGCTGATCTCCCCTTTGTCTGTCCGGAGCGCGGAGAAGTCGATCATGTGGCTTTCACTGCGAGCGCTGAAGCCGTCACTACCGCACTGGATACCCGATATACCGGTCCCGCAAAGGAGTCGAGCCCCCGCGACCGAGCCACCGGCCCGGGGGTGTGGACCGCCCTACCAGTGGAAGAGGAAGCAGGCAGCCATGGACCAGAGTACGACCGAGGAGTCGGTGTCCACCCGAACGGTGGATGCGGTGACGGGTGTGGAGTTCACGACGGGTGTGGTGATCGGGGGTGTGGTGCGGGACTCCGCGACGGCGCGTGTCGGGCGTGTCATGGACCTCATCAACGGGTTCGTCTACCTGCGGCCGTTGAGCGGCGGGCTGGAGTGGGACGCGCGGGTGGAGGCCGTACGGCCTATCGGTGGCGCGGAGGCCGGTGCCCGCAGCCGGCGCGGTCGTCCGTGACACGTCCCGCGTCCCGCCGTGCCTGATGGCCGTCACGCGCGCCGTCGCCCGTCGGTGGCCGGTGTGCTGTGGTCCGCCGCGAGCAGGGCCGCCGTCCCGGTCCTGTGCGGACTCGTCGGCGTCGCGCTCGGTGTGCTCCTGTCCGTCCTCGTCCACCCCTGAGTGCCATGAACCCTGTCTTCGTGTGCGGGCGGCGTGCGTTCGTCCCGCCCTCGTTCCTCACCGTCCGGTTGCGCGTCGAGACCACGCTCGTGCGGTGCGAACTGGCAGAACACCCGCCGTTCCAGCCCCACTTCGCCTACGCGGCCGACCGCCCCGACGCGCTCCCCGAAGCCGTCTGGGCCGTCTGGTCCGACCGCGACCCGACCGTCCGGTTCCACGTCCTGGCCGACTGCGACACCGGCAACGGGCAGGAAGGAGCCGAGGAACACTACTGCACCCTGTTCGAGGCGCACCCGGCTCCGTGTTCCTGGGCCATGATCTGCCTGCACCGGGAAGTCGACGCGCTGATGGCGGAGTTCGAGCGGTGACCACACCCCGAATGGCGCGAGACCTGCGGGACGCGCGGCGTGCCGACGTCGTCCGGCACGCGGCCGAGATCGTCACCGCCTACCGGAACGGCACCAGCCTCAACCGGATCTGCCGTGACTGGGAGGTGGACGCCCACTGGATGCGCGCCCAGTTGGTGACCTGGGGCGTGCGCGTCCGGTCCCGGGCGGAGGCGCACGAACTGCTCCGCGCTCAACGACCCGTATAAGTACTGCCGCCCCGGACCGGACAGGTCCCGGTCCGGGCGGCAGCGGGTCACGGGAGTACGCCCAGATCGTCGGCGAGGGTCAGGAGGTGCGGGCGTCGTGGTTCTCACGGTTCTCGAGAACCTCGGCCATGTGCGTCTGCGCCCATTCCCTGAGTCCGCGCGTCATGTGGTGCAGCGAGAGACCGAGATCGGTCAGCTCGTAGGAGACGGTGACGGGAACAGTCGGTGTCACCGTACGGGTGAGCAGACCATCGCGCTCCAGCGACCGCAGCGTCTGGGTCAGCATCTTCTGGCTGACCCCGGCCAGGAGCCGGGAGATCTCGGAGTAGCGCATCGCCTTCGGCGCATCGTCGTGGGCTGCGCCGGACCGGCCGGGGCGGTTGTCGCCGCCCAGCGCACACAGGATCAGGACGACCCACTTGTCGGAGATCCGGTCGAGCAACTGCCGGCTGGGGCACCCCGCCAGGAACGCGTTGTACTCCGCTTTCGCCCGAGCCCTCTTCTGGGCCGCCGTGGACGTCGTCACCGATCACACCTCTCACCGATGGGTGGGTTACGCACTCCTGAGTGCCTACTTCCCGACAGGAAGTTGCTCTCCCATGCTGATGCACAAAGGCGGCAGGCGCCACCCCGTGCACGACGAAAGGCAACACGATGAGCACACCTTCCCACTCCCTTCCGGGCGGCACCTGGGCTCTGGGGGACATGACCGTCACCCGGTTCGGCTACGGCGCCATGCAACTGGCCGGCCCGTGGGTCATGGGGCCGCCCGCCGATCGCAAGGGCGCCCTGGCCGTGCTGCGTGAGGCCGTCGGCCTCGGTATCACCCACATCGACACCAGTGACGCCTACGGGCCGCGCATCACCAACGAGTTGATCCGCGAGGCTCTGCACCCGTATCCCGAGTCGCTGCGCATCGTCACCAAGGTGGGCGCGGTCCGCGACGCACAGGGCGGCTGGCCACCGGCCCGGCGGCCCGAGGATCTGCGGCGCCAGGTCCACGACAACCTCACATCGTTGCGGCTCGACGCTCTCGACCTGGTCAACCTCCGGCTCGGCGACGCCGAGGGCCGCCGGCCCGACTCGCTCGCCGAGGCGTTCGGCACGCTCGCCGAACTGCGGCGGCAGGGCCTGATCCGCCACCTCGGAGTCAGCAACGCCACTGAGGATCAGGTCGCCGAGGCGCGGAGCATCGCACCGGTCGTGTGCGTGCAGAACATGTACAACCTCGCCCACCGCCATGACGACGAACTCATCGACCGGCTCGCCGGCGACGGGATCGCGTACGTGCCCTTCTTCCCCCTCGGCGGCTTCACCCCGCTTCAGTCCTCGGCGCTCACGGCGGTCGCCGCTCGCTCGGGAGCGACGCCGATGTCCGTCGCACTGGCCTGGCTGTTGCAGCGGTCACCGAACATCCTGCTCATCCCGGGCACGTCATCGACGGCGCACCTGCGCGAGAACATCGCCGGCGCGGGGCTCCCCCTCTCGGACGAGGATCTGACCGAACTGGACGGCATCGGCCGCTGAACGGGCCGGAACCGGAAGGCTCCCGGACAGCGCGGGTTCGTCACGGGAGTATGCCCAGATCGTCGGCGAGGGTCAGGTACATCGCGTGGGACCACAGCAGGGGTTTCGCCACCGGCCCCCACTTCGTCTCCCAATGCTCCAGGTGCTCGGGGTGCAGGAGCCGTACGCCGGGGGCCTGTTCGGGCAGGAGGCCGTCGTCGTCGGCCTGTGCGGCGATCCAGTCGAGTTCGCGGCGCGCGTCCGCCGTCCGTCCCGCGCGGACGTGGACCGAACCGAGGAACCCGGCGAGGACGGGCCACTGCCCGCCGCCGTAGAACACGTCCGCCAGGTGCCGGTGGACGCCGCCCTCCGGCTCCACCAGGTCGCGTTCGACCGCCGCGAGCGTGGCGGCGCCGACCGGGTCCGTCGGATCGACGAACGAGAACGGCGCCATGCAGGCGAGGAGGCTCGCGTCCACGGCGCCGCTGCCGAGGGAGCGCGTGAGGTGCCCGCCCGGGATGCCGCGCTCGGCGACGAGACGTTCGATGCCGCCGGTGACGCGCGCGGCGGTGGCCGGGTCGGCGAGTCCGGCGCGGGCCGCGGCCGCCATACCGCCGTACAGGGCGCCGAGCGTCGCGCCGTGGCGCTCCTCCTGCGTCTCCTCCCACCAGTCGTAGCAGGGGATGTTCCACGTGGCGGCGATGTAGTCCACGACCAGGGCGGCGGCCTCGCGGTACGGCGCGGGGTCGACGCGGTGCCGGCCGAGGTGGCCCGACAGTGCCCACAGCCAGGTGCCGTAGCCGTCGGTCTGGAAGTCGGCCCAGCCGGAGTCGCCGGTGTCTCCCCCGTCCAGTTCGTAGCGCGTCGGCAGGAACTCGGCCTCGTCCGGCATCTCACCGCGCCCGAGCGCCGCGGTGACGCGGCCGATCCGGTCGGCCCGGTCGGTGACGACCCGCGCACACCAGTCGTGGAACGCGGTCGCGGAGTCCGCGGCGCCCGCACGGGACGCGGCGTCGGCGATGAAGGAGCCGTCGCGGAACCACGCGTAGCGGTACACCGGGTACGCGGGGCACGCCGGGTAGGCGCCGCCCGTGTCCTGGTGGCCGGTGATGACGGCGAGGCTGCGGCGGAGGAGACGCGCGTGGTCGGGAGCGGACAAGGGGGAGCCTCCGGGAGGGTGGGGAGCAGCGGCGTACCGGGGACGAGGACGGGGGTCAACGTAGTGCCTCGGCGGCCGGTGGCGGCCTCGCCCCGCCCGACGGGCGCGCCTTTCCCACCGGTACGCGCACCGCCTCGGCGGCGGCCGGGCCGGGATTGACGGCCGGGTGGGCGCGCGGAATGATCGGCGCCACGTTCCGCAGGGGGCTCGTACGCGCGTGCGGGCCGGGCGAGAGGAATGCCGCCGTGCTGTCCCGGAGAGCTCCCGATTTCCGCGTGCCCCGGACGCCCCGGGGGAAGGCGCTGGCCGCGGCCGGTCTGGCCGGCCTGCTGGCGGCTGGCGGTGTGACGGCGGTGCTCGTCACCCGGTCCGGCGGCGACGACCGGCCGGGGGCCGCCGCCGGGGCGCCGTCCGCCGCCGAGGCGGAGGAGGCCCTGACCGCGCCGTCGGCCCAGGCGTCGCTCCTCGCGCCGTCCCCGGAGGCCGCGCTCGTGCCCGCCTCCCCCACGACGGAGGAGGAGACGGCGGGCGGGGACCGGGACGACGCGGGCGGCGACGGCGATGCGGCCGGCGCGCAGGACGAGGGCGCGGGCGGCGGGGACGGTGCCGCCGCCCCGGTGCGGGCCGCGCTGTTCGTGAACCCCGACGCACAGGTGCGCCGGTGGCTCGACGACCACCCGGACGACGGCCGCCGCGACGTGATCGCCGACAGCATCGCGAACCGTCCGCAGGGCGTGTGGTTCACCCAGTACGACCCGTCGTCCATCACCGGCGACGTGCGCGCCATCACCTCGGCCGCCGAGGCGTCCGGCACGGTGCCCGTCCTGGTCAGCTACATGCTGCCGAACCGCGACTGCGGCGGCGCCTCGTCCGGCGGCGCGCCGGGCACCGACGCCTACGACGCGTGGATGGATCGTTTCGCCGCCGGTATCGGCGCCGGTCCCGCCATCGTCATCCTCGAACCGGACTCGCTCGCCCTCGACGACTGCCTGTCAGGCGTCGACCGCGACGCGCGCCGAGCCTCCCTGGCGCGGGCCGTCGACACCCTGCACGACGCCGCTCCGCAGGCCCGCGTGTACCTCGACGCGGGTCACTCCCAGTGGCACGACCCGGCCGAGATGGCCGACCGTCTGGAGGCCGCCGGCGCGCTGGACGGCGCCGACGGCATCTTCACCAACGTGGCGAACTTCCGCGCCACCGACCAGGAGACGGCGTACGCCAAGGCCGTCCTCGACGCGCTCGGCGGCGGTCTGCACGCCGTCATCGACACCAGCCGCAACGGCAACGGCCCGGTGGGCGAAGAGTGGTGCGACCCGCCGGGGCGCCGCGTCGGGCACGCGCCCACGACCGACACCGGCGACCCGGACATCGGCGCCTACCTGTGGGTGAAACCGCCCGGCGAGGCGGACGGCTGCGCCGCCGACGCGGGGACGTTCTCACCGCAGATCGCGTACGACCTGGCCCTCGGCAACTGACCCGTCCTGCTGTCGCCGGGTCATGTTCCGGTGACACGGCGCGGACGATTTCGCTACACACGCACGATTGCCTACGGTCCGCCCCCACGGCTACCGTCGATTGACGGTTGATCACTTGAAGATCGTCACAACACGGGGGGTGTTGGCGATGGCTCGTGCGTCTGATTGGTCGCCGGTGGGGATGGAGTCGGATCCGACTCCGGGGAATCCGGACGAGGTCCGCACGTTGGCGGACGAGTTGCAGACGTTCGCCGATGATGTCGGTGAGGCGCTGGGGAAGATCCGGGGGCTTGCCGGGGACAGCGCCGTCCAGGACTGGTCGGGATTATCGGCGGACGCCTTCCGGGACGAGTTCGACGGCGTCCCCGAAAATCTGACCAAACTCCAGAACAGCTACGACTTATGCGCGCAGGCGTTGCAGACGTACTGGCCGAAGCTGGAGACCGCGCAGGGGGACGCGGACCGCGCGCTGGAACGTGCCATCGCCGCGCAGGCGGATCTCACGGCCGCGCAGAACGCCCTGGGTGACGCACAGGATTGGGTGTCGCGCGCCGGGGACGAGGCCGACCGTCTGGAGCGCGAGGGCGAGGGTGCACAGCCGCCGGACGACTCGGAGGTGCGTGCAGCGACGCGTGATCGGCAGGCGGCGCAGCAGGCGCAGGAGTCGGCGCAGGGGCGGGTGGACGACGCGCAGGGCCGTCTCGACGCCGCCCGCCAGTTGGCCGAGCAGGCGCGGGAGATGCGGGAGGACGCCGCCCGCGAGGCCGCACGTGACATCGACGAGGCGTCCGACGCCGGTATCCAGAACCGCAAGTGGTGGGAAGACGCCATCCACTGGGTGACCGAGAACTGGGACACCATCGTCGACGTCTGCAAAGCGATCGTCGCGGTCCTCGGCATCGTCGTCATGATCATCGGCGGGCCGTTGGCCTGGGTCGTCCTCGCCGCAGCCCTCGTCGTCCTCGCCGACACCCTCATCAAATACGCCAACGGCGAGGCATCCCTGTGGGACGTCGCGTTCGCCGCACTCGACTGCATTCCGGGGATGAAGGGCCTCACCACCCTCGGCGGCCTCGCCAAAGGTCTCCGAAGCCTCGGCACGATGGGCCTCCGTGGCATGGCGCAAGGGTTGCGCGGGCTGGCCCGCAGTGCCCGCGGGACGCTGAACGACGCCGCCCAGGGCGTCTACAGCCGCATGCGCAATCTCATCCGCAACCGGGGCACGGACCCCATCGACCTCGCCACCGGCCGGATGTACCTGCCGCAGACCGACGTCGTCCTGCCCGGCGTCCTGCCGCTCGCCTTCACCCGGCGCGCGGACTCCGGCTACACGACGGGCCGCTGGTTCGGCCCCCGCTGGTCGTCCACCATCGACCAGCGGCTCGAAGTGGACGACGAGGGCGTCGTCCTCGTCTCGGACGACGGCATGCTGCTGGCGTACCCGCACGGTCCGGAAGGACAGCCGGTGCTGCCGCTCGCCGGTCCGCGCCGGCCGCTCGTCCGCACCGCCGACGGGTACGTGCTCACCGACCCCGTCATCGGCCACACCCGGCGGTTCACCAGCCCGGACGCCGCCGGGTTCGCTCTGCTGACCGCGCTGCACGACCGCAACGACAACCGCATCACCTTCCACTACGACGCCGACGGCACGCCGACCGACATCCGTCACTCCGGCGGCCACCACCTCCGGCTGACCACCGAGGCCGGGCGCGTCACCCGCCTCGTCCTCGCCGGAGACGGAGCGCGGGAGAAGGACACCGTGCTGCGCCGGTACGACTACGACGGGGCCGGCAATCTGGTCGAGGTGGTCGACGCGGACGGCGGCGCCCTGCGCTTCACCTGCGACGACCGCCTGCGGATCACCTCCTGGACGGACAGCAACGACAGCCGCTACACCTACCGCTACGACGAGCTGGACCGCTGTGTCGCCGAGGGCGGTGATGCCGGGCACATCACGCTCCGGCTGTCCTACGACGGCACCGACCCCGACGATCCGGACCTGCGCGTCACGACCGTCACCACCGCCGCAGGGGCCGTGTCGCGGCTCTCCGTGGACGCGGCGGCGAATGTCGTCACCGAGACCGATCCCCTCGGCAACACGGTGCGCAACGCCTACGACAGCCGCCACCATCTCGTCGCGCACACCGATCAGCTCGGGCACACCACCCGCTACCGGGTCGACGCCCTCGGCCGCCCGCTCACGGTCACCCGCCCCGACGGAGCGGAGATCAGGTTCGCCTACCGGGGCGGGGGCGGTCCGGTGTCGCTCACCCTGCCGGACGGGACGTCCTGGGAGTACCGCTACGACTCCCGCGGCAACCGCATCGCCGAGATCGACCCGGCCGGGGCCGTCACACGGTTCGCCTACGACGAGCACGGCGGTCCGACCGAGGTCACGGACGCGCTGGGAGCTGTGACACGGCTGCGCTGCGACCCGGCCGGGTTGCCCGTCGAGATCACCGACCCGCTCGGCAACCGGTCGACCCGTGTCCTCGACCGGCTGGGCCGTCCGGTGACCGAGTGCGATCCGCTGGGGCGCGTCACCCGGAGCGTCTGGACCGCCGAGGGACGGCTGGCCGAGCGCGTCGAACCGGACGGCAGCCGCCAGCGGTGGACCTACGACGGCGAGGGCAACCGTCTCTCCCACACGGCGCCCGGCGGGGGCGTGACCACGTTCGAGTACACCCACTTCGATCTCCTGGCCGCCCGCACCGATCCGGACGGCGCGCGACACACGTTCTCGTACGACGCGTCGCTGCGGCTGACGGAGGTCGGCGACCCGCTCGGCCGGGTATGGCGGTACACCTACGACGACGCCGGACGCCTGGTGGGCGAGACCGACTTCGACGGGAACCGGTTCTCCTACCTGCTGGACGCGGCCGGGCGCGTGGCGGCCCGCACCAACCCCCTCGGGCAGACGGTCACCTACACCTACGACATGCTCGGCGACCCGGTCGCCAAGTCCGTCGACGGCGCCGTGACCACCTTCGAACGCGACCGCAACGGCGTGCTGATCCGCGCGACCGGCCCCGACTGCTCCATCGAGTGGGAACGGGACGCGCTCGGCAGGATCCTCGCCGAGACCGTCGACGGGCACACCCTCACCTACCGCTACGACCGGAGCGGTCAGCCCCTGGAGCGCGTCACGCCCTCGGGTGTGCGCACGGGCTTCGGCTTCGACGCGGCGGGCCGCCTTGTCACCATCGGCCGGCCGGACCGCCCGTTCCGCCTGGGCCTCGACGCCGCGGGCCGGGAGACCGGCCGGCGGCTCGACGGCGTGTTCGCCCTCCACCAGGAGTGGGACGCGGCCGACCAGTTGACCGGCCAGACGGTCAGCACCGGGCAGGGGCCGGGTTACCGCCGCTCCTACCGGCACAGCGTGGACGGGTACCTCCTGGGCTCGGACGATCCGCTGCGCGGCCCCAGCCGCTTCGAACTCGATTCCATGGGGCAGATCCTGGGCGTCACCCGGCCCGAGGGGACCGAGCGGTACGCGTACGACGCCACGGGCACGCTCACCCGCGCGACCTGGCCGGACTCCCTCCCGGGCGGCGAGGCCAGGGGGGAGTGGGAGCACGCGGGAATGCGGCTGACGCGGGCCGGTGACGTCCGATACCGGTACGACGCCGCCGGCCGCGTCGTGGAGCGCCGCCGGACCCGCCTGTCCCGCAAGCCCGACGTCTGGCGCTGCACCTGGGACGCGGAGGACCGGCTGACCGCCGTCACCACGCCGGACGGCACGCTGTGGCGCTACCGGTACGACCCGTTCGGTCGCCGTGTCGCCAAACTGCGGATGGCGGCCGATGGCGTCACTGTGGCCGAGGAGACCCGCTTCACCTGGGACGGCCAGCTCATCACCGAGACCGAGCACGTCGCGGGCGACGGCGGCACGTCCCACCGCACGACGCTCACCTGGGAGTACAACGGGCTGCGCCCGCTGTCCCAGACCGAGCGGCGGACGGACCCGGCGACGCAGGAGGAGATCGACACCCGGTTCTTCGCGATCGTCACCGACATCGCCGGCACGCCCGCCGAACTCCTCGACGCGTCGGGCGACGTCGTGTGGCACTCCCGGGCCACGCTGTGGGGTGTCACCGGACGCGGGCCGGATCCCGCCGTGTCCACGCCGTTGCGCTTCGCCGGTCAGTACTTCGACCCGGAGACGGGACTCCACTACAACCACCACCGCTACTACGACCCCCGGGCGGCCCGCTACGTCAGCCTCGATCCGCTCGGGCTCGGCGGCGGCCTGAACCCGGTCGGCTATGTGCGGAACCCCCACGTCTGGGTGGACCCCGAAGGGCTCTCGGCGTACGAGCCGGCCGACCCGACCTGGGGCGGCCGGGTTCAGTACGGCCCGACGGGACCGGGGGGCCGGGCGACCGGCGTCCGGGCGTACATCCAGAGCGACATGCTCGGCGGACGCACCCGCCCGCAGGGGATGCCCGCCGGATTCACCTGGCGCTCGGGGAACAACCGGACACACCTGCTCGGAGCGCAACTGGGCGGCTCGAACCGGATGCGGGAGAACTTCGTGACCTTCCGGTCCTTCGCCAACTCCCCCGTGATGCGGCACATCGAGAACCAGGTGGCGGCCGCCGTGCGGGCCGGTGAGGACATCACTTACACGGTCACGCCGATCTACCGGAACGGCACCGACGTGGTACCTGTGGGTATCACCATCGAGGCGTTCGGGACGAACGGCTTCCAGTTCACTCCCTACAACGGCACGAACCCCGCCAACTCCATCAGCATCCTCAACATCTAGCCCAGGTGATCCCTCTCATGAACGACGCACTGACACGGCTCGTCCGCGTCGCGCCTCCCGGGCAGGCTCCGGCCGGCTCGGACTGGTCGGGTGTGGCCGCCTCGCTGGCGATCGAGGCGTTGCCGCCCGACTACACGGCGCTCGCCGATCGCTACGGCGGCGGTCACTTCGACCAGTACCTGTGCCTGCTGCACCCGGCGTGTGAGGTGCCCGACTACAACCTGTTCACCGTCGCACGGCGGCAGGCCGAGGCGCTGCCGCAGCTGTGGGCGTTCGAGGCCAGGCCGCCGCAGCTCGAAGCCCCGGGGACGCGGGCCGTCCCGTGGGCGGTCACGGAGGACGGCGAGGTCCTGTACTGGCTGGTCGGGCCGGGGCGCGCCCCGGCGGAGTGGACGGTACTCGTCAACGAGGGGCGCGGCCCGTACTGGGAACACCACGACGTGGGGTGCGCGGAGTTCCTGGTGTCGCTGCTCACCGGTGAGCGGCGTTCGGAGGTGCTGGCGTCGGACCTTCCCGGGGAGCACCGCTTCGACCCGCTGCCGACGGGGGCGGGCGGGCCGAGCGGCGGCTGACCGCGGGGCGGCGTGCGGCCGCCCCGGGGCCGGCTGTGGTGCGGCGCTCCGGGGCGGGCGGGGTGGGGTGGGTGCGGTGGCCGGTCAGTTGGAGGCCAGCATGCCCTTGCGCAGGCGGGTGAGGATGCGGTTCAGGAGCCGCGAGACGTGCATCTGGGAGATGCCGAGCCGCTCCCCGATCTGCGCCTGGGTCATCTCGTCCACGAACCGCATGTGCAGGATCTGCCGGTCGCGCTCGCCCAGCTTGCCGACCATGGGCGCGAGGGCGCTGACGTCCTCGACCAACTGCATGCCCGGGTCCTCCTGGCCGATGAAGTCGGCGAGGACCGCCTCGCCGTCCTGGCCGGACTCGCCGGTGAGGGTGGCGTCCAGGGAGGTGGAGTGGTAACCGTTGGACGCCTTGCGGGCCTCGATGACCTCCGACTCGGGCAGGCTCATCAGCGCCGACAGCTCCGCGACGGTGGGGGTGCGGCCGAGGCGGGTGCGCAGTTCCTCGGTGGCCTTCGCCAGCTCCACGCGGGCCTCCTGGAGGCGGCGCGGAACGTGGACGGCCCAGCTCGTGTCGCGGAAGAACCGCTTGATCTCGCCCACGATGTACGGCACGGCGAAGGAGGTGAACTCGACCTCGCGGGACAGCTCGAAGCGGTCGATGGCCTTGATGAGGCCGATGGTGCCGACCTGGACGATGTCCTCCATCTGGTCGCCGCGGCCCCGGAAGCGGGTGGCCGCGTAGCGGACGAGGGAGAGGTTCATCTCGATGAGCGTGTTGCGGGCGTACTGGTACTCCCGGGTGCCCTCCTCCAGTTCGGCGAGGCGGGCGAAGAAGACGCGGGACAGCTCCCTCGCGTCCTTGGGGGCGACCTTCTGCGGGGCGCCGATGTGCGGCAGGGGGGCCGCCGAGGTGTCCTGCGCGGTCTCCGTCGCCGAGTGCGCTGTCGTCGCCGTCACGGCTGCCATGGCGTCCACCCCAAACTTTCTCGTCTTGTGTGTCTGAGGGGCACGTACCCGGGCAGTCCGGCGGCATGCCAACTTTTTTCGTGAGTGTTCGCGGAGGCCCCGTGAGGAGACCGGGGACGCCCGCGCGGGAGGGGTCAGCCCAGGGGGACGACGACGTGGATGGTCTTGCCGCCGCCGGCCCCGGGAACGACGGAGACGTCGCTGCTCAGCCGGTTGATGAGCGGCCAGCCGTAGCCGCCGACCGCGGGGCGCCCGGCGGCGTCGGAGTGGGTGACCGTGCGGGGCAGCTCGTCGCTGTCGTCGCTCACCGAAAGGAGGAGGTCGTTCCCGCTGACGGCGGCCGAGAAGCCGGTGACGCCGCCGCCGTGCCGGATGGCGTTGGTGACCAGCTCGGAGGTGACCAGCAGGATGTCGGCCAGGGTGAGATCGTCCCGGGGGTCCACACCGGGGGCCGGGTGCCGGCCCGCCAGGAGGTACTGGACGCGGCCGCGGGCCGCGGCCGCGCTCGTCGGTACGCGTGGCCCGGGGTGCCGGGCCGCCACGTCTTCCGCCGCCACGCCGATACGCTCCATGGTTCTCCCCCTGCTCTTCACTCACCGCATGCCCACGCACGGCTCGCGCACACGGACGCACGTCCACGCCGTCCGGTTCCTTCCCGGATTGCCTGAGATGCGACCGGTATGCGCCCGTGCGGTCCGGCGCCGAGGGGGGCACGGGCCGGACCGATGGCCCGGGAGACGGCGGACACGCCCGGTCGGCCGTCCACTCTACGCCGGAATCGTCCCATACGGGTCGGGGGGCACGCACGGGGCTGCGCCGCGCGACGGGAGGCCGCCGCGCGGCGGACGGGGGCGGGCGGCCGTCAGGGCTTGCGCGCCACGAAGCCCCACTGGTCGGCGGGCCGCTCCACCTCGCCCGCCGGGCGCCACAGGTCGACCGGGCCGAGGCCGGGCGGCAGCAGGTCGAGGCCGGCGGCGACCGCGGCGATCTGGTCGGCGGTGCGCACGATGTACGGCACGGCGCCGGAGTCCCGGTAGCCCTCCTGGGCCTTGAGCATGGCCGGGGAGTCGATCGAGTCGCAGACGACGAGGTGGCTGCCGGGCGCGAGGCGGTCGGTGTAGCGGCGCACGAGGGCCGCGGCCTCCGCCGGATCGGCGATGTGCCCGAGCATCGACAGGAAGAACAGGGCGACCGGCTGCGACAGGTCGAGGGTCTCGCCGGCCTGCGCGATGATCGTGTCGGGGTCGTGCACGTCGGCCTCGATGTACGCGGTGGCGCCCTCCGGGGTGGAGGTGAGGAGCGCCCGCGCGTGCAGCAGGACGACCGGGTCGTTGTCCACGTAGACGACGCGGGACTCGGGGGCGTGGCGCTGGGCGACCTCGTGCGTGTTGTCGGCGGTCGGCAGGCCGGTGCCGATGTCGAGGAACTGGCGGACGCCCGCCTCCTCCACGAGGTACTTGACGGCGCGGCCGAGGAACGCCCGGCTGGCGCGGGCCGCTTCCACGACGACGGGGTGGTGGGCCTTGATGTAGTCGCCGAGCTGCTGATCGACCTCGTAGTGGTCCTTGCCGCCCAGCAGGTAGTTCCAGAAGCGGGCCGAGTGCGGCTGGGTGGTGTCGATGACCGCGCCGGTCCGTGCGGCGTCCGGGTCGTGCGTCATGGGCTGCGTCTCCTGGGGTCAGGGCCTCCGCGCCGGGCGGAGGAGGGCGGGGGCCGGCGCACGTGGCGGCCGTGGTGCGCCCATCCTGCGCGGCGGGGGTCATCCTTTCCCCAAGTCGCTTGCGACGCAAGTTCGTTCGACGCTGGTGGGGGCGATTTCGAGGGTGTCACAAGGCCCGGGTGATGATGAACGCGCCCATCGCGAGGACGCCCACGGCCATGACGCGCATCATCACGTAGCCGGCGCGGGACGGCTCGTTGGCGTCGGGGTCGCGGTAGAAGGGGCGGTTGGCCTTCCAGAGGAGCTGCGGCCGGATGAGCTGGACCAGCGCGACCACCATGATCACGCCCGCCACGACGAAGAACCCGACCTGCTCCGCGCCGCCGCTCGGGCCGGCCGCCAGTGCGTCTCGTACCGTGTCCGAAAACATACGCTTCCGTATGCCCGCGGCGGCCGGTCGCACACGTCCTGATCCCGCACCGGCCCGGGAACCCGGGAACGTCCAACTCACGGCGCAGGTGCGACAACTGACGGGGCGCCAGTTCGTCACCCGGTGTACCGCGGAGCACACCCTCGCGCGATCACTCTGCAACTGGCAGAATGTCACTCGCATGCGCGGGAGAGGAGCACGGATGCGGGTGGAATGCGGGGGGTCGGCGTCGGCCCTCAAACAGCTCGGCCTGCGGCTGCGCACCATGCGGGCCGGTGCCGGCCGGTCGCTGCCCGAGACCGCCGCGGCCATCGGCGTCCCCGCCGTCCGCCTGCACGGCCTGGAGACCGGCCGCCTCGTCCCCGAACCGGCCCAGCTCCGCCCGCTCCTCGCGTTCTACGACCGCGCCGCCGAGACGGAGTCCGTGCTCGCCGAGCTGCGCCACGCCGGCCGGACCCCCTGGTGGACGGCCTACCGCGACCTGCTCCCCCGCTGGCTCGCCGACCACCTGCGGGCCGAGGAGCGCGCCGAGGCCATCCGCTACTACGCGCCGCTCCTCGTCCCCGACCTGCTCCAGACCGCCGAGTACGCCGCCGCGCTGCTGCGCCTCCAGCGGCCCACGGACGACGAGGCCACCACGGCCCGCCGCCTCGACCTGCTGGCCCGCCGCCAGTGCGTGCTGGACCGCCGCGAGCCCCGGCCGCCGGCCGTGTGGGCGCTGATCGAGGAGTCCGTCCTGCACCGGCGCGTCGGCGACGCCGGCGTGATGGAACGGCAACTGGCGCATCTGCGGCATCTCTCCGCGCTCCCCGGGATCACGATCCAGGTCATGCCGATGCACACGACGCACCGCGCGCTGATGAGCGGACCGGTGGAGCTGCTCCGTTTCCCCGGCCCGCACCTGCCCGACCGGCTGGTCCTGCACACCGCCGCGGGGGCGTCCGTCAGCCTGCGGACCAAGGAGGTGCGGCACTACCTGATGGCGCTCGACTCGGCGGCCTGCGCGCCGGACACCGTGCCGATCGGCGCGTGGCCAGGACGGCGCGCGGCGGGCGGGACCGCGTGCCCCGTCGCGCCGCCGCGACGGCCGGGCGGCACGGGCGGGGATCATGGCACTATGAGCAACTGAGGTGCGCGATCCGGTCGTTGCGCGCCGGGTGCGGGAGCGCCCCGGCGGCGGGAGAGGATGAGGCCATGAGCGGTCTTACCAAAGGTCTGGGCAAGGTCGAGGTCGCTGTCAAATGGGATGCCAGCCCCATGGGTGAACCGGACAACGACGTGGACATCGTCGCGGCCACCTACGCGGCCGACGATCCGGGCGGCGCGCCGGTGTACCTGGTGCACTTCGACAGCCGCTCTCCCGACGGCACGATCACCCTCAGCCGGGACAGCCGCACCGGCCAGGGCTTCGGTTTCGACGAGGCGATGACGTTCGAACTCGAGCGTCTCGCCCCCACGTTCGGCCGTGTCGTCGTCGGCGTGACCGTGCAGCAGCGCGGCGGCCCGAAGACGTTCGGCGCCATCCCGAGCACCCGGTTCCGCATCGCCGAGGGGTACGACGAGCTGGCCGCCGGGGACTTCGCGGCGGTGGCGGGGGCGACGTCGGCGGTGATCGCCGCGTTCGTCCGCGACGAGGCGGGCGCCTGGCGGCTGCGGACCGGGCTGCGCGGGTTCGACGCCGACCCGGCCGAGTTCCCGCGGGTGATGGGCGCCGGGCCGGCCTGATCCGCGCGCGCCCTCACCACACGAGGACGGGCTTCACCACCGCGCCCGACCGGTGGTCCGCGACGGCCCGGTTGATGTCCTCGAACGGGTACGTCGTGATCAGCTCCTCCACCGGGAAGCGGCCCGTGGCGTGCAGGTCGAGCAGGCGCGGGATGAAGCGCTCCGGCACCGCGTCGCCCTCGATGCAGCCGCGCACCGTCTTCCCGTTGAGCAGGATGTCCATCAGGTCGACGGTCAGCTCCGCCTCGCCGAGGCCGACGACCACGAGGGTGCCGGTGGGCGCCAGGGCCTTCGCCGCGTGCGCCACGACCGCCGGCACGCCCGTGGTGTCCAGGGCGTGCGTGGCGCCGCCGCCCGTCGCCTCCCGGACGGCCGCCACGAGGTCGGCGCCGGCCGGGTCGAGCGCCGCGCCGGCGCCGAGCCGCGCGGCGTGGGCGCGCCGTTCGGGATGCACGTCGACCGCCACCACGGACCGCACCCCGACCGCGCGGGCCGCGAGCAGCGCGGCCAGGCCGACCGCGCCCGCCCCGTACACGACGAGGCGGGCGCCGGGTCCCGGGCGCAGCACGTTCAGGACGGCGCCGGCGCCCGTCTGGAAGCCGCAGCCGAGGGGCGCGAGCGTGGTCAGGTCGGTGCCGGGGCCGACGACGACCGCGTTGTCCGCGCTGGCGAGGGCGTGCGTGGCGAAGCTGGACTGGCCGAAGAACGAGCCGGCCAGCGGCCTGCCGTCCTGCCACATGGTGGCGGAACCGTCCGCGCGGCGCCCCGAGTTGTTCAGCAGCGCGGTGCGTTCGCAGTACGCGGGCCGCCCCGCGTGGCACAGGCGGCACGCGCGGCAGCTCCGGTAGCTGAGGACGACCTGGTCGCCGGGCCGTACGCCGAGGACCGCGCGGCCGACGCGTTCCACGACGCCGGCGCCCTCGTGGCCGAGGACCACGGGACAGCGGCCCGCCGGCGGCGCAGCCTTCGTCACCAGGTCGGTGTGGCACAGCCCGCCCGCCGTGATCCGTACGAGGATCTCGTCGGGGCGCGGGTCGTCCAGGTCGACCGGCTCCAGGGTGAAGGGCGCTTCCGGGGCGCGCGATACCGCGGCGGTCATCCGCATGGCCAGTTCCTCCGTCGCGCGAGGGTGCTCGGGGTCAGACTCTCTCCAGGAGGAAGTAGAAATGCTGACCATTGTGGAGGACAAATTCGGCCTTGCCGTTCATGATGCCCATGAGGGTGACGTCGTCGACCCGTTTGAAGTGGTCGAACGCCGCGCGCCCGTCGTAGACCATGGTGGCGGTCACCTCGCCGCGGAACTCGATGTTCCACAGACTGGCCTCGCCCCGGCCCAGTTCGACGTCGGAGAAGAGCCGGCCCTTCTCGTCGTAGCAGATCAGGGGCTTGGCGTCGTGGAGTGAGTTGAACGACTTGCCGTACCACCGGCGGCCGACCAGCTCGCGGTGCAGACCGTGGCCGGTCGCGAACACCTCGCCGCGCCACCGGCCGAGGATCTCGGCGGCCGGGACGGGTTCGAGGCAGGCCCATATCCGGTCGAGTTCGTCGCTCGACACCCCCTCACGGGCGGATCGCAGTTCGTTCAGACGCTTCCGTGCCTCGTTCGCGTTCATGCCGTGTCAGCTCCTTCGTCGACGCGTCACGCGGGCGGCGCACCACCGCGCGCCGCCACGGTGATGTCTTCCCGGCGGGCGGGCGGCGTCCGCCCCGCCCCGCGCGAACTGACGGTGCGTCATCGAACGCGCGCGCCGTCGTCATCACTCCGTTGACGCCCTCTTGACGGAGAGGCCATATGGTCGCACCATCTGTAAACGATTTCCGTGCCTGTAAACGTTTACGACAACGCCTGCGACTCCGGGGGATGTTCCAGATGCCGAACGGCGGCCGGCCGACCATCGTCGCGATCGCGGAGCGCGCGGGCGTCTCCATCGCCTCCGTCTCCCGCGTCCTGAACGGGCAGGCGGCCCGCCGTGACACCGTGGAGCGGGTGCGCCGGGCCGCCGACGAACTGGGCTACGTCCCCAACGCCGTCGCCCGCTCCCTCAAGGACGGCCGCACCCGGCAGCTCACGTTCGCCATGCCGGACATCGGCAACCCCGTGTACGTCGCCATGGTCCGCGCCATCCAGGCCGTCGCCAAGGCCGCCGGGTACCGGCTGCTGCTGCACTCGACCGACGCCGTCGCCGAGGACGAGCTGGCCGTGGTGCGCAGCCTCGGCGACCGCACGAGCGACGGCCTGATCCTGTGCCCGATCCGGATAGGCGACGGCCACCTGCGCGCCCTGGCGCGGGCGGCGGGTCCGGTCGTCGTCATCGGGTCGCTGCCGCCGGGGACGCCGGTGGACAGCGTGCGGGCCGACTCGGTCGCGGGCGCCGCGGACGCCGTACGGCACCTGCACGGCACGGGGCGGCGGCGCATCGCGTTCGTCAACGGACCGGCGGACACCGTGCCGGGGCGCAACCGCGCCGAGGGCTACCGCGCCGGGCTCGCGGCCTGCGGTCTGCGCTACGACGAACGCCTCGTCGTGCACACGGAGTTCGGCATCGACGCGGGCACGGCCGCCGCGGGCGGGCTGCTGGCCGCCCGCCCGGACGCCCTGTTCTGCGCGAACGACCAGCTCGCCCTCGGCGCGCTGCGCGCCCTGCTCTCGCGGGGCGTGCGCGTACCGGAGGACGTGGCGGTGGCGGGGATGGACGACAGCGCGCTCGCGCAGGCGGCGTGGCCGCCGCTGACCAGCGTGGACCTGGGGTCGTCGGAGCGCGGGCGGCTGGCCGCGCGGCTGTTGGTGGACCGGCTGGCCGCGGGGCGTTCCGCGGGGGCGCGCGCGGCCGTACCGTTTCGCTCCACCACAGTCCCGCCCCGTCTCGTCGTGCGCGCCTCGACCGCGCCGGCGACCGACCCACCCGCATGAGGTGCGCATGAGTCTCACCGCCCCCCGGGCCGACGCCGCCCCGGGCAGCCGCGGCACACCGCCGCCGAGGACACCGGCCCAGCGCAGACGCGCGTTCGGCCTCGACCGCGGAGCGTGGTTCCTGCTGCTCCCCGCGCTCGTCCCGATCCTGCTGCTCAGCGTCGGGCCGCTGCTGTACGGCATGTCCCTCGCCTTCACCGACGCGCAGTCGGGCCGTACCGACCCCACGCAGTTCGTGGGCCTCGCCAACTTCGCCGACCTCCGGCTCGACCGGCTCTTCTGGGAGTCCTTCCGCATCGGGCTGGTGTGGGCGGTGGCCGTCACCGCGCTGCAACTGCTGCTGTCCACGGGGCTCGCGCTGCTGCTGGACCAGAACCTGCGGTTCCGCTGGCTGGCCCGCACGCTCGCCCTGGTGCCGTGGGCGATGCCCGAGGTCGTCGTCGGCGTGATGTGGCGCCTCGTCTACCACCAGGACGCGGGCGTGCTCAACAAGGCGCTCACCGATCTCGGCATCCTCGACCACAACATCGACTGGCTCACCGACCTGTCCCTCGCGCTGCCCGCCGTCATCGTGGTCGGCGTGTGGTCGGGCATGCCGCAGACGACGGTCGTCCTGCTCGCCGGGCTCCAGAACGTCCCGCACGAACTGCGGGAGGCGGCCCAGCTCGACGGCGCCGGGATGTGGCGGCGGTTCACGACCGTGACCTGGCCGGCGCTGCGCCCGGTCGTCCTCGCCATCACCGCCCTCAACTTCATCTGGAACTTCAACTCCTTCGGCCTGGTGTACGTGCTCACGCAGGGCGGGCCGGGCGGCGAGACGCGGCTGCCGAGCCTGTTCGTGTACGAGGAGGCGTTCGTGTACGGGCAGTTCGGCTACGCCGCCGCCATGGGGCTCGTGATGGTCGCGGTGATGGCGGTCCTGCTCACCGTCTTCCTGCGCAACCGGCTGAAGGACGAGGAGGCCGTCCGATGACCACCCTGGAAACCACCCGGCGCGCACGTCCCCGCGGGCGCCGGCGCGCGCTCGCCGCCGCAGGCCGCACCGGCCAGTACGCGGCGCTGCTGTGCTACCTCGTCTTCCTCGCCTTCCCGCTGCTGTGGCTGCTCTCCACGTCGTTCAAGTCGCCGCAGGAGCTGGGCTCGATCGACCCCGCGTGGATCCCGCGCGAACCCGGGCTCGACAACTACCGTGCGGCGTTCGACGCGCAGCCGCTGCTGCGGTCCGCGCTCAACAGCCTCGTCGTCGCGGGCAGCGCGGCGCTGATATCCGTGGCGATCGCCGTGCCGGCCGCGTACGTGATGGCGCGCCACCGGTCGCGGATCGGGCGGGCGGGCACCGGCTGGGTGCTGGTCAGCCAGATGTTCCCGTTCGTGCTGGTGATCATCCCGCTGTTCCTCGTGCTGCGGGACCTCCGCCTCATCGACTCACAGGCGGGCCTCGTCCTCGTCTACGTCGTGTGGAACCTGCCGTTCGCCCTGTGGATGCTGCGGGGCTTCGTGAAGGCGGTGCCGCCGTCGCTTGAGGAGGCCGCGGCCGTCGACGGCGCCGGCAGGCTGCGGACGCTGACGGGCGTCGTGCTGCCGCTGCTGGTGCCGGGGGTGGTGGCGACGCTGATGTTCTCGTTCGTCACCGCCTGGAACGAGTTCTTCTTCGCCCTGGTCCTGCTCAAGTCACCGGAGAACCAGACCATGTCCGTGATCCTGAACCGCTTCATCGGCGCCGAGGGAGCCGCGGACCTCGGGCCGCTGGCCGCCGCCGCCGTCCTGGCCACACTGCCGAGCCTCCTGCTGTTCGGGCTGCTCCAGCGGCGGCTCGCGGGCGGCATGCTCGCCGGGGCGGTGAAGGGCTGATGCGCGCCGACACCCGCGCCCGCGTGCGCCCCGCGCTCCGCGCCGCCGCTGCCGCCGTCCTCGCCGCCGCGCTGCTGGCCGGCTGCGGTGGCGGCGGCGCGGACGACGACGGCCGGGTCACCCTCGACTTCCTCAGCCTGGCCTGGCAGCAGGAGTCCGTCGAGGCCAACAAGGCCCTCGTGGACGAGTGGAACGCCGCCCACCCCGACGTGCAGGTGCGGTACGTGCAGGGGTCCTGGGACTCGGTCCACGACCAGCTCCTCACGTCGTTCATGGGCGGCGAGGCGCCCGACATCATCCACGACGACGCCGCCGACCTGACCGACTTCGCGTACGGCGGCTACCTCGCCGACATCGGCGGCCTCCTGCCCGACGACCTGCGCGCCGACATACCCGAGGAATCCTGGGGCACGACCACGTTCGACGGCGGCGTGTACGGGGTGCCGTTCCTCCAGGAACCGCGCGTCCTGGTCGTCAACACGCGCCTGGTCGAGGAGTCCGGCGTGCGCGTGCCGACCCCGGAGCAGCCCTGGACCTGGGCGGAGTTCGAGGACGCGAGCCGCGCCCTCACCCGCGACACGGACGGCGACGGCGACACGGACACCTACGGCGTCGCCTGGTCGATGCGCGAGCCGGTCAGCCAGTCGGTGAACCTGTCGCTGTCCACCGGCGGGCGGGTCTTCCACCGCGACGGGGACGGCCGCAACGAGGTCAGGTTCGGCGACGACGACGCGGCCGTCGCCGAGCTGATCAGGCGGCAGGTCACCGAGGACGGGTCCGCGCCCTCCAGCAGCCTCGGCATGTCCGGCTCCGACACGCTGCCCGGCTTCTTCGCCGGGCGCTACGCCATGCTGCCGCTGAACTTCTCCTTCCGGCAGCAGGTCGCGCAGCAGGCGCCGGACGGCTTCGGGTGGAGCGTGCTGCCGATGCCGTCCGGGGACGGCCCCGACGGGCTCGCGCAGGGCGTGTCACCGCAGACCCTCTCGGTCGCGGAGGACAGCGACCACCGGCAGGCGGCGGTCGACTTCATCGCGTTCCTCACCCGCGCGGACCACGCGGTGGAACTGGCGCGCGGGGACTGGATGCTGCCGACAAGCCGTGCGGCCCTGGCCGATCCGTCGTTGAACACGGCGGAGCTCGGCTGGTCGACGGGCGTCGCGGTGGCGGCGCACCTGCGGCCGTCGCCGGTGCTCGGGGTGCGGGGCTACCCGGAGTGGAAGGACAAGATCGCGGCCCCCGCTTTCCAGCGTTTCTACGACGGCGACTACGACCTCGGCGAGCTGCGCGAACAGCTCACCGAGGACGGCAATCGCGTCCTGGACCGGTACCAGCGCTGATCATGGCCCCGTCCCCCCACCACCCGTACCGCCCGCACGCAGCGCCCCCGCGGGGGCGCGGAAACGAGAACGACCCATGATGAGCGCCGGCCCGCAGCGCGTCCTGGCCTCGCCCGAACAGCCCCCACCCCCACGGCCCCCCGCGTCGCGGCTCCCCTCCGCGGCGCGCGGGGCGCCCGCACCGGCGCCGGCGTGCGCCGCGCGGGCGCGGGGCGCGCTCCTCGGCCTGGCCGTGGGCGACGCGATGGGCGCCCCGGCCGAGAACATGAAGCCCTCCCAGATCCGCGCCAGGTGGGGGCGGATCGAGGGCTTCGTGCAGGACGACCCGGCCGGCACCGACGACACCGAGTACGCGATCCTGTCGGGTCTGCTGCTCGCCGAACACGGCTCGGACCTGACGGTCGCCCACGTCGAGTCGGCGTGGCACCAGTGGATCGCCGACCTCGACGAGGGGCCGTTCCGGGGGGCCGGGTTCAGCGAGCGCGGCACGCTGGAGAACCTGCGGCGCGGTCTCGCCGCCCCGATCACCGCCCAGCACCGGCACGCCTGGAGCGACGGGCTCGCGATGCGGGCCGCGCCGTTCGGGGTGTTCGCCGCGGGGCGCCCGCGGGAGGCCGCGCGGCTGGTCGCGGTGGACGGCACGGTGTCGCACGACGGGGAGGGCATCTACGGCGGGCAGGCCGTGGCGGCCGGCGTGGCCGCCGCGATGGTGGCCGACGGGCCCGGCGCCGTGGTGGCGGCGGCCCTCGCCGTCGTTCCCGACGACTCGTGGACGGCGCGGTCGCTGCGCCGCGCGGTGGCCGCCGCGCGGCGGGCGCGCGAGGAGGCGGCGGACAGCGAGCCGGCGATGGAGCGGACGGTCCGCTCCGCGACCGTCATCGGCGGCTACCCGTGGACGGATCTCGCGCCGGAGGCGGTCGGTCTCGCGTTCGGCGCGTTCACGGCGGCGGCCGGGTCGTTCGCCGGGGCGGTGCGGATGGCCGTCAACATGGGGCGCGACGCCGACACGACGGCCGCCGTCGCGGGGGCGCTCGCCGGCGCGCTGCGCGGCGAGGGCGCGATCCCGCCGGAGTGGGCGCGCGGCATCGGACCGGTGCGCGGGAGCTGCCTGCCGTCCATGGCGGGGCGCCATGTGCTGGAGATCGCCGACCTGCTGACGGCCGCGCGGCTCGCCCGCCGGCCGGGCGCGGCAGCGGAGCCGGGCGCGTGACGGCGCGGACGGTGACGGGCGCGCCCGCGGGTCCTGCCCGGCCCGCCGACGACCTGGCGCGGCGTGTCGAGGGCCTGCTGCTCGGCATCGCCGCGGGTGACGCCGCCGGCTGGCCGTCGGGCCGGCACCGCGCGGCGCGGCTCCCCGAGTGGACCCGGCGGCTGACCCGTGAGCTGGACACCTTCGCCGAGGACAACGCGACGACGACCCTGCCCGTGCCGATAGCGCTCAACCAGCCGCCCGAACCGTTGCGGCTCGGCCCGTCCGACGACGCGGAGTGGGCGGCGTTCACCGCGCTCGCGGTCCTGTCGGCGGTGGACGCCGCCGCGCGCGCCGGGGCGGGGGCCGGGGTCGCGCCGCCCGTGGACGTGCCTGCGGCGCTGTCGGGCGCGTGGCACGGGCTGGCCGGGGAGATCGCGGCGGCGACGGACCGCGCGGACGAGATCGAGTCGGCGCAGGTCCCGCTGCGCGCCCGGATCTCCGTGCGCGCCGGCCTCGGCAACCTGGCGGCCGGCCTGCGCCCGCCGGCCACCGGCCACGACAACCCGCACTACTTCGACGACGCCGCCTGCGTACGGGCCACCGTGCTGGCCGCCGTCCACCCGGGTGATCCGGGGGCGGCGGCCGGGCTGGCCGAGTTCGACGCGCGCTTCACCCAGGACGGGGACGGCGTGCACGGCGCGTGCGCCATGGCGGCGGCGGTCGCCGCCGCGCTCGGCGGCGACCCGCTGGACGCGTGCGTGGACGCGGCCCTCGCGTGCCTGCCGGAGGGCACCGAGATCCGGCGCAACGCGCTGCGCGCCGTGGGCCTCGGCCGTGCGGCGGTCGCGGCGCGGCCCGGCCTGCCGGGGAACGCGTTCGCGCTCGTCCCGGTGCTGGAGCACGAGATCGTCGACCACGTCTACAGCTACGGCATCGCGGCCGCCGAGACGGTGCCGGTGGCCCTCGCGGTGGCGACGGCGGCCGCCGGCGCGGTGACCGAGGCGGTGCCGAGCGCGGCGTGCCTCTCCCGGGTCGCCGACTCGGCGCCGGCCCTCGCCGGGGCGCTGACCGGCGCGGTGTCGGGCGCCGGGGGGCTGCCGGGGACCTGGCGGGAGAGCTGTCGCGTCCTCGCGGGCTGCGCGCTGCCGCAGCTCGCCGGGACCGATCTCGTGCCGCTGGCCCGCAGGCTGGCCGGCGCGCCGTTCGGCACGTGGCCGCCCGGCGGGCGGCCGTCCGGTGAGCACCCCCGCCCCGGCGGTCCCGCCGGGGAGCACCCATCGAGCGACAGCAGAGAAGGACCTTCCGCATGAGCACGCCGACCACTCCCCCGCCGTCCCTCGACTCCCGCGTCATCGGCGCCCTGGTGGGCGCGGCCGTGGGTGACGCGCTGGGCGGCGCGGTGGAGGGCTGGAGTCCCGAGGACATCGTGCGGCGGCACGGTGGCCGGGTCACCGGGATCGTGGGGCCGTTCCACCGCGACGCGTGGCGGACGGCGCGGCCGATCGCCCCGTACCACAAGGGCGACGGGCACGTCACCGACGACACCCTGATGACGCACGCCCTGGTGCGGGTCTACGAGAAGGTCCGCGACCACCTCGACGCGTACGCCGTCGCCGACCACCTGGTGCCCGACCTGATCACGACGCCCCGCTGGATCCCCGAACTCGGGGCTGAGGCCCTGCCGTTGCAGCGCGTCTTCCTCGCGGAGAAGTGGATCGTCGCCCGCATCCACTACGGGCACACGGATCCGCGCGAGGCGGGCGTCGGCAACATCGTCAACTGCGGTGCGGCCATGTACATGGCTCCGGTGGGCCTGGTGAACGCCGGCCACCCCGCCGGCGCGTACGCCGAGGCGCTGGACGTCGCGGGCGCGCACCAGTCGAGCTACGGGCGGGAGGCGGCGGGCGTGTTCGCGGCGGCGGTGGCGGCCGCGTGCGCGCCGGGCGCCACACCGGAGTCGGTGACGGAGCAGGCCATCGCCCTGGCCAAGGACGGCACGCGGGCCGCGATCGAGGCGGTGGCCGGGGCGGCGGCTGGCATCGGTGACGTGGCGGCGGCGATCGGGCCGCTGCGGGCGGCCGTCGAGCCGTTCGACACGGTCGGCCCCGTCTACCGGGAGCCGTCCCTCGGCGCGCGGCGTCCGTCGCGGCTGCACGCCATCGAGGAGCTGCCCATCGCGCTCGGCATGCTGCTGGTCGCCGGCGGCGACTACCGGGAGACCGTCCTCGGCGCGGTCAACTACGGCCGCGACTGCGACTCGATCGCCACGATGGGCGGCGCGCTCGCCGGCGCGCTGGGCGGGGAGTCCGTGGTGCCCGACGAGTGGAGCGCGGAGGTGGCACGGGCCAGCCGCCTCGATCTGCGGGCGCCGGGGGCGGCGCTCGCGGCGGTGGCGCGCGAGGTGTTCGCCCGGGACGTCGGGCGACGCCGGGCGCACGAGGCCCTGTTCGGTGCGATCGCGGGGGTGTGAGGGGACTGATGAGCATGGACATGGACATGGGCGCGGGCGCGGTGGGCACGGCGAGCGCGCCGGACGAGCTGCGGCTCACCTGGGCGCAGCCGGAGGACCTGCTCGGCCACGAGCTGCGGCAGGCCGCGCAGGACGGGCGGGACACCACGGCGGTGGAGCGGCGCTGGCGCGCGGCGGGCGGCCGTGCCGCGCCGGAGCGTGCCGGGGCGTCGCCGGGCCCCGCCGATCCGGCGCTGCGGGCGCTCGCCGAGGCGCTGCTGGACGAACTGGCCGCGTTCCCCTCGGCGCTGGCCGACCGGGAGCCGAGCGGCCTGGACGCGATCCGGGCGGCCTGCCCGGAGTGGCCGGCGCCCCGGCCGGGCGCCGCCGCCCCCGCGTCACGGGCCAGGCTGCACGCGGGCTGGCTCGGCCGCGCGGTGGGCTGCGTCCTCGGCAAGCCGGTGGAGAAGCTGCCGCTCGAGGGCATCCGCGCGATCGGCCGCGCCACGGGCAACTGGCCGCCGCGCACCTGGTTCACCGCGCGGGGCCTGCCCGCCGACGTGGCGGCGGCACACCCGTGGAACCGCAGGTCGCGCGCCACGTCCCTCGCCGAGACGATCGACGGCGCCCCGGAGGACGACGACCTGAACTACCCGCTCCTCGGCCTGCTCGTGCTGCGCCGGCACGGGCGCGACTTCACCACGGCGGACGTGGCGCGGCTGTGGCTCGACGTGCTGCCCGCGGGGCGGACGTTCACCGCCGAGCGCGTCGCCTACCGCAACCTGCTGTCCGGCCTCGAACCGCCGCTGACGGCCTGCCACCGCAACCCGTTCCGTGAGTGGATCGGCGCGGTCATCAGGGCGGACGTCTACGGCTGGACGAATCCCGGCGACCCGGCCACGGCCGCCGCGCTCGCGCACCGGGACGCGCGGCTCACCCACACGGCGAACGGCGTGTACGGCGCGATGTTCGCCGCCGCCATGGTCGCCCGCGCGGCGGCCGGCGACGGCGACGTGCACGCGTGCCTGCGGACCGGCCTGTCGGTCGTGCCGCCCGCCTCGCGGCTCGCGGCGGCGGTGCGGTTCGGCGTGCGGGTCGCGCGGGAGGGGCGCGGCGGCGGTTTCGACCCCGTCGTGGACCGGCTGCACGCGCGGTACGGCGACCACCACTGGGTGCACGTCCTGCCGAACGCCGCGCTGCTCACCGCCGCCCTCACCCACGCGGACGGCGACTTCTCCGGCTCGGTGTGCCGGGCGGTCGCCGGCGGCTGGGACACGGACTCGAACGGCGCGACGGCCGGCTCGGTCGCGGGACTGCTGGCCGGCTCCCCCGAGGCGCTGGGCGCCCACTGGACGGCGCCCCTGAAGAACCGGCTCGCGACGACCGTCGCGGGCTTCGACGGCATCGGCTTCGACGAGCTGGCCGCCCTCACCCAGGAGGCATCCGCATGACACCCCCCACGACCGGCGGGCCGCCACCACCGCCGTCGTCCGCGCCGTCCGTGGTCGTCTTCGGGTCGGCCAACATGGACCTGGTCGCCTACGTCCCCACCGCCCCCCGGCGCGGGGAGACCGTGGCGGGCCGGGAGTTCCGTACGGTGCCCGGCGGCAAGGGCGTGAACCAGGCGGTCGCGGCGGCCCGCGCCGGCGGCCGGGTCACGATGATCGGTGCCGTCGGCGACGACGCGTTCGGCGCGCGGCTGCGCGAGGCGCTGGCCGGCGCCGGTGTGGCGACCGGGCCGCTGCGGACGGTGCCGGGGCCGAGCGGGACGGCGCACATCGTCGTGGACGACGACGGCGGCAACGCGATCGTCGTCGTCCCGGGCGCCAACGCCTCGGTCACCGGCCTGGCACCGGGCGACGAACCGGTGCTGGCCGCGGCCGACGCGCTGCTGCTCCAGCTCGAACTGCCCCTGGACGGCGTGCTCGCCGCCGCGCGCGCCGCCCGCGCGCACGGTGTGCTGACCGTGCTCACGCCCGCGCCCGCCCGGCCGCTGCCCGACGAACTCCTCGCCGCCGTCGACCTGGTGGTGCCGAACGAGCACGAGGCCGAGACGCTGACCGGCCGCGCCGACCCGCACGCCGCCGCCGTCGCGCTGCTGGAACGGGTCCCCGAGGTCGTCGTGACGCTCGGCGCGCACGGCAGCCTGTGGGCGGCGCGCGGCGCCGAGCCCGTCGCCGTACCGGCCGTACCGGCGCACGCGGTGGACTCGACGGCGGCCGGCGACACGTTCACCGGCGCGCTGGCGGTGGCGCGCTGCGAGGGGCGGCCGATGCCGGAGGCCATGGCCTGGGCCGCCGCCTCCGCCGCGCTGTCGGTGGCGCGGCCCGGCGCCTCGTGCTCCATGCCGGGGCGCGCCGAGATCGACGAACGGTTCCGCGCGCACCGGGAACAGGACGCGCGGCAGACCGGGGAGGTACCGCGATGACGCACCCGGGAGCCCTGGACGGTCTGCGCGTCCTCGACCTCGCGACGCTGTTCGCGGGGCCGCTGGCCGCGACCCTGCTCGGCGACTTCGGCGCCGAGGTGATCAAGGTGGAGCATCCGCGCCGCCCCGACCCGTCGCGCGGCCACGGGCCGAGCAAGGACGGCGTCGGCCTGTGGTGGAAGCTGCTCGGCCGCAACAAGCGCACCATCACCCTCGACCTGTCGACGGACGGCGGGCGGGACGTCCTGCTGCGGCTCGTCGCGGAGTCGGACGTCGTCGTCGAGAACTTCCGCCCCGGCACGCTGGAGCGGTGGCGGCTCGGCTGGGACGAGCTGTCGGCGGTCAACCCGCGCCTGGTGCTGGCCAGGGTGACCGGCTTCGGGCAGTTCGGCCCGTCGGCGCGGCGGCCGGGGTTCGGCACCCTCGCCGAGGCGATGAGCGGGTTCGCCGCGGTCACCGGCGAGCCGGACGGGCCGCCGACCCTGCCGCCGTTCGGCCTGGCCGACTCCATCGCCGCGCTGTCCACCGCGTACGCCGTGCTCACGGCCCTCGCCGGGCGGGACCGCACCGGCGCGGGCCAGGTCGTGGACCTCGCCATCATCGAGCCGATGCTGACGGTCCTCGGCCCGCAGGCCCTGTGGTACGACCAGCTCGGCTACCTCCAGCAGCGCACCGGCAACCGGTCCGCCAACAACGCGCCCCGCAACACCTACCGCACGGCCGACGGCACGTGGGTCGCGGTCTCCACGTCGGCGCAGTCCGTGGCGGAGCGCGTGATGCGCCTGGTGGGCCGCCCCGACGTCGTCACGCAGGAGTGGTTCGCGACCGGCGCGGGCCGCGCCCGGCACGCGGACGAGCTGGACGCCGCCGTCGCCGCCTGGATCGGGGAGCGGACGCGGGCCGAGGTGCTGTCGGCGTTCGAGAAGGCGGAGGCGGCCATCGCGCCGGTGTACGACATCCGCGACGCGATGGCCGACGAGCAGTACCGCGCGCTCGGCTCGTTCACGCGGGTGGAGGACGAGGAGCTGGGGACCCTCACCATGCAGAACGTCCTCTTCCGCCTCTCCGGCACGCCGGGCGCGGTGCGCTGGGCGGGCCGGCCGCACGGCGCCGACACCGACGAGGTGCTCACCGGTCTCGGGCTGAGCGGCGAGGAGATCGGCGCGCTGCGGGACCAGGGGGCGCTGTGACGGGCGCGCCGGCGCAGGAGGTGCGCCTGACGTGGCTGTACGTCCCCGGGGACCGTCCCGAGGTCGTCGCGAAGGCGCTGCGGTCGGGCGCCGACGTGGTGGTCGTGGACCTGGAGGACGCGGTCACCGCCGGCCGCAAGGCGTACGCGCTGGACGCCGCGGCCGACCTCCTGGCGGAGCGGCCCGCCGTGCCGGTCCACGTGCGGGTGAACGCCCTGGACGGCCCGCTCGCCGAGGCGGAGGTGCGGCGGCTGGCGCCGCTGCCGGGCCTTTCCGGGCTGCGGCTGCCGAAGGTCGAGTGCCCGTCCCTGGTCGGCCGGGTGGCGGCGTGGGCGGCGGACGCGGGCGGTGCCGTGCCGCCGCTGTACGCGCTGCTGGAGAGCGCGCTCGGCGTGGAGCGGGCGTACGCCGTGGCGACGGCGCACCCGGCGGTCGCGGGCATCGCGCTGGGCGAGGCGGACCTGCGGGCCGACCTCGGGGTGCGCGACGCGGCGGGTCTCGCCTGGTCGCGCGGCCGGGCGGTGGTGGCGGCGCGGGCGGCGGGCCTGGCGCCGCCGCCGCAGTCGGTCTTCCCCGACGTGCGGGACACGGCGGGTCTCGCCCGGTCGTGCGCGGAGGGCCGGGCGCTCGGGTTCCTCGGCCGGGCGGCGATCCACCCGCGCCAACTGCCGGTCATCAGGGACGCGTACCTGCCGACCGACGCCGAAGTGGCCGAGGCGGCGGAGATCGTCCGTGCGGCGAGGGAGACGGACGCGGGCGCGCTGGCACTGCCGGACGGCCGCTTCGTGGACGCGGCGGTGGTGTCCGCGGCACACCGCACCCTCTCCCTGTCCCGCCTGGCCCACTCGTCCTGACCCGTTCCCCGGGCGTGGCGGTCGCGGCCGGCGGAGCGCGGTGCCTCCGCCCCCGGCCGGACACCGCAGGCCACGGCCGTAACGCTGTCCGGGACTGTCCCGGACAGCCGGTTCCCCTTCCGCGGTTCAGCTCCGGAAGCCACTGTTGACCCGACTTCGGACCGGGCACAGCCCACCAGGGGAAAGGACGTGCACATGCGCATCCGACACGCACTCGTCGGCGCAACCGCCGCGATCGTCATCGGCACCGGCCTGGCCGCCGCTCCGGCGCAGGCCGCCGCAGGCGCCGCTCCCGCGACCGACTCGTGGACCGGCGACTATCGAGCAGCCGCGAGCTGGCACACCATCGATGAGTACTTCTGGGGCTGGGAGTGCGAGGCCGCCGCCATCCGTCTCGAAAGGGACAAGGGGTGGATCGTCCGGTGCTACGGGGGCAGCCTGGTCAGCTACTACGAACTCCAGCGCTGGTACTGACCGGCGGACGGCACCGCCCCGCCACGGACGCCACCCGTGGCGGGGCACACTTCCGCATGCACCGGGACGGGCACGTCGCGCCTTTCCGAAGCGGGTCGGCGCTGTGCCCCGGCCGATGGTCGCGTCGTCAGGTGTGCGAGGTCCCGGGTTCGTCCGTCGGGCGGGCGCCGGCGGAGTGCAGGGCTGCGAGTGTTTCCGTGTGGGTGCCCTTCTCCGCCCAGTCGAGGGGGACAGGCCCGTGCCGTGGTCCTCGCGGAGGTCGGGGTCGGCCCCGGCCGCGAGGAGTACGCGCACGGTCTCCGTGTGGCCCCAGGACGCCGCCGCGCACAGCGGCGTGCCCTCGTCGCCGTGGCCGCTCTCGGTGTCCGGGTCGGCGCCGGCGCGCAGGAGGAGGCCGGCGATGTCGGCGGCCCCGTGGACCGACGCCGCGTACAGGGGCGTCGTGCCTGCGGGATCGGCCGCCCCCGGGTCGGCGCCGGCGCGCAGGAGGCGGCGGACGAGCGCCGTGTCCCCGGTCATCGCGGCGCCGACCAGGCGGTGCGACAGCTTCTTGGCACGTCTCCGGTTCATGCCGGTCAAGGCTAGGGTCTGCCCGGCGGATCCTGCCTGTCTCGCGACGCTGGCCACGGCACCTCGCTGCGTTGCCGTATCGCGCGAATACGAACGGGTATGAGCTGCGATCCGGCGCCTTGCGATGCACCGCATCCGACGCCGCGAGCCGCGCCAAGACCCGCCGGACAGACCCTAGTGCGGAGAACGGGCCTTCGGGGGCGCCGGGGGCACCGGGCCGCGGGGGCGGCGCACCGGGACGACGCGGATCGCCGTCGCGAGCAGGCGGTCCACCATGTCGCCGCCCCGCTCGTCCGTCAGGTTGGTGAGGAGCCGGAGCAGCGTCCGCATCGCGGCGGGCGAGCGCATGACCTGGCGGCTGACGAACGACGCGGCGGCCGGGCGGGTCAGCATCGCCGCCCACGCCGTGCCGAGCCGGTAGTACCGGCCGTCCCTGCGCTGGATCTCGCGCGGGTACTGACGCAGTACGCGTTCGCGCCAGGCCGGGTCGCGGCGGGCGAAGGCGTCGCTGACGATCTCGGCGGCCAGTTCCCCCGACTCCATCGCGTACGGGATGCCCTCGCCGTTCCACGGGCTCACCATGCCGCCCGAGTCGCCGGTGAGGAGGAGGCCGCGCGTGTAGTGGGGCCTGCGGTTGTGGCCCATCGGGAGGGCGGCGCCACGGATCGGTCCCTCCGCGTTCGCCTCGTCGCGCAGGCCCCAGGCGGCGGGGGTGCCGGTGAGCCAGGTGCCGAGGAGGCGGCGCAGGTCGCCGCCTTCGGTGCTCGGGGTGGTGATCAGGCCGAGGCCGACGTTGACCCGGCCGTCGCCCATGGGGAAGACCCAGCCGTAGCCGGGCAGCGCGGGCGCGCCGGGGCGGGTGCGCAGGTCGGAGAAGATGTCGAGGTACGGGTCGGCCTGTTTGGCGGGGCTGCGGTAGTAGCGGCGGACGGCCGTGGCCATGGGGCGGGCCGGGTCGCGTTCGACACCGAGGGCGAGCGCGAGACGGGCGGAGACGCCGTCGGCCGCGATCACGACCGGCGCGGTGCAGGTGACCTGCCGCTTGTCCGGGCCGATGAGCACGTGGACGCCGGACACGCGCCCGGTCCGGTCCACCACCGGGTCGGTGACGCGCGCCCCGGTCCACAGCCGGGCGCCGGCACGGACGGCCTGGCGGGCCAGGATGTCGTCGAAGTCGTGGCGGGTGCGGGTGAGTCCGTAGCCGGGGTAACTGGTGTTCTCCGGCCAGTCGATCTCCAGGTGCGCGCGGTCGGAGAAGAAGCGGACGCCCTTGTTGCGGTGCCAGCCCTCGCCGGCGGTGTCGATGCCCATCCTGATGAGCTGCCGCACGGCGCGCGGCGTCAGGCCGTCGCCGCACACCTTGTCGCGGGGGAACTCCGACTTCTCCAGCAGCAGGACGTCCACGCCGTGCCGGGCCAGGTGGTAGGCGGCGGACGAGCCGGCCGGCCCCGCGCCGACGACGATGACCTGGGCGTCGGAGCCGCCGCCGGAAGCCGTGCCGGGCTCGGGCGGGGCGGGCGCGGTGACGGCGGGGGGCGTGGTGTCGGTCACGGTTGCGGTCCTCTCGGGAAGACGGGCGCGGCGGGGAGGAACGGTCGACTCCCCTGCTGGCGGGGGCAGTCGGTGCGCCGGTGCGCCGGCGTGCGGGTCCACGGCGGGCCGGTACAGACTGGGACAAGATACCCGCCGGTGGCCTGGGCAACCGGCATTTCGGACGGGGCGCGGCCCGGGTGCGGCACTCCGTCGCGCATACGCCAAAGGGCGGCGGCCGACGCGGAGTTCCGCGCCGGCCGCCGCCCTCGTGGGGGGCGTCCCGGTTCAGGGACGCTTGCGCGGCGTGCTCTGGTGCACGCGGTACGGGTCGGTGACCGCGACCGGGAGGATCACCTCGTCGATGCGGGCCATCAGGTCGGCCTCCAGCTTCACGCCGGCGGCCTTCACGTTCTCGGTGACCTGCTCGGGCCGGGAGGCGCCGACGATGGCGGCCGAGACGTTCGGGTTCTGCAGGACCCAGGCGACGGCGAGCTGCGCGAGGCTGAGGCCGACCTCGTCGGCGAGGGGGCGCAGCCGCTGGACGGCCTCCAGCACCTCGTCGCGGAGGAAGTCGCCCATGGTGCGGGCGCCGCCCTTCTCGTCGGTGGCGCGGGACCCGGCGGGCGGCTGCTCGCCCGGCAGGTACTTGCCGGTGAGCACGCCCTGCGCGATGGGCGACCAGACGATCTGCCCGATGCCCAGCTCCTCGCTCGTCGGCACGACGTCCTGCTCGATGACGCGCCAGAGCATGGAGTACTGCGGCTGGCTGGAGACCAGCGGTACGTGCATCTCGCGGGCGAGGGCGTGGGCGGCCCTGATGTTCTCGGCGCTCCACTCGGAGACGCCGATGTAGTGGGCCTTGCCGGCGTGGACGATGTCGGCGAACGCGGACATCGTCTCCTCGAGCGGGGTGAACCGGTCGAAGCGGTGGGCCTGGTAGAGGTCCACGTAGTCGGTCTGGAGGCGGCGCAGGGACGCGTCGATGGACTCCATGATGTGCTTGCGGGACAGGCCGCGGTCGTTGCGGCCGGGGCCGGTGGGCCAGAAGACCTTGGTGAAGATCTCAAGGCCCTCGCGGCGCTCACCCTTGAGCGCGCGGCCGAGGACGGACTCGGCGCGGGTCTGGGCGTAGACGTCTGCGGTGTCGAAGGTCGTGATGCCCTCGTCGAGCGCGGCGCGCACGCACGCGAGGGCGGCCTCCTCCTCCACCTGCGACCCGTGGGTGAGCCAGTTTCCGTAGGCGATCTCGCTGATGAGCAGGCCGCTGCGGCCGAGGTGACGGTGTTCCATGGGGGACAAATCTACGCCCGTCGCACAGTGCGCCGGAGGGGTGGCCCGGGGCGGTGACGCCGTGTGGCGGCGGTGGTTCGCGGCGTGGCGGAGCGGCTGGTGCGGTCGGGTGACACGGCCGTCGCGCGGCGGCGCGTTCGGGTGATCGCGCGCTCCGCGGCGGTACGGGCGGCCGTGGCGGGGAACCGGCGGTCGGGCAACCAACGGCGAGAGACGGGACACAGCATGGGCGTGCGGACCTGGATGCGGGACTGGCCCGTGTACCGGCAGCTCACCGGCTCCGACCCGCTGGGCCGCGGGTCCGCCGTCATGTCGCACCGTACGGCCGGCCTGCGGGCGCGCACGGAGACGGCGGACCGGGTCGTCGCCTCGGTGTGCCCGTTCTGCGCGGTGGGCTGCGGCCAGCAGGTGTACGTGAAGGACGAGCGGATCGTGCAGGTGGAGGGCGATCCGGCGTCGCCGGTGAGCCGGGGGCGGCTGTGCCCCAAGGGGTCGGCGACGCTCCAGCTCGTCACCGGCGGGGCGCGCCGGCACCAGGTGCTGTACCGCCGCCCGCACGGCACCGAGTGGGAGCCGCTTGACCTGGAGACGGCCATGAACATGGTGGCCGACCGGGTCGTGGCGACGCGGCGGGCGACCTGGCAGTGGGAGCACGACGGCGCGCGGGTGGCGCGGACGCTCGGCATCGCGAGCCTGGGCGGCGCGGTCCTCGACAACGAGGAGAACTACCTGCTGAAGAAGCTGTTCACGGGCCTCGGCATCCTCCAGGTCGAGAACCAGGCGCGGGTGTGCCACAGCTCGACGGTGGCCGGGCTCGGCACGTCGTTCGGCCGGGGCGGGGCGACGACGTTCATGCAGGACCTGCAGAACTCCGACTGCATCGTGATCCAGGGCTCGAACTACGCGGAGGCGCACCCGGTGGGCTTCCAGTGGGTGATGGAGGCGAAGGCGCGGGGCGCGACGGTCATCCATGTCGACCCGCGGTTCACCCGCACCAGCGCGCTGGCCGACCTGCACGTGCCGATCCGGGCGGGCAGCGACATCGCGTTCCTCGGCGGGCTGATCAACCATGTGCTGACGGAGGGCAAGGAGTTCCGCGAGTACGTCGTCGCCTACACGAACGCGGCGACGCTGGTGAGCGAGGACTTCCGTGACACCGAGGACCTGGACGGCGTGTTCTCGGGTCTCGACGAGGAGCGGCGGCACTACGACCCCGCGAGCTGGGCGTACGAGGGCGCGGACCTGCGCTCGCCCGCCGGTTCGCAAGAGGCGCAGCCGTCGGCGGCGGACCGGGTCGAGGTGGAGCACCGGGCCGGCGGCTCGGAGTCGCACGGTTCGGGCGGCCAGAGCGTCCCGCCCCGGCCGGAGCGTGACGAGACGCTGGAGCACCCGCGGTGCGTGTTCCAGGTGCTGAAGCGGCACTACGCGCGCTACACGCCGGAGATGGTGGAGAAGGTCTGCGGCATCCCGGCGGACACGTTCGCGCGGGTCTGCGACGCGCTGACACGGAACTCGGGTCCCGAGCGCACCAGCGCGTTCTGTTACGCCGTGGGCTGGACGCAGCACACGGTGGGCGCGCAGTACATCCGCGCCGCGAGCGTCCTGCAACTGCTGCTGGGGAACATCGGCCGGCCCGGCGGCGGCATCCAGGCGCTGCGCGGGCACGCCAGCATCCAGGGGTCCAGCGACATCCCGACGCTGTACAACCTGCTGCCCGGCTACATCCCGATGCCGCACGCGCCCGGGCACCCCGACCTCGACACGTTCATCCGGGCCGCCGGCACGCGCAAGGGCTTCTGGGGCGAGATGCGCGCCTACACCGTGAGCCTGCTGAAGGCGTACTACGGGGACGCGGCGACGGCGGAGAACGACTTCTGCTTCGACCACCTGCCGCGCGTCACCGGCTCGCACAGCACGTACGACACGGTGCTCGGGCAGATCGACGGCACCTGCAAGGGCTACTTCCTGCTCGGCGAGAACCCGGCGGTCGGTTCGGCGAACGCCCGCCTGCAGCGCCTCGGGATGGCCAGTCTGGACTGGCTGGTGGTGCGGGACTTCTCGCTGATCGAGTCGGCGACCTGGTGGCGGGACGGGCCGGAGATCCGCACCGGTGAACTGCGCACCGAGGACATCGCGACGGAGGTGTTCTTCTTCCCAGCGGCCTCGCACACCGAGAAGTCCGGCTCGTTCACCAACACGAACCGCTGGCTCCAGTGGCACCACAAGGCCGTCGAGCCCGAGGGCGACGCACGCAGCGAACTGTGGTTCGCGCACCACCTGCAGCGGCGGATCAGGGAGCGGCTCGACGGCTCGGACGACCCCGCGGACCGCCTGTTCCTCGACCTGGCGTGGGACTACCCGGTGGAGGGCCCGCACGACGAGCCGGACGCCGAGGCGGTGCTCGCGGAGATCAACGGCCGCGCCGCCGACGGCTCACCGCTGTCGGCGTACACGCAGCTCAGGGACGACGGTTCCACGTCCTGCGGCTGCTGGATCTACTGCGGGGTCCGCGCGGACGGCGTGAACCAGGCGGCCCGCCGCGTGCCGCACACGGAGCAGGACTGGGTGGCGTCGCAGTGGGCGTGGGCCTGGCCGGCGAACCGCCGCATCCTCTACAACCGGGCCTCGGCGGCGCCGGACGGGACCCCGTGGAGCGAGCGGAAGGCGTACGTGTGGTGGGACGCCGGCCGCGGGCGGTGGACCGGACACGACGTCGCGGACTTCCCTGCCGATCTCGCACCCGGCCATGTGCCGCCGGACGACGCGCGGGGCGCGGCGGCGCTGCGCGGCGACGACCCGTTCATCATGCAGGGCGACGGCAAGGGCTGGCTGTACGCGCCGGCCGGGCTGGCGGACGGCCCGCTGCCGACGCACTACGAGCCGCAGGACTCGCCGTTCGCGAACGCGCTGCACCCGGACCGGCCCAGGTCGCCGGTGCGGCAGCTCTACCCGCGCGAGGGCAACGCGTACCACCCCTCGGGCGGGGAGCGCGGGCACGAGGTGTTCCCGTACGTCGTCACCACGTACCGGCTCACCGAGCACTTCACGGCGGGCGGGATGACGCGGTGGCTGCCGTACCTGGCGGAACTGCAGCCGGAGATGTTCTGCGAGGTGTCGCCGGAGCTGGCGGCGGAGCGCGGTCTCGAACACGCTGGCTGGGCGACCCTCGTCACGGCGCGCGGCGCGATCGAGGCGCGGGTCCTCGTCACGACCCGGATGGCGCCGCTGCGCGCGGACGGGCACACGGTGCACCAGATCGGGCTGCCGTACCACTGGGGCGGCAACGGCTGCACGCGCGGCGACGCGGCGAACGAGCTGTCCGCCATCGCGCTCGACCCGAACGTGCACATCCAGGAGGTCAAGGCGCTGTCGGCCGACATCGTCCCGGGCCGGCGGCCGCGCGGCCCGATGCTGAACGACCTGGTGGCGAACTACCGGCGGCGGGCCGGCATCGACGAACGCACGGGCACGGAGGTCTGACCGATGACGATCCAGGAGCACCGGCCCGGGAACCGCATCGCCGGCCCCGAACCCGACGTGGCGGCCGACGCCGGCCACGGGAGTCCGCCGCCGCGCGTCGGGTTCTTCACCGACACCTCCGTGTGCATCGGCTGCAAGGCGTGCGAGGTGGCGTGCAAGGAGTGGAACGCCGTCCCCGAGGACGGCATCGCCCTGACCGGCATGAGCTACGACAACACCGGCGGCCTCGGCGCCTCGACGTGGCGGCACGTCGCGTTCGTCGAGCAGACCAAGCCGCTGGGCGGGCAGCGCGCCGAGGTGGACCACTCGCACATCGACGTCCTGGCGCTGGCGGCGCGCGGCTCGGGAACGCCGGTGGCCGAGGCGGCCGTCACGCCGACCACGCCCGGACCGCCCTCGCCGGACGGCCGTACGGAGCTGCGCTGGCTGATGGCGTCGGACGTGTGCAAGCACTGCACGCACGCGGCGTGCCTCGACGTGTGCCCGACGGGCTCGCTGTTCCGCACGGAGTTCGGCACGGTCGTGGTGCAGGAGGACATCTGCAACGGCTGCGGGTACTGCGTGCCCGCGTGCCCGTACGGCGTCATCGAGCAGCGGCCGGGCGACGGCCGCGCGTGGAAGTGCACGCTGTGCTACGACCGTCTCGGCGCGGGCATGGAGCCGGCCTGCGCGAAGGCGTGTCCGACCGACTCGATCCAGTTCGGGCCGCTGGACGAGCTGCGGGAGCGGGCGGCGGCGCGGGTCGAGCGGCTGCGGGAGGACGGTGTGCCGGACGCCCGGCTGTACGGCGCCGACCCGGACGACGGGGTGGGCGGCGACGGCGCGTTCTTCCTGCTGCTGGACGAGCCGGAGGTGTACGGGCTGCCGCCGGACCCGGTGGTGACGACGCGGGACCTGCCGGCGATGTGGCGGCACGCGGGCGGCGCGGCGCTCGCCCTGCTCGGCGGGCTCGCGGCGGTGTTCGCCGGGCGGCGCGGAAGGACCCGCGGGTGACGGGCGCGGGGCACGGACGGGACGGACGGGATGCGCGCCGCGTGCGGCGGGAAGGGCGGACGGCGTGAGCGAGGCGAGAGTGACGCGGGAGGGCCTGGCCGGTGAACGGCCCGGCCGCGACGCACTGTTCGGCAATGGCATGGACGGGGAGCCGGCGCCCCGGCGGCGGCGGGGCGGCGGCGGGGAGACACGGATGGTGCCGCCCGCCGGTTTCACCTCCTACTACGGCCGGCCGGTGGTCAAGGCGCCGTCGTGGGAGGCCCGCGACATCGCCGGCTACCTGTTCCTCGGCGGCCTCGCGGGCGCGGGCTCGGTACTGGCGGCGGGCGCCGACCTGTCGGGCCGGCGGCGCACGGCGCGGGCCATGAAGCTGAGTTCGCTCGGCGCCGTGTCCCTGTCGGCGGCCGCGCTGATCCACGACCTCGGGCGGCCCGAGCGGTTCGCGAACATGCTGCGCGTCCTCAAGCCGACCTCGCCGATGAGCGTGGGGTCGTGGCTGCTGGCGGGGTACGGGCCGCTGGCGGGCGCGGCGGCCGCCGCCGACGTGACGGGTCTCGTGCCGCGCGCGGGCCGCGCGGCGGCGCTGGGCGCGGCCGTCACCGGCCCGGCGGTGGCGGCGTACACGGGCGTCCTGCTGGCCGACACGGCGGTGCCGGCGTGGCACGAGGGGCACCGGGAGATGCCGTACCTCTTCACCGCGTCGGCGGCGGTCGCCGCGTCCGGCATGGCGCTGCTCGCGGGTCCGCGCGCGGAGAACGGGCCGGCACGGCGGGCGGCCGTCCTCGGGGTGGCGGCCGAGACCGTGGCGCTGCGCGCGCTGCGCCGGCGCACCGGCGTGATCGCCGAGACGTACGCGCGGGGGCGGGCCGGCCGCCTCCTGCGCGCGGCGGAGGGGCTGAGCGCGGCGGGGGCTGCGGGAGCGGCGCTGCTGGGCGGACGCAGCCGGGTCGCGGCGGCGCTGAGCGGGGCGGCGCTGCTCGCGGCGTCGGCGTGCACACGCTTCGGGATCTTCCACGCGGGCGTCGCCTCCGCGCGCGACCCGAAGTACACGGTGCTGCCCCAGCGCGAACGGCTCGCGGAACGCGAGGAAGCGGACCGCTCCGGCACCTGAGCCGCACGGCGTTCCCGACGCGTCACCACCCCCGGGGCGGCAGGTCATGAGCAGGACAGAGGTCCGTATGCTGACCGGCATGCGTGACGACCATCCCACCGGACATCATCCAGCCGTGCGCGTGCGCGGGCTGTGGAAGAAATACGGCGAACGGCTCGCCGTCAGCGGGGTGGATCTCGACCTCCCCGCCGGGCGGTTCGCGGGACTGGTCGGTCCGAACGGCGCGGGCAAGTCGACCACCCTGTCGATGATCACCGGGCTGGTGCGCCCGGACAGCGGGACCGTCGAGGTGGCCGGGGCCGACGTGTGGCGCGAACCCGAACGCGTCAAGCCGCGGATCGGCGTCCTGCCCGAGGGCCTGAAGCTGTTCGAGCGCCTGTCGGCCCGCGAACTGCTCACCTACCTGGGCCGGATGCGCGGCCTGTCCCCCGACGAGACGCGCCGCCGCACCGACCAGCTCCTCGGCGTCCTCGACCTGACCGGCGCCCAGCACGCCATGGTCGTGGACTACTCGACCGGCATGCGGAAGAAGACCGGCCTGGCCGCCGCGCTGATCCACAACCCCGACGTGCTGTTCCTCGACGAGCCGTTCGAGGGCGTGGACCCGGTGTCGGCGCAGGCCATCCGGGAGGTGCTGGAGCGCTACACGGCCTCCGGCGCGACCGTCGTGCTCTCCAGCCACGTGATGGAGCTGGTCGAGTCGCTGTGCGACTGGGTCGCCGTCATGGCGGGCGGGCGGATACGGGCGGCCGGACCGGTCGCCGAGGTCCGCGGGGACGCCGCGTCGCTGCACGCCGCGTTCCTCGACCTCGTCGGCGCCTCCGACACGGCCGGCGCCCAGGATCTCGACTGGCTGCGGGGTGCGCGGTGAACCGGATCTCCCTCACCGCCGTCGCGGGTACCTTCGCCCGCCTGAAGCTCAGCCTGCTGCGCAACGGCGCGCGCCAGTCCACCGGCAGGTCGGCCGCGTTCATCGGCTCCGTGGTCCTCGCGGTGCTGCTGGGCGCCCTCGGCGCGCTCGGTGTCTCCGCCCTGCGCGGCAACGAGCACGCCGCCGCCGGCTGTACGGTGCTCGTCGCGGTGATCGCCCTCGGCTGGGCGTTCCTGCCCATGTTCGTGGGCGCGGCGGACGAGACGCTCGACCCCGGGCGGCTCGCGATGCTGCCGCTGAGCCCGGTCGCCATGATGACCGGTCAGCTCACCGCCTCCGTCGTCGGCCCCGGCCCGCTCTTCACGCTGCTGCTGCTCGTGGGCAGCGCCGTCGCGACGGCGCACGGTGTCGGCGGCACGGTCGTCGCGGTGGTGGCCGTCCCGTTGACCCTGCTCGTGTGCACCGCCCTGTCGCGGACGATCGCCACGGTCAACGCGCGGCTCCTCACCAGCCGCAAGGGCCGCGACCTGGCCGTGCTCAGCGGCATCGTGGTGGTGCTCGGCGCGCAGTTCCTGAACGTCGTGCTGTCCCGGCTGGGCGAGAGCGAGTCCGCGGGACCGCTGCACTCGACGGCCGATGTCGTGCGCTGGATCCCGCCGGCCACGGCCGTCGAGGCCGTACGGGCGGCCGGCGACGGCTCGTGGGGCGTGGCGCTCGGCGCGCTCGCCGCCACGGCGGCGGCCGCGCTCCTGCTGCTGGAGTGGTGGCGCCGCGCGCTCACCCGGCTGATGGTCAGGCCGGACGCCTCGACCTACCAGGACGCGTCCGCCGGCCGGGCGCGCAGGGGGACGGGGGAGACGGGCGTCGCGGCGCGGCTCTCGGCCTCGGTGACCGGCACCGTCGCGCTGCGGACGCTGCGGTACGCGTGGCGGAACCCGAAGTCGAAGATGAGCTGGACGATGGCGCTCGGCATGGGGCTGATCATGCCGGTGGTCTCGGCGGCGCAGGGCAGCCCGAGCATCCACACCGCGTACTGGTCGTCCGCGCTGCTCGGCCTCCAGATGTTCAACCAGTTCGGGCTGGACCACAGCGGATTCTGGCTGGTGGCGCAGACGATCAGCACACCGGCCGACGCCCTGCGCGAACTGCGGGGCCGCACCGGGGCGATCGCCGTCATCGCGGTGCCGTACACCGTGCTGGCCGTGGTGTTCACGGCGGCGCTGTCGGGCGACTGGGCGGCCCTCCCCGGGGTGCTCGGCATCTCGTTCGCCGTCCTGGGCGCCCTGGTCGCCGTCGGCGTGGTGGGCAGTGTGCTCTTCCCGTACTCGATCCCCGAGGACGGCGCCATGAAGAACGTCGTCCCCGGCCAGGCGGGGCTGGCCTGGGGCAGCATCCTCTTCGGTGCCGTCGCGGCGGCCGTCCTGTGCGCGCCGGTGATCGGGTCCGCCGTCTGGCTCGGCACGTCGGACAGCGCGGCCATCGGCGTCGTCCTGCCGTTCGGGATCGTGTGGGGGCTGTTCCTCACCTGGGCGGGGCTGCGGCTCGCCGCCCCCAGGACGGTGACGCGGCTCCCGGAGATCCTGGCGGCGGTCACCAAGGCGTGAGTCCCAGGGTCTGTCCGGCGGTCCCTGCCTGTCTCGCGACAGGACCCGCCGGACGAACCCTGGCGGGCGGGCCGCCGGGACGCGTTCCCGGCGGCCCGCCCGCGTGCGTGCACGGGCCGTGCGCGGTCAGGCTCCGCTGCCGGGCGAGAGCTGGGCGTACAGACCGTCGGCGGCGATCAGTTCGCCGTGGTCCCCGATCTCGCGGATACGGCCCTGGTCCATCACCACGATGCGGTCGGCGTCGCGGATCGTGGAGAGGCGGTGCGCGACGACGAAGACGGTCCGGCCCTCCATCAGCCGTCGCAGCGCCTCCTGGACCAGCTTCTCGGAACGGCCGTCCAGCGCCGAGGTCGCCTCGTCCAGGATGAGGACCTTCGGGTCACGGATCAGCGCCCGTGCGATCGCGAGCCGCTGCCGCTGCCCCCCGGACAGCAGCGCGCCCCGCTGGCCGACCACGGTGTCCGTGCCGTGCGGCAGGCGTTGGACGAACTCCCAGGCGTTCGCCGCCCGCAGGGCCTCCTCCAGCGCCGCGTCGTCCACGTCGTCCAGACCGTAGGCGACGTTCTCGCGGATGGTGCCCTCGAAGAGGATCGACTCCTGCGGGACGACGGACAGGAACCGGCGGTACGTGCGCAGGTCCAGGCCGGCGGCGTCCGTGCCGTCCAGGAGGATGCGGCCGCGGGTGGGGCGGATGAAGCCGATGAGGAGGTTCAGCACGGTGGACTTGCCCGCGCCGGACGGGCCGACGAACGCGATGGTCTCGCCGGGCCGCGCGGACAGGTCGAAGCCGCTGATCGAGGGGGAGTCCGCGCCTTCGTAGGTGAACTCGACGTCCTGGAAGTCGATCCGGCCGCGCAGCGCGGTCACCTCACGCTTGCCCGCGTTGGTCTCCAGGTCGGGCGCCTGGAGGACCTCGCCGATGGACCGCACCGACTCGAGGCCCCGGCTGAGGACGGGCGTGAGGCCCATCAGGGAGTTCATGGATGCGGTCAGCGTGGTGAAGAAGGTGCTCAGCATGACGATGTCGCCGGCCGACACCGACAGCCAGCCGTTGTAGGCGATCAGGGCCGCGCCGAACAGGCAGACCATGCCGAGGAAGTTCAGCATGATCCAGGCGAGGGAGCCGATCCGGCCGTTGAGGATGTCGAGGCGGCTGCCCGCGCTGCGCAGGCGCGTCAGGGCGCCGTCGACACGGCCCATCGCGGTGCGCTCCAGGCCGTGGGCGCGCGTCACCTGGATGAGGCTCGTCATCTCGGTGACACGGGAGGAGACGAGCTCCACCTCGCGGCGGAACGACTCGTTGTGGCTGCGGACCCGGCTGCGCAGCGCCCGTATCAGCAGCGCGGCGGCGGGCACCACGACCAGGAACACCGGCAGGAACAGCGGCACCTTGAACCCGATGACGACGAGGCCGCCGATCATGGTCGTGGTCGAGCCGAGGCCGATCTCGGCGGACTGGCGCACGCTCTCCTCGATCGCGTCCACGTCCCGGACGACCTTGGCCTGCAGGACGCCCGCGCTGACCTTCGAGTGGTAGCCGATGGACAACTGCTGCATGCGGCCGCAGATCGCCGAGCGGAGCACGGTGCCCATGCGGCGCACGCTGGTGCTGATGAGCCGCGCGTACGTCACGCCGGCGGGATAGTTGACGGCGAACATGACGAGGAGCACGCCCGCGTTGACCCACAGCTCGTGAAGGGGACGGTGCTGCACCACGACATCGATGACGTTCGCCGTGATGAGGGGGAGCAGCCACAGCGGGCAGTGCCGGACGCAGAAGATCGCGACGGCGGCGATGAGCCGGCCCCGGTCGGGACGGAAGAGGTATGCCAGGGTGCGGACGGGGTGCTCGCCCTGGTAGCGGTGGTCGAGGGGGTGGCCCTGCGCGGCGGGGGAATGCGCTTTCTGCATGGGAGAAGTCAACGCCGCACCTCCCCGGCGGGCAACTCCGTATGAGCCGGTGAGACAGCTCTGACCTGCGGCTTTCCTTGACGGCCCGACAAGCGGCACGTGGTGTGCGTCACGTCTTCGACAGGTGGTGGCGCAGGGCGCGGAGAGGTGGGCGTACTGTGACCCGCCGGGTCCGGGCGGGGCGGCCGCGCCGGCCGGCCCGGCACCGTGGACAGATGTGAGGAGCAAGGCACGTGAGTGAAGCACCTGTACGGTTCGGCCTGGTCGGCAGCGGATGGCGGTCGGAGTTCTTCGTCCGGCTGGCGAAGGCGCTGCCGGACCGGCTGGCGGTGACGGGCGTGGTGACGCGTGGCAGTGAGCGCGGCGCCGAGATCGAGGCGGCGTGGGGCGTGCCGGCGTACCGGTCGGTGGACGAGCTGGTGGGCGCGGCGGACGCGCCGGAGTTCGTCATCCCCTCCGTGCCGTGGCCGGTGACGCCCGAGGTGACGAAGCAGCTCGTGCGGCTCGGTGTGCCGGTGCTCGCGGAGACGCCGCCCGCGCCCGACGCGGAGGGGCTGCGCGACCTGTGGCGGGAGACCGGTGCGAGCGGGCTCGTGCAGGTGGCGGAGCAGTACCCGCTGATGCCGGGGCACGCGGCGCGGCTCGCGCTGGTGCGGGAGGGCGTCATCGGCGAGGTGACGTCCGTCCAGTTGTCGTCGACGCACGGGTACCACGCCGTGTCGCTGATCCGGCACCTGCTCGGGGTCGGCTTCGAGCCGGCGACGGTGTCGGCGAGCGCGTTCACCGCGCCGCTGGCCGACCCCCTCTCCCCCGCCGGCTGGTCGGACGACCTGACGCCGAAGCAGGCGCGGACGACGATCGCGACGCTCGACTTCGGCGGGGGCCGCTCGGGCCTGTACGACTTCACCGACAACCAGTGGTGGAACCCGCTGCGCGCCCGCCGGATGGTGGTGCGCGGCTCGCTCGGCGAGATCGTGGACGACACGGTGGTGCGGATGGCGGACCCGCGCACGCCCGTGGAGTCGCCGCTGGTGCGGCGGGCCACCGGCACGGACCTCAACCTGGAGGGCCGCGAGCTGCGGCACATCAGCTTCGACGGGCGGGTGATCCACCGCAACGGGTACACGGGCGCCTCGTTCTCGGAGGACGACCTCGCCGTGGTGGACCTGACGTGCCGGATGGGCGCGTGGGTGCGCGGCGCCGGCCCCGCGCCGTACCCGCTGGCCGAGGGCTGCCAGGACCACCTGCTGAGCCTCGCGATCGACGAGTCGGCCCGCACGGGCCGCCCGGTGGTCACGGACCGCGAGGCCTGGGCGGACTGAGCCGGGCGCGGCCGGACGTCAGACGGCGGGGACGGCGGGGGTGACGCGGCCGCGGACCTCGCCGAGGCCGACGCGGGTGCCCGCCGGCCCCGGGGCGTCCGCCGTGACGGTGACCTCGTCGCCGTCGTGCAGGAACGCCCGGCGCGTGCCGTCCGGCAGGGTCAGGGGACGCGTGCCGCCCCCGGTCAGTTCGGCGAGCGAGCCGCACTCGCCGTCCCCGGGGCCGCTCACGGTGCCCGAGGCGAGCAGGTCGCCGGTCCGCAGCGGCGCGCCGCCCGCCGTGAGGTGCGCCACCTGCTGCGCCGCCGTCCAGTACATGGCGGCGAACGGCGGCCGGGCGACGGTGTGGCCGTTCAGCGTGACCGTCAGGTCGATGGCGAGGCCCCACGGCTCGGCCGCCGTGTCGTCCAGGTACGGGAGCGGGCGCGGGTCGCGCGGCGGCGGCGCGGTCCTGGCGTGCGCGAGGGCGGCGAGCGGCACAACCCACGGGGACACGGACGTCGCGAACGCCTTGCCGAGGAACGGCCCGAGCGGCACGTACTCCCACGCCTGGAGGTCGCGCGCCGACCAGTCGTTCACCAGGCACACGCCGAAGAGGTGCCGGGCGGCGCCGGCGAGCGGCACCGGGCGGCCGGGGGGCGCCGGCGTGCCCACGACGAAGCCGACCTCCGCCTCGAAGTCGAGCCGCAGGGACGGGCCGAACGTCACCGCACCCCCGCCGTCGCGCCGCTGCCCGGACGGCCGGGTGACCGGTGTCCCCGAGACGACGACGGAGCCGGCGCGGCCGTGGTAGCCGAGCGGCATGTGCCGCCAGTTCGGGGTCAGGGGCTCGCCGCCGGGCCGCAGCAGCCGGCCCATCCGCGCCGCGTGGTGCTCGCTGGCGTAGAAGTCCGTGAAGTCGGCCACGGTGAACGGCAGTTCCGGGACGGTGGTGACGGCCGGGCGGAGCAGCGGCTCGATCACCGGCCGGAACCGTTCGACCGTCAGCCAGTCCGTGACCGCGGCGCGCACCTCGGCCCAGGCTCCTGCCCCGGCGGCGAGCAGTCCGTCCAGCGTCCCGGCCGCGAACAGCGGTGCGCGGCCGGGCAGCAGGGCCGCGCTCGCCGCCGTCAGGTCGAGGACGAGGTCGCCGATGGCGACCCCCGTCCGCGGCCCGGGCAGGCCGGCCGCGCGGAAGCTGCCGTACGGCAGGGTGTGGACGCCGAACGGGTGGCCGGGGGGTACGTCGAGCCAGGTGGTGGCGGTCGGTGCGGCCGTCACCGTGTGCCGCCCGCCCAGCTGAAGGCGTACCGGCCGTCGTCGGCGGCCGAGCCCGCCTCGCCGAGTTCGAGGGGGTGGAACGTGTCGACCATGACGGCGAGTTCGTCGAAGAACGCGGCACCGAGCGAGCGTTCCACGGCGCCCGGCTGCGGCCCGTGCGCGTGGCCGCCGGGATGCAGGCTCACCGAGCCCTGGCCGATGCCCGAGCCGCGGCGCGCCTCGTAGTCGCCGCCGCAGTAGAACATCACCTCGTCCGAGTCGACGTTCGAGTGGTAGTAGGGCACGGGGACGGCCAGCGGGTGGTAGTCGACCTTGCGGGGCACGAAGTTGCAGATGACCAGGTTGCGCGCCTCGAAGACCTGGTGGACGGGCGGCGGCTGGTGCACCCGCCCGGTGATCGGCTCGAAGTCGGCGATGTTGAATGTGTACGGGTACAGGCAGCCGTCCCACCCGACGACGTCGAACGGGTGGGTGGCGTACACGTACCGCGTCCCGGTGACCCCGCCGTCCCCCGGCCGCGGGGAGCGGTGCTTGACCAGGACCTCGACGTCGGTGCCGGGCACCGTCAGCGGCTCGGCGGGGCCGCGCAGGTCGCGCTCGCAGTACGGGGCGTGTTCGAGGTGCTGGCCGTGCCGTGACAGGTGGCGGGCGGGCGGCGCGATGTGGGAGTTGGCCTCGATGACGTAGCAGCGCACCGGGTCGGGTCCTGTGGGCACCCAGCGGTGCGTCGTGCCGCGCGGCAGGACGAGGTAGTCGCCGGGGCGCACGTCGAGGCTGCCGAAGACCGTCTCGACGGTGGCTGACCCGGCCTCCGTGTAGACGCACTCGTCCCCGATGGCGTTGCGGTACAGGGGGCTCGGCGCGGCGGCCACGGCGTAGGAGATCCGCACGTCCGCGTTGCCGAGGACGAGGCGGCGGCCGGTCACCACGTCCCACGACCCGGCCCGCCGGGTGTCGAACAGGTCGTGCAGCCGGAAGTGCCGTGGCAGGAGCGGCGTGTTCGGGGTCGTCGCGAGGTCGCCGGGCCGCCACGGCGACGCGGCGGTGATCGCCGACGGGATGCCGGTGTGGTAGAGCAGCGCGGAATCGGAGGAGAAGCCCTCCTCCCCCATCAGCTCCTCGCTGAGGAGGGAGCCGTCGGGGCGTCGGTGCTGCGTGTGGCGTTTCGGCGGGACGTCGCCGACGCGGCGGTAGTGGGGCACGGCGGGCGCCTTTCGGTACGGGCGGGGGCGGTGCGGTGCGGGGCGTGCGGATGCGGGGGAGCGTCAGAAGTTGCCGCGCCTGGCCTGCTCGCGCTCGATGGCCTCGAACAGGGCCTTGAAGTTGCCCTTGCCGAAGCCGAGGGAGCCGTGCCGTTCGATGAACTCGAAGAAGACCGTGGGACGGTCGCCGATCGGCTTGGTGAAGATCTGCAGCAGGTAGCCGTCCTCGTCGCGGTCCACGAGGATGCCCCGGCTCCGCAGTTCCTCGACGGGCACCCGCACCTCGCCGATGCGTGCCCGCAGTTCGGGATCCGAGTAGTACGTGTCCGGTGTCGGGAGGAACTCGACGCCCCGCGCGCGCAGCGTGTCGACGGTGGTGAGGATGTCGCCGGTGGCGAGCGCGAGGTGCTGCGCGCCGGGGCCGCCGTAGAACTCGAGGAACTCGTCGATCTGCGACCGCTTGCGCCCCGCGGCCGGCTCGTTCAGGGGGAACTTGACGCGGTGGTTGCCGTTGGCGACGACCTTGCTCATCAGCGCCGAGTACTCCGTGGCGATGTCGTCGCCGATGAACTCCGCCATGTTCGTGAAGCCCATGACGCGGCGGTAGAAGTCGACCCAGGTGTCCATGCGGCCCAGTTCGACGTTGCCGACGACGTGGTCGAGCGCCTGGAACACGCGCCGCGGCTCGTCCGCGCCCCGCTTCCGCCCCGAGGCGCGGGCCACGTATCCGGGCAGGTAGGGGCCGGTGTAGCGGGACCGGTCCACGAGGCTGTGCCGGGTGTCGCCGTACGTGGCGATGGCGGCGACGCGTACCGTGCCGTGCTCGTCCGACACGTCGTGCGGCTCCTCGACCACCCGGGCGCCCTGCGCGCGGGCGTGGGTCACGCACCGGTCCACGTCCGGCACGGCGAGCGCGATGTCGATCACGCCGTCGCCGTGCCTGCGGTGGTGGTCGAGCAGCGGCGAGGCCGGATCGACGCCGCCCTTGAGGACGAACCGGACGGACCCGGAGCGCAGGACGTACGCGTGGTGGTCCCGGTTGCCCGTCTCCGGACCCGAGTGGGCGACCAGCTCCATGCCGAAGACCGACTGGAAGAACAGGGCGGCCTGCGTGGCGTTCCCGACGGCCCACACGACGGCGTCCCACCCGCTGACGGGGAACGGGTCGCCGGCGGGGTCGTGGTCCACGAGGCCGACGAGGCGGCGCAGCTGCTCGGCGTCGGGCTCGGCGGCCCGGTCGGGTCCGGTGAGGGTCGGGTCGGTGGTCATGCGGGCCTCCTCGCCGCGTCGTCGCGCACCGCGCGTCCGCCAGTCACCCCAGGACACGACGGGGCGCGGGTGGTGCGCAAGCGAGCCGTCACCGGCTGGTCCGTCTGCACCGGCGGCCCCCTCGCGCGGGTGACCGGCTGTACAATCTGCCCACTGCGCGGGAGGGGCGGGCATGGGGACAACCGGCGGCGGTCACCGGCTCGACGCGCTCGACGTCGACCTGCTGACGGCGCTGCGGCGGCAGCCGAGGGCGGGCGTCCTCGAACTGTCACGGGCGCTGCGCGTCGCGCGCGGCACGGTGCAGGCGCGCCTCGACCGGCTCGAGCGTTCGGGCGTCATCACGGGGTACGGCCCCGATCTGGACGTGGGCGCGGCGGGTTTCCCGGTGCAGGCGTTCGTGAGTCTCGAGATCGCTCAGGGCGCGCTCCAGGACGTGGCGGCGGAGCTGGCCGCACTGCCGACCGTGCTGGAGGCGTACGCCACGACGGGGCAGTCCGACGTGCTGTGCCGGCTCGCCGCCGCCTCGCACGAGGACCTGCAGGACACGCTGCTGCGGCTGAACCGCTCCGGGACGGTGGCGCGTTCGACGAGTGTCGTCGTGCTGTCCACGGTGGTGCCGCCGAGGACGGAGCCCCTGCTGCGCCGCCGGCCGCTGGACGGGCCGCGCCGGGCGCCGGCCTACCGGGCGGACGCGCCGGCGCGCTGACGGGCGGCACCGCGGGGCACATGGCGTCACATGTCCGGCATGACGGACGGATGTCACCTACAGTGCGAAGCGGGTGCCGCGCCCCGACCCGGGGTACCCGCAGGTCCGGCCGCCCGGCAGGCCCGGCCGGCCGTCCATCCGTAGTCCGCGATGCCGTGAAAGCTGTGATGACCATGGGTACTTCTCAGGACGAGAGCAGTGTCAGCGTCCATCTCACCGACTGCGGCCGTGACGCGGCCCGCGCGGTGTTCGACGTGCTGGAGGCCGCCTACCCCGGCCATGAGCCCGACCTCGGCTCCGGCGGGCAGCCGGGTCGGCCCGTCGTGTGGAGCATGATCGTCTCCACCGACGCGCACCGCGACGGGGCACGGCCCGCGGGGGCGCCGCTCGGCGAGGCCGTGGACGCCACCCTGACGGGCAGTCCGGACGGTGTGACGCAGGTCGGCGGCGTGCTGGCGGGCGCGTTCCGCGCCGAGGAGACCGGCCGGGTGCCCGGCGAGCACGAGTGCGAGGTGCGGGTGCGGCTCACCGGTCGGGAGTGAAGCACAGCAGGCGTATGGCCGCCGCGGCCTCCGCGTCGAGCAGGGTGGCCGAAGCGCAGCCGGGCGGGGGGCCGCCCGCCGCGACGTCGGCCACCAGCTCGGCCATCGCGGCCCGGTGCCGGCGGAACGCCCGGGCCGAGACGGACCGGCCGCGCTCCTCCTGCCGCGCGACGGCCAGGTCGGGCGGCACGTCGATGAGGACGAGGTGCAGTGCGACGCCGCGCCGCCGCGCGGTCGCGGCCAGTCTGCGCCGCACCCAGCCGCGCCGGCCGCAGTCGTGGACGACGAGGCTGCCGGCGGTGCGGGCGGCGCGCGCCAGCCGCAGGTGGTGGGCGGCGCGGACCAGCGGCCGGTAGACGGCGTACGGCAGGCGCGCGGGCAGCCGGCGCGCCCAGCGGTCGCGGGCGTCCTGGGAGTCCACGCGGATCACCGCGCCGTCCGGGTCGTCGAGGCGCGCCATGAGGGTGGACTTGCCGGCGCCGGGGAGTCCGGAGACGACGACGCGGTGTCCGGCGGGCCAGGCGAGCGTGCGCGGCCCGATGCCGGCGGTGCCCCGCAGATCGTGGACGGTCACCGCCCCGGTGCCCGGTCGCGCGGGCGCGGGATCACTGGGGCAGGAGGGTGATCCGGCGCTGTCGGGCCGGATCATCTGGCGCTCCGTATCGACGAGTTGGGTGGAACCGTGGACTCACGGTAGCCGCCGTGCACGAGCAGCCGCAATGCGGCGCGTATCACGTCGCCCGTCACGTCCCGCCGGCGTGCCGCGCGTGCGGCTCCGTGAGCCGGTGGCCCTCGATGTCCGGGTCGGGCAGGAAGCGGTCGAACCAGCGCGGGTGCGACCAGATGCGGCGTCCCGCGAGCGCCATGACGGCAGGCACCAGCGTCAGGCGCACCACGAACGCGTCCAGGAGCACGCCCACAGCGAAGCTGAAACCGATCGACCGGATGATCGGGTCGTCCGTCACCATGAAGGCGACGAAGATCGAGAACATGATGAGGGCCGCCGCCGTGACGACGCGGGCGGCCCGTCCGGTGCCGTGCTCGACCGCGGCCCGCGCGTCACCGGTCGCCGTGTACTCCTCCTTGACCCGCGAGACGACGAACACCTCGTAGTCGCTGGAGAGGCCGAAGATGATCGCCAGCATGATGATCGGCAGGAAGCTGACGGTCTCGGTGGGGGTGATGTCCAGCAGGTGCCGCCCCCAGCCCCACTGGAACATGGCGACCTGCGCGCCGAAGGCGGCGCACACCGACAGCAGGAACCCGGCGATGGACTTCAGCGGCACGAGGAAGGTGCGGAAGGCGAACGTCAGCAGGATGAACGCCAGGCCGACGACCACGACGAGGAAGACGGGCAGGGCGGAGGACAGCTTGGCGGACACGTCGATGTCGGAGGCGGTGCTGCCGCCGACCGTGAGGTGGGCGCCGGTGCCGGCGGCGAGGTCGTCGCGCCGGTCGCGGATGCGGTGGACGAGGTCGGCGGTGCCCTGGTCGCTCGGCCCGGTGCGCGGGACGACCTGGATGACGGCGAGGCCGTCGCGCTGCGCGAGGGGCTGCGCCGTGGCGACGCCGGGCAGGTCACCGAGCGCGCCGGTGACGCGCCGGACCGGCTCCTCGCCGTCCACGCCATCGGCGACGACGAGCAGCGGGCCGTTCGCCCCGGGGCCGAACCCGTCGGCGACCAGGTCGTAGGCCCTGCGCTGCGTGTCGGACTCGGGCTTGGACGCGCCGCTCGGCAGGCCGAGCCGCATCTGCGTGGCGGGCAGGGCGAGAAGCCCGAGGAGGACGATGCCGCCGATGAGCAGTGGGACGCGTGCGCGCACGACGAACCGCGCCCAGGCGGCGCCGGCGCCGTGCCCGGGCTCGGTGGCCGAGCGGCGGGCGACGTGCTCGGGCCGGCCGGGGCGGCCCGGCGGGCGCACGAACCGCACGACGCGGTCGCCCGCGAAGCCGAGGAAGGCCGGCAGCAGGGTGAGGGCGATCAGCATGGCGATCAGCACGGACACGGCCGCGCACACGCCCATGACGGTGAGGAAGGGGATGCCGACGACGGACAGGCCGAGCAGCGCGATGACGACGGTGAGCGCGGCGAAGACGACGGAGCCGCCCGCCGTGCCGGTGGCGAGCCCGGCCGCCCGCTCGCCGGGGATGCCGTTCAGCAGGTTGTCCCGGTGGCGGAAGAGGATGAACAGGCCGTAGTCGATGCCGCAGGACAGGCCGAGCATGAGGGCGACCGTCGTGGAGGCCGACGCGATGTCCACCAGGGCCGCGGCGGCGGTGACGCCCGTCATGGTGATGGCGATGCCGATGACGGCCGTGACGACGGGCAGGAGGGCGGCGGCGAGCGCGCCGAAGGTGATCAGCAGGATGACGAGGGCGATGACGAGTCCGGCGAGTTCCGGCAGTTCGGAGACCTCCGTCTGCCAGCCGGGGTAGACGCTGCCGGAGTACTCGACCCGCAGGCCGGCGCGCTCGGCGGGGCGCACGGCCCGTTCCACCGCGTCGAGGGTGCTCTGCTCGACGGTGCCGGGGTCGGTGCGGAACTGGACGGTGCCGAGGGCCACCGTGCCGTCGCGCGACACCTGGGGGCTGTCGCCGTCGAACGGGCCGGTGGCGGACGCGGCCTGCGGGACGTCCGCGAGCGCGCGGAACGCCTCCTCGATCCCGGCGCGCGGTCCGGGGTCGGTGACCTTCGCCGATCCTTCGGCGGCGAGGACGACCTGCGTCTGCCCGCCGCCGAAGGCGGGGAGCCTGCGCTCCAGCAGGTCGGTGGTGCGCTGGGCCTCGGTGCCGGGGATGGTGAACACGTCGGTGGTGGTGCCGCCGCTCAGGACGGAGGTCAGGGCGGCCACGACGGCGGCGGCGAGCCAGATGCCGAGGACCAGGCGGCGCCGCCGGAACGCCCACCGCCCCAGCCGGAACAGAAACGCGGACATGGAGTTCCTTCCCGCAGACCACTGGTGATCTTCTCCGGGGAGGACCGGTCACGACATTTCCGACACGCTGGGGCGGTGGACCGTGCGGGCGCGGGTCAGGGCATGTGGATGTCCGCGCCCGGGCCGAGCGGGATGTCGAACCCGTAGAAGATGCCGAGCACCGCGAGCCACGCGATGAGGTAGGGCACCACGAAGATCGACAGCCGCGACAGCAGGGTGCCGAGCTGCGCCGAGGGCTCGTACCGCCGCAGCAGGGCGAGCGTCAGGAACAGGTACGGGTTCATCGGGGTGATCATCTGCGTGGCCGAGTCACCGATGCGGAACGCCGCCTGGGTGAGCGCCGGCTCCATGCCGAGCAGCATGAACGTCGGCACGAAGACCGGCGCCATGAGGGACCACAGGGCGGAGCCCGAGGTGATGAACAGGTTCAGCAGGGTCACCAGCAGGACGAACAGGACGATGCCGGTGAAGCCGGTGAGCCCGATGGACTCCAGTCCCGCGGCGCACTTCACGGCCAGCAGGGTGCCGACGTTCGACCAGTTGAAGACGGCGATGACCTGCGCGATCGCGAAGATCAGCACGATGTAGGACGACATGCTGGTGACGGACTCGCCCATCATCCGCGGCACGTCCTCGGGCTTCGCGACGGTCTTCACGACCGCGCCGTACACGACGCCGCACACCAGGAACGCCACGAACAGGACCGGGATGACGCCGCTCAGCAGCGGGGAGGGCACGAGCGCGCCGCCCTCGCCGCGCAGCGGGCTGCCGGGGATCAGCCAGCCGCCGATGACGATCACGGCGTAGACCAGCAGGACGAGCCCGGCCCACAGCAGGCCGCGCCGCTGGATCGCGGTGACCTCGGTCGTCACGCCGTCGGCGCCGAACTCGGCGGACGGGTCAGCCTCCGGCTCGGGCAGACGGGGCTCCAGCACCTTGTCGATGAGGAAACCGCCGAGAAGGCCGAGGAGGGCGCTCGCGACGGCCGTGAAGAAGTAGTTGACCAGGATGTGGGTCGGGGAGTCGGCGCCCATCGGCAGGACGGCGGTGGCCTGCTCGGTGATGCCCACGTACAGGGCGTCGAGGGAGCCGACGACGAACCCGGCCGCGTAGCCGGCGCAGGTGCAGGCGAAGCCGCCGATGAGGCCGGCGACGGGGTTGCGCCCGGCGCTGCGGAACGCGAGCGCGGCCAGCGGCGGGATGACGAGGATCGATATGTCGCTCATCACGTGGCCCTGGCAGGCCACGAACGCCACGACGTACGGCAGGAAGCGGGCCGGGGCGCGGGCGATGGTGGCCCGCACCACGGTCTCCAGCAGACCGGACCGCTCGGCGACGCCCACGGCCATCATCATCAGCATGACGGTGCCGAGCGAGGGGAATCCGGTGAAGTTGGGGACGAGGTTCTCCAGCAGCCACTGGAGACCCTCGCCCGTGAACAGGCCCTTGATCTCCAGGGTCTCGCCGCTGCCCGGCACCGTCACGTCCGCGCCGGCGGCGGCGAGGACGCTGGAGATGGCGGCGAGCAGGACGAAGAGCCCGCAGAAGAGGAAGAACGGGTGCGGCAGGCGGTTGCCCGCGCGTTCGATGCCGCCGAGGACCCGGTCGAGGAGGCTGGTGCCTCCCGGTCCGGGACCCCCGGAGCCGCCCGGGGACTGGGCGAGGGTCTCCTGCATGATGCGCGTGTACCTTTCTCGGGCGCCCGTCAGTGCGCGGGAGCCGGGGCCTTGCGAACGACGCCCTGCTGGACGACGTAACGGATGCGGTCGGAGTCGGCGAGGACGGCGATGTCGGCGAGCGGGTCGCCGTCGACGACGACCAGGTCGGCGGCCTTGCCGCGCTCCAGGGTGCCGACCCGGTCGGCGAGACCGAGCAGCTCGGCGCCGGTGCGGGTGCCGGCCACGATCGCGTCCATCGGGGACATGCCGAGGGACACGAGGTGGCCGAGTTCGCGGAGGTTGCGGGCGTGCGGGCAGACGCCGGAGTCGGTGCCGAGCGCGATCTTCAGGCCGCGCTCGATGGCGCGGGCGATGTTGACCTTGGTGCGCTCGGACCAGCGGACCTTCTTCTCGTAGTGGTACGGCTCCATGCGGGCCTTGTCGATGCCGTCGAAGGTCGTGGAGAGCGTCGGCACGATGAAGGCGCCCAGCTCGCCGGCGAGGTCGCAGGCCTCGTCGTCGAGGCCGTAGGCGTGCTCGACGCTGGTGACGCCGCCGCGCAGCGCGTTCATGATGCCGGCGAGGCCCTGCGCGTGGGCGGCGACGGGGCGGCCGCCGTGGCGGGAGACCTCGTCCACGACCGTGCGGATCTCCTCCTCGCTCAGGCCCTCGTCGTCGGGCTGGTCGTGGGGGCTGCCCATGCCGCCGGTGGCGCACAGCTTGATCACGTCGGCGCCGTCGCGCAGCAGCCGGCGGACGGCGATGCGGGTCTCGTCCACGGTGTCGACGATCTCGCCCATGCCGGCGGAGGTGTCGTAGCCGTCGGGGGTGGTGAAGTCGGCGTGGCCGCCGGTGTGGCCCATGATGCGGACGGCCGTGTGGAGGCGCGGTCCCTCGATGAGGCCCTCGGTGACGGCGGTGCGGAAGCCGGCGGGGGTGCCGCCGAGGTCACGGGCCGTCGTCACGCCCGCGAGGAGCGTGTCGCGCATGCGTTCGGCGGTGCGCAGGACCTGGAGCGTCGGGTCGGAGGCGAAGCGCTGGCCGATTTCCGCCGGCTTGGCCACGGAGAAGTGGACGTGGCAGTCGATGAAGCCCGGCAGCACGGTCCGTCCCGCGACGTCGATGACGCGGGCGTCCGGGGCCTGCGGCGGGGCGCCCGCGGCGGGTCCCGCGTAGGTCACGTCGCCGTTCGCGTCGGTGTGGACGACCGCGTCGGCGACGGGGGCGGCGCCCGTTCCGTCGATGAGGCGGGCTCCGGTCAACGTCAGGGGTGTGCTCGGCACAGCGACTCCTCGGGCTGGGGATTTCTCTCGCGATATGGTCGTTTCATACTATGAAGACGCTGTTACATCGCAGGAATCGTTCAGGAGGCGCCCGTGACCGCAGGAATCGGTCATCCCCGGGGGACGCAGACATCGGTCGTTCCGGCGTCCGGCGGGGTACTCCTGGATGAACTGGATCTGGCCATCGTGCACGCCCTGCAGATCCAGCCACGCGCCCCCTGGACCCTCATCGGCTCGGTCCTCGGCATCGACCCGGTGACCGCCGCGCGCCGCTGGGCGCGGCTGCGCGACTGCGGCGCCGCCTGGGTGGACGGCTATCTGTTCCCCTCCCAGGAGGACATGACCTGGGCGCAGCTCGAGATCATGGTGAACGGCGCGCGGCTCGACGCGGTGGCGCGCACGCTGTGCGACGACCCCGGGCTCCTCAGCCTCAAGCAGACGTCGGGCGGTCGCGACCTCGTCGCGCTCGTCCAGGCCCGGGACCTCGACGCGCTGGCCGGCTACGTCAGCGACCGCGTCTGCCAGGTGCCCGGCGTCCACGGCGCGCGGATCCATGTGATCACCGCGACACCGTTCGAGGGCAGCCAGTGGCGGCTGCGCGCGCTGGACGCCGCCCAGCGTGAACGGCTGCGGCCGCCCGTCGCGCGGCCCTCGGGTCCCACCCCCACGGGCCCGCCGCTGCGGGAGGTGGAGCGGCGCATCGCGGTCGCCCTCGGCACGGACGGCCGGATGCCGCTGGCGGAGCTGGCCAGGGAGGTCGACGCGAGCGTCGCCACGACCCGCCGCAGCCTGACGCGGCTCATCAGCGGCGGGCGGCTCGCGCTGCGCTGCAACCTCGCCCGCCCGCTGACCGGCTGGCCGGTGTCCGCGATGTACTTCGCCTCCGTGCCCGCCGAGCACCTGGACGTCACGGCGGCGGCGCTGCGGACCCTGCCCGAGCTGCGGCTGTGCACCATGACGGCCGGGCCGCACAACCTGTTCCTCGACGTGTGGCTGCGCGCCCTGCACGACGTGCACGCGCTGGAGGCGCACCTCTCGCGGGAGCTGGGCCACCTGAACCTGCGGGTCGGCGAGCGGTCGGTGATCCTGCGCACGTACAAGCACGTGGGCCGCGTCCTCGATCCGCGCGGCCACAGCGTGCGGACGGTGCCGATCGACACCTGGTCGGCCTGAGCGGACGGCCGGCGGCCCGGGCAGGGGGGCCGCCGGCCGTCCCGTCACCCGGTGGCCGCCCCGGCGTTCCAGGCGGTCACGACGGGCTTGCCGTGCTCGGTGCCGAGGCGGCCGACCGTGCCCGTCTCCAGGAAGAACAGGCTGCCGCCGGCCACCGGCAGGCCGAGCCGCCGCGCGGTCAGGACACGCAGGAAGTGCGCGTGCGCCACGAGGACGACGTCCCCCGCGTCCGGGTCGCGCAGCAGGTGGCCGACGCGCGCCAGCACCCGGTCCGCGCGCTCGCCGACCTCGGCCGGGCTCTCCCCGGGGTGCTCGGGCGGGCCGGGGGCGACGCCGTCCGTCCACAGATCCCAGCCGGGCCGCTCCCGCTGGATGTCGTCCGTGGTGACGCCCTCGTACCCGCCGTAGTCCCACTCCCGGAGGTCGGCGTCCTGCTCGGCACCGTGCAGGCCCGCCAGCTCGGCCGTGCGGCGGGCGCGCTCGAGCGGGCTGACGAGGACCAGCGCCGGGGCACCGGCGAGGAGCGGGGCGACGGCACGCGCCTGCTCCTCGCCACGGGCCGTGAGGGGGAGGTCGGTCCAGCTCGTGTGCCGGTGCGAGGCGCTCCACTCCGTCTCGCCGTGCCGGACCAGGACCAGGTCAGCCATGGTCCCTGAGGGTGCGGTAGTGGTGGACGAGGGCGGTGGTCGAGGCGTCCAGGCCCGGTACGTCCGCGCCCTCGGTCAACGCCGGCTCCACCCGCCGCGCCAGCACCTTCCCCAGCTCCACACCCCACTGATCGAACGAATCGATCCCCCACACCGCACCCTGCACGAACACCTTGTGCTCGTACAACGCCACCAACTGCCCCAACACCGACGGCGTCAACCGATCCGCCAGCACCGTCGTCGTCGGACGATTCCCCCCGAACGTCCGATGCGGCACCAACTCCTCCGCCACACCCTCCCCCCGCACCTCGTCCGCCGACTTCCCGAACGCCAACGCCTGCCCCTGCGCGAACATGTTCGCCATCAACAGATCATGCTGCGCAGCAAGCCGCCCCTCCACCCCCGGCACCGGCCGCGCGAACCCGATCAGATCCGCCGGCACCACCCGCGTCCCCTGATGCAACAACTGGAAATACGCGTGCTGACCATTCGTCCCCGGCGTCCCCCACACCACAGGACCCGTGTCCCACCCCACCGGCTCACCCTCACGCGTCACCGACTTGCCGTTCGACTCCATGTCCAACTGCTGCAAATACGCCGGAAAACGCGACAAATAATGACTGTACGGAAGCACCGCATGCGCCTGCGCCCCGAAGAACGCCCCGTACCACACCCCCAACAACCCCAGAATCACCGGAACGTTCTCACCCAACGGCGCCGACCGGAAATGCTCGTCCACCAACCGGAACCCCTCCAGCAACTCCCCGAACGCCTCCGGACCGATCGCGATCATCAACGACAACCCGATCGCCGAATCGAACGAATACCGGCCCCCCACCCAGTCCCAGAACCCGAACATGTTCGCCGTGTCGATCCCGAACCGCCCCACCTCCTCCGCGTTCGTGGAGAGAGCGGCGAAGTGCAGGGCGACCGCCTCAGGACCGGCACCGAGCCGCTCCAGCAGCCACTCCCGCGCCGACGTCGCGTTGGTGATCGTCTCGACGGTCGTGAACGTCTTCGACGCGACGATGAACAACGTCTCCTCGGCGTCCAGGTCACGCAGCGCCTCGTGCAGGTCGGACCCGTCCACGTTCGACACGAACCGCACATCCAGCCGCCGGTCCGCATACGGCCGCAACGCCTCGTACGCCATCGCAGGACCCAGATCCGAACCACCGATGCCGATGTTCACCACCGAACGGATCGGACGCCCCGTCGCCCCCACCCACTGGCCCTCGCGCACCGCCCGCGCGAACACCGCCATACGGTCGAGCACGGCGTGGACGGCCGGCACGACGTTCTCCCCGTCCACCTCCACCACCGCATCACGCGGCGCACGCAACGCCGTGTGCAGCACCGCCCGGTCCTCCGTCACATTGATCCGCTCACCACGGAACATCGCATCCCGCAACGACGCCACACCCCGCGCCTCCGCCAGACGCCCCAACAACCCCAGCGTCTCCCCCGTCACCAGATGCTTCGAATAATCCACATACAGATCACCCACCGACACCGACAACCGCTCCGCACGCGACGGATCCGCGTCGAACAGCTCCCGCAGCCGGGTGCCGCCGAACTGCTCGCGGTGCTCCGCCAGCGCGGTCCACTCGGGCAGCCGGGTGAGGCGGGTCGCGTCAGACATGGTTCTTCTCCTGCTGGTCGTGCGTGTCGTGCGCTTCCTGTGCTTCGATCCTCCGCTCCCCTTCCGTCTCGCGCGACTCGCCGTCGCGCGGGCGGGACGGGGCGGTGACCCGGGCCGCCAGGGCGGCGGCGTACGCCTCGTCCGGGTCGAGGCGGCGCAGTTCCTCGGCGATCAGCTCCGCCGTGCTGCGGACCTTGAGCGCCAGGGTGCGCGTGGGCTGGCCCGGTATCGAGAGGCGGGCGACGGGGCCATCCGGGCGGTCGATGACGATCTGGCCGTCGGAGGTCCGCAGCCGGACGGCCGTGACGACCGGCCCGTCGGTGACGATCCGGTCGACCGGCACCCGCAGGCGGTCGGCGAACCAGCGGGCGAGCAGTTCGGCGCTCGGGTTGTCGGCCTCGCTCTCGACGGCCGCCGAGGTGACGGCCGCGCCGCCCTCGTCCAGCGCGGCGGCCAGCATCGACCGCCACGGCGTGAGCCGCGTCCAGGCGAGGTCGGTGTCGCCCGGGGCGTAGGCGGCGGCCCTGGCGTCCAGCGCGCGCAGGGGCTCCTCGACGGCGTACGCGTCGGTGATGCGGCGCTGCGCGAGCGCGCCGAGCGGGTCGCGGGACGGCACCTCCGGCGCGTCCACCGGCCACCAGACGACGACGGGGGCGTCCGGCAGGAGCAGCGGCAGGACGACGGAGTCGGCGTGCTCGGCCAGCTCGCCGTGCAGCCGCAGCAGGACCGTCTCGCTGCTGCCCGCGCCGGCCCCGGCCCTGATGTCGGCGTCGAGGCGCGACTCGGTGCGGCGGGGTCCCCGGCCGGGGCGGCGGATCACGACGAGGATGCGGGACGGGTGCTCGGTGGACGCGTCGCGGGCCGCCTTGAGCGCGTCGTGGGCGTTCTCCTCGTCGGTGACGATGACGAGGGTCAGGACCATGCCGACGGCGGGGCTGCCGGCGGCGCGGCGGGCCGCGACCAGGGCCGCGTTGATCCTGGCCGAGGTGGTACCGGTCAGTTCGGTGCTCATGGCCGCCGCCACGTCCTTCCGTCTCGTGCGAGCATCTCGTCGGCCTCCGCCGGCCCCCAGCTTCCGGCCGGGTAGTCGGCCGGGGCGCCGTGGGTGTCCCAGTACTCCTCGACCGGGTCGAGGATGCGCCAGGACTCCTCGACCTCCTGGTGGCGGGGGAAGAGGTTCGCGTCGCCGAGGAGCACGTCGAGGATGAGCCGCTCGTACGCCTCGGGGCTGGACTCCGTGAACGACTCGCCGTACGCGAAGTCCATGGTCACGTCCCGGATCTCCATCTGGGTGCCGGGCACCTTGGAGCCGAACCTGACGGTGACGCCCTCGTCCGGCTGGACGCGGATGACGAGCGCGTTGTGCCCCAGCTCCTGCGTCTCCGAGGTGTCGAACGGCGAGTGCGGCGCGCGCTGGAACACCACCGCGATCTCCGTCACGCGCCGCCCGAGTCGCTTGCCGGTGCGCAGGTAGAAGGGGACACCGGCCCAGCGGCGGGTGTCCACCTCCAGGCGCACGGCCGCGTAGGTGTCGGTGCGGGAGGCCGGGTCGATGCCCTCCTCCGCCAGGTAACCGAGGACCTTCTCGCCGCCCTGCCACCCGCCCGTGTACTGGCCGCGCACGGTGTCGCGGCCGAGGTCGGCGGGCAGGCGGACCGCGCGCAGCACCTTCAGCTTCTCGGCCATCAGGGCGTCGGCGTCGAAGTCGGCGGGCTCCTCCATCGCGGTGAGGGCGAGGAGCTGGAGGAGGTGGTTCTGGATGACGTCGCGGGCCGACCCGATGCCGTCGTAGTAGCCGGCGCGGCCGCCGATACCGATGTCCTCGGCCATCGTGATCTGCACGTGGTCGACGTAGCCACGGTTCCAGACCGGCTCGAAGAGCGTGTTGGCGAAGCGGAGCGCCAGGATGTTCTGGACGGTCTCCTTGCCGAGGTAGTGGTCGATCCGGAAGACGTCCCGGGGGCGGAACACCTCGTGCACGACCTCGTTCAGCTCCCGCGCGGTCGCGAGGTCGCGGCCGAACGGCTTCTCGATGACGGCGCGCCGCCACGAGCCGGCCGGCGCGTCGGCCAGGCCGTGCTTCTTGAGCTGGCGGACGACCTGCGGGAAGAACTTCGGCGGCACCGACAGGTAGAAGGCGAAGTTCCCGCCGGTGCCGCGTGCGGTGTCCAGGGCGGCGACGGTCTCCCGCAGCCGGGCGAACGCCTCGTCGTCCCCGAAGTCGCCGGGGATGAACCGCATCCCCTCGGCGAGCTGCTGCCACACCTCCTCGCGGAACGGCGTGCGCGCGTGTTCCTTGACGGCGTCGTGGACGACGCGGGCGAAGTCCTCGTCCTCCCAGTCGCGGCGGGCGAAGCCCACCAGGGAGAAGCCCGGCGGCAGCAGGCCGCGGTTGGCCAGGTCGTACACCGCCGGCATCAGCTTCTTGCGGGACAGGTCACCGGTGACCCCGAAGATCACCAGGCCCGACGGGCCGGCGATGCGCGGCAGCCGGCGGTCGTTCGCGGTGTCGCGCAGCGGGTTGGTCCACTGCTCGGTATCCGTCATGGGTCAGCCCTCCCGCGCGGACGGACCGGATGAGCCGGGCGCGCCGGCGGGGACAGTACGGGACATCGCATCTCCTGATCGTGTCGTGCGGAAGGTTCAATGTTCCGTGTGCCCGGCTCATTCCCGGGTCTGCCGGTCCGTCAGGGCTTGCGCGCGACGGCGCCGATGCCGCTGCTGCGGCGCTCGTCCTCACCGGCCGGAGTCTCCGCGCGCCAGTCCACCAGCGGTACGATGCCCGGCTCGACCGGCTCCAGGCCGTCGAAGTAGCCGGCGACCTGGGCGGGGGTGCGCAGGTTGTAGGGGACGGCGCCCGACTCGTTGTACTCGTCCTGCGCGGTGCTCCAGTTCTCGTCCGTGTTGACGGCGTCGTGCAGCGACAGCCAGCTTCCGGACGGCAGTCCCGCCATGAGGCGCCGCACGATGTCGCGGGCCTCGTCGTAGGTGCGGACGTGACCGAGGACGCCGCTCAGGATCAGGGCCACCGGCTGGGAGAAGTCGAGCAGTTCGGCGGCCTGGGCGAGGATCTTCTCCGGGTCGTGGAGGTCGGCCTCGATGTAGCGGGTCACGCCCTCGGGCGAGGAGACGAGCAGGGCGTGCGCGTGGAGGAGGACGAGCGGGTCGTTGTCCACGTACACGACGCGGGACTCCGGCGCCACGCGCTGCGCGATCTGGTGCGTGTTGTCGGCCGTCGGCAGCCCCGTGCCCACGTCGAGGAACTGCCGCACCCCGGCCTCGCCGGCGAGGAACCGCACCGTCCGGGCCAGGAACGCCCGCGCGGCGCGCGCGCTGGTGAAGATGTCGGGGAACGCCTCGGCGTACTGATCGCCCGCGAGCCGGTCCACCTCGTAGTGGTCCTTGCCGCCCAGCCAGTAGTTCCAGATGCGGGCCGAATGCGGCACCGTCGTGTCGATCGCCGGGGTGTCCTGGGCCGCGTACTCGTCAGTCATCCGCCGTTGTCTCCTGCTTCTCGCCTGCTTCGGGCGCGACCGTGTCCGGTCGGCCGTGGCGCCCATGGAAGCATCCCGCCCCACACCGCGCCACCACCGCCCCGGCACATCAACTCCACGATCGCGCAGGGAGGTTGCGCGATCACTTACCGGTCTTCCCGGCGGACCGCCGTGCCCCGTCCCCCGCCCCGGGCCTTCGGCCGGTCCGGCGAGGGTGCGCGCCGGTCCGGCGCGCGGACCGGGCCGTGACCGGCGGCGACCTTAAGGTGGCCGCCGGTCCGCGCCCCTCGGGCGGGCGCGGCGGGCGAGGAAACGGGTGAGGCGGCGTGGACGAGGGCGCGGCGGTCGTACGGACCCTGGACGGTCCCGGACCGGTGCTCGACCGGCTGGACGCCGAGGTGCTGCGGCCCTCGTTCAGCGACGACGAGCTGTCACCGCCGGACGAGCTGCGGGAGGGCGTGGCGTCCGGCGCGCTGTCCGTGCTGTGGACGGACGGCGGCGCGCGGGGGCCGCTCGCGGCGGCGGTCGGGGACTTCGACCGCCGGCACCGGATCGTGCTGCTGACGTGGCTCGCCGTGCGGCCCGGACTGCGGGGCGGCGGGATCGGCGGGCCGCTGCTCGACGCCGCGGTCGCGACATGGCGCACCGCGCACGCCCCGTGCCTCGTCCTGGCCGAGGTCGCCGATCCCGCGCACCACACGAGCGAGGCGGCGCACGGCGATCCGGCGGCACGGCTGCGCTTCTACCGGCGGCACGGCGGGCGGGTCCTCGACCTCCCGTACTTCCAGCCGGCGCTCGGCCCCGGGCGGCGGCGCGTGCCGCACCTGCTGCTCGTCGTCCTGCACGCCGATCCCGGGTTCGCGGGGTCGGCGCCGGACACGGTGGACGGCGGCGTGCTGCGGACCTGTCTGGAGGAGCGGCAGGCCGCGTCGGAGGGGGCGGTGGGCACCGATCCGGAGTCGGCCGCGCTGTGGCAGGCGGTGGAGCGCCCCGGCGGGGTGCCGTACCGGCCGGACGGACCCCAGGGTCTGTCGCCGGACAGGCCCTAAGGTCGGAGCATGGAGATGACCGACCTGGTGGCCGACGCCCGGGCGCTGTGCGGCGCGACGGGCCGGACCGTCCTCGGGCTCGCCGGTCCGCCGGGGGCGGGGAAGTCCACCCTGGCGCGGGCGCTCGTCACGGCGCTCGGCCCCCGGGCCGCGTATGTGCCGCTCGACGGCTTCCACCTGTCGAACGAGCAGCTCGACCGGCTCGGGCTGCGCTCCCGCAAGGGCTCCGAGCCGAGTTTCGACGTGTGGGGGTACGAGGCGCTGCTGCGCCGCCTGGTGACGGAGCCGGAGCGCGAGGTGTACGTGCCGGACTTCGACCGCGCCCTGGACGAGCCGGTCGCCGCCCGGCACGTCGTACCGGCCGCCGCGCGCCTGGTCGTGACGGAGGGGAACTACCTCGCCTGCGACCTGCCGGGCTGGCGGGCGGCGCGGCGGTGGATGGCCGAGGTCTGGTACGTGGCGGCGCCGCCGGAGACCCGGGACGCCCGGCTGATGCGGCGGCATGTGGGCCACGGCCGGGACGCGGCGGCCGCGCGGGCGTGGATCGACGGCAACGACGCGCCCAACGCCGGGCTCGTGGAAGGGTCCCGCGCCGCGTGCGACCGTGTCCTGCGGGACGTGCGGCTGCCCGGGGATGCCCGTTAGCGCATCTTTCCTCCCGGTTCGGGGGGTACGGCCGCATCCGCGCGTTAGGCTGGCGGGACATGATCGCGAGGGGACCGGCCGCGCCCGCTCCCCCGTCCCGCCGATCGAGGAGGAGCCGTGGCGACCGCCCCCCTGCACACCCTCAACGACTCGCACACCCTGCCGGCCATCGGATTCGGCACCTACCCGCTGACCGACGACCAGGCCGGGGAGGCCGTCGCCGGCGCGCTCGCCGACGGGTACCGGCTGATCGACACGGCCGTGAACTACCGCAACGAGACGGGTGTCGGCGCCGGCCTCGCCCGCTCCGGCGTGCCCAGGGACGCCTGGCTCGTCACCACCAAGCTGCCGGGCCGCGACCACGGCCACGACGAGACGCTGGCGTCCTTCGCCGGCTCCCGCGAGCGCCTGGGCGTCGACCGGGTCGACCTCTACCTCATCCACTGGCCGCTCCCCCGCGTCGACAAGTACGTGGCGTCCTGGCGCGCCATGATCGAGCTGCGGGAAGCGGGCCTGGTCCGGTCCATCGGCGTCTCCAACTTCACGCCCGAGCACCTGCTGCGTCTGGAGCGCGAGACGGGCGTCATGCCGGCCGTCAACCAGATCGAGATGCATCCGCTGCTGCCGCAGGAGGAGCTGCGGGCGTTCCACGCCGAGCACGGCATCGTGACCCAGAGCTGGAGCCCGCTCGGCCGGGGCAGCGACCTGCTGGCCGACCCGGTGATCGGCTCGATCGCGGCGGCGCACGGGGTGAGCCCGGCGCAGGTGGTGCTCCGGTGGCACATCCAGCTCGGCGCCGTGCCGATCCCGAAGTCGGGGAACGCGGAGCGCCGCCGGCAGAACGCGGACGTCTTCGGCTTCGCGCTGGACGAGGACGAGCTGGCGGCCGTCGCCGACCGCCCGCACCGCCGCATCGGCGGCGATCCGGACGAGCAGGAGGAATTCTGACCCCCGGGGGCAGAAGCGGCGGAAGGGGCGGGAGACAAGCAGCGTCGGACACGGACGATCGGAGTTGGGACATGGCGCGGCAGGCACAGATCGGGGTCACCGGGCTCGCGGTGATGGGCCGCAACCTCGCGCGGAACCTCGCACGGCACGGCCACACGGTCGCGCTCCACAACCGGACGGCCGCGCGGACCCGCGAACTGGTGGAACGGTTCGGCGACGAGGGCGACTTCGTCGCGACCGAGTCGGCCGAGGAGTTCGTCGCCGCACTGGAGCGGCCCCGCAGGCTGGTCGTCATGGTCAAGGCCGGCGAGCCGACGGACGCGGTGATCGACGCGTTCGCGCCGCTGCTCGAACCGGGCGACATGATCATGGACGGCGGCAACGCGCACTTCGAGGACACCCGGCGCCGCGAGGCTGCGCTCCGCGAGCGCGGGCTGCACTTCGTGGGCTGCGGCATCTCCGGCGGCGAGGAGGGCGCGCTGAACGGGCCGAGCATCATGCCGGGCGGCTCCGCCGAGTCCTACGCGGCGCTCGGGCCGCTGCTGGAGAGCATCGCGGCGAAGGTCGACGGGGAGCCGTGCTGCGCGCACATGGGGCCCGACGGCGCAGGACACTTCGTCAAGATGGTCCACAACGGCATCGAGTACGCCGACATGCAGCTCATCGCCGAGGCGTACGACCTGCTGCGGCGGGTCGCGGGCTTCGAGCCGGCGCGGATCGCGGAGGTCTTCCGCGGGTGGAACACCGGACGCCTCGACTCCTACCTGATCGAGATCACCGCCGAGGTGCTCTCGCACACGGACGCGGCGACGGACCGGCCGTTCGTCGACATCGTGGCCGACCGGGCGGAGCAGAAGGGCACCGGGCGGTGGACGGTGCAGACGGCACTCGACCTCGGGGTGCCCGTGTCCGGCATCGCCGAGGCCGTGTTCGCGCGCTCCCTGTCGGGGCACGGCCGGCTGCGGGAGGCGGCGCGCGGCCTGCCCGGGCCGGCGCGTCCGGTCCTGCACCCGGACGACGCCGCGCGCTTCGCCGACAACGTCGAGGAGGCGCTGTACGCCTCCAAGATCGTGGCGTACGCGCAGGGCTGGCACCTGATCGAGGCGGGCAGCGCGGCGTACGGGTGGGACATCGACCGGGGCGCGGTCGCGCGGATCTGGCGCGGCGGCTGCATCATCAGGGCGCGCTTCCTCGACGAGATCAGGGCGGCCTACCACGGCGGCGGGGACGCGCCCGTGACGCTGCTGACGGACCCGACGTTCGCGGAGGCGCTGCGTGCCGCGCAGAACCCGTGGCGCCATGTCGTGGCCGAGGCGACGGAGCTGGGTGTGCCGGTGCCGGGGATCTCCTCCGCGCTGGCGTACTACGACGCGCTGCGCGCCGAGCGGCTCCCGGCGGCGCTCGTGCAGGGGCAGCGCGACTTCTTCGGCGCCCACACCTACGAGCGGGCGGACCGTCCGGGCACGTTCCACACGGAGTGGGCGGGCGACCGGGCGGAACAGGAGGTCTGACCCGGCCCCGTGCGCCCCGCTCAGCCGCCGCCCGGCGGTCCATCCGGCGTGAAGGCGCCCGCCGCCCCGGCGAGCACGGCGGCCCTGGCGGCGTGCCGGGGCAGGCCCGGGTCGTGCGGTGTGTGGAGCAGCACGAGCTGGTGGTAGAGCGGCGCGGTGGCCGCGATGAGCAGGCGCCTCGCGTCGGTGCCGGGCGGCAGTTCACCGCGCCCGACCGCCCGGTGGACGACTTCCTCGCAGCGGGTGTACCGGTCGTCCCACAGCCGCCGCTGGGCCTCGGCGGCCTTCTCCGAGCGGAACGACGCCGCGATCAGCGCCGCCATGACGGACGGCCGCGCGGCCATGGCCGTCTGGATCTCCTGGTTGAGCGCCGTCAGGTCGCCCTCGATCGAGCCGGTGTCGGCCGGCCGCCAGTCGTCGTCGCCGGCGGCGTCGAGCACGTCGGCGAGGAGGCCGCCGACATCCCCCCAGCGCCGGTAGACCGTCGCGCGGTGCACGCCGGAGCGCGCGGCGACGGCGTCGACGGTGAGCCCGTCGTAGCCGTGCTCGCCCAGCTCCGCGAGCACCGCGTCGAGCACCTGCGCGCGGACGCGGGCCGTACGGCCGCCGGGACGGCGGCGGGGCGGGGGATCCGCGGGGGGCATCGCTGTCATGCGGTCGCTCACAGGTCGGTTGCTCGGGGTCGGTTGCCCGGAGGGGCGGTGCCGTGCCATCATCTTAACGCATCAGTTGTCGCACTAGTGGAGTGATCGATGCTCTTCCGCAGCGTTTCCCCGACCCCGCGGCCCTCGGCGGCCGCCCCGTCACCGAACGCTCAGGAGCACCCGTATGACCGCACAGATCACCGCGCTCGACGTCAGCAAGTCCTTCGACGGCCGGGTCGTCCTCGACTCGGTGACCTGCTCGCTCGCCACCCGTGAACGCGCCGGGATCGTCGGCGAGAACGGTTCCGGCAAATCCACCCTGCTGCGCCTGTTCGCCGGCCTGGAACAGCCCGACCGGGGAGAGATCGTCGTCCGGGCCACCGGCGGCGTGGGCCACCTGGCCCAGGACGAGCGGCTCGACCCGGCGGCCACCGTCCAGGACGTCATCGACCGCGCCCTGAGCGACCTGCGCGCCGTCGAGCGGCGGATGCGCCGTCTTGAGGCCGCGATGGCCGGCGGCGACACGTCCGGCATGGCCGAGTACGGCGAGCTGGCGACGGTCTTCGAACTGCGCGGCGGCTACGACGCCGGCGCCCGCGTCGAGCGCGCCCTGCACGGGCTCGGCCTCGGACTCGTCGGCCGGGACCGCACCGTGGGCACCCTGTCCGGCGGCGAACGGGTCAGGCTGCGGCTGGCCGCCCTCCTGGCCGCGGCACCGGAGGTGCTGCTGCTCGACGAGCCGACCAACCACCTCGACGGAGCCGCCCTGGAGTGGCTGGAGGACCACCTGCGCACGCGGCGGGGCACCACGGTGGCGGTCTCCCACGACCGCCTCTTCCTCGAACGCGTCGCCACCGGCCTGCTGGAGGTGGACGCCGACCGGCGCCGCGTCGTGCGGTACGGCAACGGGTACGCCGGCCACCTCGCCGAGAAGGCCGCCGCCCGGCGGCGCTGGATCGAGGCGCACGAGCGGTGGCGCGCCGAGACCGAACGGCTCCGCGAGGCCGCCGCGACCACCGCCCGCCGGGTCGCCCCCGGGCGCGCGATCAAGGACGGCAACAAGATGGCCTACGACCGCGCGGGCGGCCGCGTGCAGAAGTCGCTCGCCGGCCGGGTCCGCACCGCGGAGGAACGGCTGCGCCGCCTGCTCGCCGACCCGGTCCCCCGGCCGCCGGAGCCGCTGCGCTTCAGGCCCGCGCCGCGTGCCGGCCGCCCGGAGGGCGCCGCGCTCGCCGCCACCGGCGTCGCCGTCACCGGGCGGCTCGCCCCGGCGGACCTCACCGTCGGCGCGGGCGAGCGGCTGCTCGTCACCGGGCCGAACGGCGCGGGCAAGAGCACCCTGCTGCGCGTCCTCGCCGGGCGCCTCGCGCCCGACGCGGGCGGCGTCACCCGCCGCGGCAGGACCGGCCACCTCGCGCAGGACCCGCGGCCCGGCGCACCGGACGACACCGTGCTCGCCGCCTTCGCGCGCGGCCGGGCGGGCCACGCCGACGAGCACGCGGAGAAGCTGCTGTCCCTCGGCCTGTTCGGCACCGACCTGTTCGCGGTGCCCGTCGGGCGGCTGTCCACCGGGCAGGTGCAGCGGCTCGCGCTGGCGCGCCTGCTCGCCGAGCCGGCGGACATCCTGCTGCTGGACGAGCCGACCAACCACCTGTCGCCCGCGCTCGCCGAGGAGCTGGAGGCCGCGCTGGCCGGGTTCGACGGCGCCCTCGTCGTCGTCAGCCACGACCGCCGGCTGCGCGAGCGCTGGCGGGGAGCCCACCTCGTCCTGCGCGCGGCCGCGGAATCCGCCACCGCGGCCTGACGCCCACGACGACCACCCGGCTCATCACGAACGCGAACACCCCAGGAACGGAGCCCCCGCATGCCCGCACCCGTCCCCGCAGATCCGACCGTCCTGCACCCGATGCCCCACCAACCGCGCGTGGTGCTGCTGAAACCGCTCATCACCTCGCCCCTCATCGAGGCCGGTGAGTTCTCCTACTACGACGACCCCGACGACCCGACCGCCTTCGAGACCCGCAACGTCCTGTACCACTACGGCCCCGAGAGGCTGGTGATCGGGAAGTTCTGCGCGCTGGGCACGGGCGTGCGGTTCCTCATGAACGGCGCCAACCACCGCATGGACGGCCCCTCGACCTTCCCGTTCCCGATCATGGGCGGCTCCTGGGGCGAACACGCCGACCTCATCACCGGCCTGCCCGGCCGGGGCGACACCGTGCTCGGCAACGACGTCTGGCTCGGCCACGGGACGACGGTGATGCCGGGGGTCCGCATCGGTCACGGGGCGATCGTCGCCGCCGGTTCCGTCGTCACCGCCGACGTCCCCGACTACGGCATCGCCGGCGGCAATCCCGCCCGGATCGTCCGCAGACGGTACGACGACGCCGAGGTGGAACGTCTCCTGGCCGTGGCCTGGTGGGACTGGCCGCTCCCCCACATCACCGACCACATCCGCACGATCATGTCCGGCGGCGTCGACGACCTGGAGAGGGCGGCCCCCGGCGCGGCGGGGGCACCGGCTCAGCGGTGAGACGGGACGGTGGGAGGCCCGTGGCGCGGGCCTCCCACCGTCGCGGTGGCGTCCGCCGTCAGCCCGCCGTGCCCTCGCCCGCCTCGCGGGTCAGCCGGACGCTGTCGGCGAACCACCGGCCGCTGTCCTTCACGGTCCGCCGCTGCGTGTCGTAGTCCACGCGCACGATGCCGAACCGCTTCGCGTACCCCTCGGCCCACTCGAAGTTGTCGAAGAGGGACCAGGCGAAGTAGCCGCGCATGTCGACACCCGCCTCGCGCGCCGCGGCGACGGCACCGATGTGGTCCACCAGGTAGGCGGTGCGGTCCGCGTCGTGGACGCTGCCGTCCTCCTCGGCGACGTCGTCGAACGCGGCACCGTTCTCCGTGATGATCATCGGCAGGCCGTAGTCGTCGTGCAGCCGCGTGAGCAGGTCCGTCAGCCCCTCGGGGACGATCTCCCAGTCCATCGCGGTGCGCGGGCGGCCGTAGGGCACGCTGCGGACGACCGGCAGGCCGTCCTCGCCGGTCGTCGCGCCGTTCTCGTCCGTGCCGGACGAGCGGTGGCTGGAGTAGTAGTTGATGCCCAGGATGTCGAGCGGCGCGGAGATGATCTCCAGGTCGCCGTCCTGGACCGGCATCGTCACGCCGCGCGCCGCGAGGTCGGCCGTGACGTCCTCCGGGTAGCGGCCGTGGACCAGCGGGTCGAGGTAGATGCGGTTGCTCAGCCCGTCCGCGATGCGCCGCGCCTCCCGGTCGGCCTCGGAGTCCGTGGCCGGCACGAAGTGGCCCGTGTTGAGGGTGATGCCGAGCTCCAGCGGGCCGGTGTGCCGCTCGCGGATGCGGGCCGCCGCCAGGCCGTGGCCGAGCAGCAGGTGGTGGACGGCGTGCATGGCCGCGCCGAAGTCCTTGCGGCCCGGCGCGTGGATGCCGTTCTCGTAGCCCAGCATGGCCGAGCACCACGGCTCGTTCAGCGTGGTCCAGTGGACGACCCGGTCGCCGAGGGCGTCGTGGGCCAGCTCGGCGTAGTCGGCGAACCGGTACGCCGTGTCGCGCGCCGGCCAGCCGCCCGCGTCCTCCAGCTCCTGCGGCAGGTCCCAGTGGTAGAGCGTGATCCAGGGCGTGATGCCCCGGTCCAGGAGGGTGTCGACGAGCCGGTCGTAGAACGCGACGCCCGCCGCGTTCGCCGGGCCGCGCCCGCCGGGCTGGATGCGGGGCCACGCGAGGGAGAAGCGGTAGGTGTCCACGCCGAGGCCCGCGATGATGTCCACGTCCTCGGGCACGCGGTGGTAGTGGTCGCAGGCCACGTCACCGTTCTCACCGCCCACGACGGCGCCGGGGACGCGGCAGAAGGTGTCCCAGATCGAGGGGCCGCGGCCGTCCTCGTCCACGGCGCCCTCGATCTGGTAGGACGAGGTCGCCACGCCCCACCGGAAGTCACGGGCGAGCGCGGGGAAGGCCATGGGCGCGGGCGGACCGTCCTGGCGGCCGGTCGGGGAAGGGGTCGAGGAGGTCATGTGCGGTGCTCGCTCCTGTCGGTGGTGCGTGTGCGGATCGGCGTGCACGCCCTCGGGCACGCCTCGGGGACCCTCAGCGGTCCGTGTGCAGCCAGCAGGCGACGGTACGGTCGCCGCCCGGAGCGGGCGGCGTGAGTACCGGGACGTGCCGGTCGCACGGGTCGAACCTACGCGGGCAGCGCGGGTGGAACGCACACCCCTCCGGCATCGCCGTCAGATCCGGCGGCGACCCGGGGATCCCCGACAGCTCCCTGCGCGGCCCGTGCAGGGCGGGGAACGAGTGCAACAGGCCGTCGCTGTAAGGGTGATGGGCCGATTCGTAGATCTCCCGTGCGCCCGCCTGCTCGACGATCCGGCCGCCATACATGATCGCGATCCGGTCGGAGAACTCGACCAGCAGCGAGATGTCGTGCGTGATGAACACCACGGAGAAGTCGAGTTCGCCGCGCAGCCGGGTGAGCTGCCGCAGGATCTGCCGCTGCATCACGACGTCCAGCGCGGTCGTCGGCTCGTCGAGGATGACGATCTCGGGGTCGAGGGCGAGGGCCATCGCGATCATGACCCGCTGCCGCATGCCGCCGGACAACTGGTGCGGGTAGCTGCCGAGGCGGTCGGCGGAGATGCCGACGAGCGCGAGGAGTTCGGCGGCCCGGTCGGTGCGCTCCCTGCGGCTCATGCCGGGCCGGTGGGCCTTGAGCACGTCCGTGAGCTGGGCGCGGACGGTGTGCACCGGGTTCAGGGAGTTCATGGCGCCCTGGAAGACGAGGGAGATCTCCTGCCAGCGGAACGCCCGCAGTTCCTCGCTGCCGAGGGACAGGATGTCGGTGGTGCCGCCCTGGCGCGGGCTGTACAGGACCTCGCCGCCCGTGATCACGCCGGGCGGCGACAGGAGCCGCGTGACGGCGTACGCCAGCGTGGACTTGCCGCTGCCGGACTCCCCCGCCAGGCCGAGGACCTCGCCGCGGCGCAGCGTCAGGTCGATGTCCCGGACGGCGTGCACCGCGCCGGCGCCGAGACCGTAGTCCACGGTCAGGCCGCGGATGTCGAGGACCGCTTCGCTCGTCACGGCCGTGGCTCCTTCTCGTCCTTGCCGGGGGTGCCGGCCGCCGCGTCCGCGCCGGGCCGGCCGGCGCGCACGACGGGGGTGAACCCGACGCGCATCCGCACCGAGCGGCCGGGGCGGCCCTGGCTGCGCAGCCGGGGGTTGATGAATTCGTCGATGCCGAAGTTGATCAGGGACAGGGCGGTGCCGAGCAGCGCGATGCACAGGCCGGCGGGCACGAACCACCACCACGCGTTCTGGGCGAGCGCCTGGTTGCTCTGAGCCCAGAACAGGACGGTCCCCCAGTTCCAGTCGGAGATGCTGGCCACGCCGATGAACGCGAGCGTCACCTCCGACAGCACGGCGAAGACGACCGTGCCGATGAACCCCGACGCGATGACCGGCGTGAGGTTCGGCAGCAGTTCGAAGACGATGATGCGCCAGGTGGACTCGCCGGTCGCGCGGGCGGCCTGCACGTAGTCCCGCCCGCGCAGGGACAGCGTCTGCGCGCGGAGGACGCGGGCGCCCCACGCCCAGGAGGTCAGGCCGATGACGAGGGCGATGGTCCAGTCGCTCGTCTCGGGCAGGAAGCTCGTGATGATGATGATCAGCGGCAGGCCGGGGATGACGAGGAAGACGTTGCTGACCGAGGAGAGCACGTCGTCGCCGATGCCGCCGAGGTAGCCCGAGGTGACCCCGATCAGGACGCCGAGCACGGTCGCGATGAGCGCGGCGAGGAAGCCGACGAGGAGGACGCCCCGGGTGCCGACCAGGATCTGCGAGAAGATGTCCTGCCCGGTCTGCGTGGTGCCGAACGGGTGGCTCCACGACGGCGCCTCCAGCAGCGCCTCGCTGCGCGCGGACGGGTCGTACGGTGCCAGCCAGGAGCCGGCGACCGCCAGCACGGCGAACACGCCGAGGATGATCAGGCCGGTGAGGGTCTTCCCGTTGCGCAGGAAGCGGAACCTGTCCCTGCGCCGCGGCCGCAGCTCCGCGCCGTCCGGCGGGAGCGCGGCTTCGGTGGCCTGCTGTGCCGTGGTCATGACGCCTCCCGGCGGGTGCGCGGGTCGAGGAGCAGGTAGACGACGTCGGCCAGCAGGTTCGCCGCGAGGACGGCGAGCGTGACGAAGAGGAAGACGCCCTGCATGAGCGGGTAGTCCTTCGCGCCGACCCCCTGGAAGAGGACGTAGCCGATGCCCGGGTAGGAGAAGACCATCTCGACCAGCAGGGTGCCGCCGACGATGAAGCCGAGGGACAGGGCGAAGTTGGAGATGCTGGGGAGGATCGCGTTGCGCGCGGCGTAGGAGAACATGACGCGCCGTTCCGACAGGCCCTTCGCCTGGGCGACGAGCACGTAGTCCTCCGCGGAGACGGACACCATCATGTTGCGCATGCCGAGGATCCAGCCGGCCACCGAGCTGATGATGATCGTGATGCCGGGCAGCAGGCCGTGCTCGATCGCGCTGGAGATGAACGGCCAGCTCAGCTCGGGCACGAGCCCCGTGTCGTAGCCGCCGGACGCGGGGAACAGCGGCCACTGGACGGCGAACACGGTGATGGCGATGAGCCCGAGCCAGAAGTAGGGGATCGCGGAGAAGAACGTCGTCACCGGCAGCATCGCGTCGAGCCACGAGCCGCGCCGCCAGCCGGCGAGGATGCCGACGCCGGTGCCGAGGAGGAAGCCGAGGACGGTCGTGATCCCCATCAGGGTCAGCGTCCACGGCATGCTCTGGCCGATGATGTCCGCGACGCCCGTCGGGAAGTAGGTGAACGAGGTGCCGAGGTCGCCGTCGAACAGGTTGCCCCAGTAGTCGAGGTACTGCTGCCACAGCGACTGCTGCTCGTCCAGGCCGAACAGCGTGCGCAGCGAGTCGATGGCCTGGGTGCTCAACTGGCCCTGGTAGCGGTTGATGAGGGACTGGACGGGGTCGCCCGGCATGAGGCGGGGGATGAAGAAGTTGATGGTGATGGCGGCCCAGGCGGTGACCGCGTAGAAGAGCAGGCGTTGGGCGAAGTACCTCATGCGGGGCGCTCCTCACTCGCCGCGGGACGGCCGGCGGCCCCGTCGTACAGCCAGCAGGCGGCCCACTGGCCGTCCGGCAGGTCGAAGCGGGGCGGCAGTTCGGTGCGGCAGCGCTCCATCGCGGCGGGACAGCGGGGGTGGAAGCGGCAGCCGGCGGGCGGGGTGATGAGGCTCGGGGGCTCCCCCGCGCCCTCCTCGTCGGCCTCGTCCGCGGGCGCCGCCACGCGGTCGGGGTCGGGCGCTGAGCCGACGAGGAGCCGCGTGTACGGGTGCGCCGGGCGCTGGGTGACGGTCTCACTGTCACCGCCCTCGACGACGCGGCCCGCGTACATCACGAGCGTCTCGTCGGCGAAGTAGCGGGCCGAGGCGATGTCGTGGGTGATGTAGAGGACCGCCAGGTCGAGCCGTTCCTTGAGGTCGCGCAGCAGGTTGAGGATGCCGAGGCGGATCGACACGTCCAGCATGGACACCGGCTCGTCGGCGAGCAGCACCTTCGGCTCGGCCGCCATGGCGCGGGCGATCGCGACACGCTGGCGCTGGCCGCCGGACAGCTCGTGCGGGAACGCGTCGAGGTACCGCTCGGCCGGTGTGAGGTGGACGCGGGCCAGGAGGGCGGCGAGCGCCCGGTCGAGGTCGGCGGCGGTGCGGCCGGCGCGGCCGTGGATGCGCAGGGCGCGGGTGAGGTGGTAGCGGATCGTGTGGGTCGGGTTCAGGGAGCCGAACGGGTCCTGGAAGATGAGCTGGACCTCGCGGCACCAGGAGCGGAAGGCCCGGCCGCGGGTGGCGCGGACCGACCGGCCGCCGAGCAGCAGGCTCCCCGACGTCGCCGGCATGAGCTGGGCGAGGAGGCGCGCGACGGTGGACTTCCCCGATCCGGACTCGCCGACGATCGCGGTGACGGTGCCCCGGCGCAGGGTCAGCGACACGTCGTCGACGGCGTGGACGACGGGACGGCCGCGGTCGGCGATGGTGCGCAGGGTGCGGCGTACGGGGAAGTGCTTGCTCAGGCCGGTCGCTTCCAGCACCACGGGACGGTCGGCCGGGGCGGTGGGCGCCGCGGTGGCGGGCGGCGGTTCGGTGGTTTCGGGCATGGCGGGGTGTCCTGTCGTACGGCGGCTGCGGTGGCGGCGGGGCCCGTCCGGCGCGGGGCGGCGCCGGACGGGCCGGTGGAGCGGGCGGGCTCAGCCCTCGGCGGGCCGCAGGTGCAGGACGACGTCCAGGGCGCCGCGCTGCGTGGGCTGCGGGGTGGCGTACGGGTCGACGTCGGTGGGCCAGCCGATCCAGTTCTTCGTGCTGTACTCGGCGCCGATGGGCCCCGCGACGGTCGGGATCATCGGCACGTCCTCGACGAGGATGCGCTGGAGCGTGTACAGCGCCTCGGTACGGGCTTCCTCGTCACTGGCGTTGCGGTAGTCGGCCAGTGCGGCGGTCGCCTCGTCGTTCCGGTACCGCCCGAAGTTGCCGCCGGGGGACGACTCACCGACCGGCTTGTACAGCTCGCCGTCCATGATGTTCTGGTACATGTCGTACGGCGTCGCGCCGGTGTTGGTCCAGTGCAGGGTGGCGTCGAAGTCGCCGTTGTTCACGTCGTCCGTCCACGCGTCGACGGTCTGCGTCTCGACGGTGGCCTCGATGCCGATCTCCTTCAGGTTGTCGGAGATGATCGACAGGCCCGTCAGGTAGTCGGACCAGCCCGCCGGGTCGGTGAGGGTCAGGGAGACCGGGTCGCCCTCGGGAGTGCGCAGCGTGTCGCCGTCGAGGGTGTAGCCGGCCTCGTCGAGGATGTCCTTCGCCGCCGCGACGTCGACCTCCTGCGTCTCCCCCTGGTACTCGGGGGCGAGGAACGACGCGCCGGCCGGCAGCGGAAGTCCTGTCGGGTTCTCCAGCAGCGGGTACAGACCGGCGTGGGCCTGCTCGCTGATGGCGGCCCGGTCGATGACGAGCGACATGGCGCGGCGCAGCGCCGGGTCGTCGAACGGCGCCACCTCGTTGTTGATCCAGAGTCCGTGGATGCCGAGGCCGGTGGGGAACCACAGCTTGTGGTGGTCCGGGTCGCGCTCGATGAAGACCTGCTCGTAGTCCGGCATGAAGACGTACGACCACTCGGTGTCGCCGTTCGCGAGGGCGGTCGTCTGGGCGTTGTTGTCGTTGTAGGACGTGTAGCGCAGCTCCTCCACCTGCGGCAGGTCCTGCCAGTAGGTGTCGCGGCGCTTCAGCGTGACGGTCTGCGGGGTGAAGGTGTCCAGGACGTAGGGGCCGGTCCCGACCGGGTCCTGGTTCTCGAACGTCTCGGGCGCCTCGATGTCCGCCCATATGTGCTCGGGGACGATGTAGGTGTCGAGGATGCGGGTCTGGTTGACGTACTGGGACGTCTCGAACGTGAGGGTGACGGTGTCCCCGTCCTGGGTGACGTCCTGGTAGGGCACGCCCGCCTCGTTCAGGGCCGGGTTGTCGCGCAGCAGCGAGAAGGTGAACGCGACGTCCTCCGCGCCGAACGCCTCGCCGTCCGACCAGGTCGGCTCGGTGTTGACGGTGAGGACCACCTCGGTGAAGTCCTCGTTCCACTCCCATGAGGTGGCGAGCCACGGCTTGGGCTCCTGGTCGGGGCGCACGAGGTTGGTCATGGCCAGCGGTTCGTAGATCATCGCCCGGTAGCCGAGGGAGGCGCCCGCCGAAGTGCCGAGGAACGGGTTGCTGTTGTCGGCCTGCGGCCCGTTCGGCATGCCGACGGTGAGCACCCCGTCGCCGCCGCCGGAGCCGGTGGCGCCGCCCCCGCCACCGCATGCGGCGAGCAGGGTGAGGGCGGCCAGCACACCGACCGTGGCGGTGAGCGCTCTTCGGGGACGCGTGCGGACTCTCATGGGTACCTCCGGTGGCGGTGGGTGGGCACGGCGGTGCCGTCGGGCGCGCGGAAAACGGCGTCGGCGGGCGCGACCGTGCTGCTGGTGATGTGACGTGGCGGGCGCGCGGGACCGCGCCGTCCCATGGCGCGGCCGTACCGCGCGTGCGCGGTGGTACGGGTGGGCGGGTGCCGTCAGCCCGGCGCTGAGGACCGGATGACGAGTTCGGTGGGCAGCACGACCGGCACCGGCTCCAGTGGGGTCGTCCCGCCGAGGTGGTCGAGCAGGCGGCGGGCCGCCGCCTCGCCCATCGCCCGCATCGGCTGGCGGACGGTGGTGAGTGGCGGCTCGGTGTAGGAGGCGAGGGGGATGTCGTCGAAACCGATGACGGCCACGTCGTCGGGGACGCTGCGGCCCGCGCTCCGCAGGGCGTACAGGGCGCCGGTGGCGCTGAGGTCGTTGTGGGCGAAGACGGAGTCGAAGACGAGCCCGTCGGCGAGTGCCCGCTCGACCAGCGTCTGGCCGCGGCGGACGGTGAAGTCCCCGGTGAGTACGTGGCGTTCGGGCTGCTCGACACCCCACTCGCGCAGGGTGTCGGCGAACCCGCCGGTGCGGTCCCGGACACAGCCGAACCGCGGCGGCCCGGTGATGGTGAGGGGTGCGCGCCGCCCGGAGGCCAGCAGGTGCGCGGCGGCTCCGGCGGCACCCCGGGCGTTGGTGGTGACGACCGACGGGAAGTCGGGGCGCTGCCCCCGGTCGTCGATCATGACGAGCGGCAGGCCCTGCTGGTGCAGCGAGGCGAGCGCGCCGAGGGTGTTCTCCGGCTCGATGACGAGCACCCCGTCGAACGCGCGCGCCGACACCTGGCTCGTGAACTGCGCCATCGACCCCTCGCCCCGGTTGCAGGTGCAGAGCAGCAGCCCGTAGCCGGCGGCCTCCACCACGTCGGCCACGCCTTGCACCATCTCGCCGACCCAGGGCCAGGTGAGCGAGGGGACGAGCATGGCGATCGTGTGGCTGCTGCCGCGTGCCAGGCCGACGGCGCGGGAGCTGGGGACGTACCCGAGGTCGGCGATGACGGCGCGGACCCGTTCCGCGGTCTCGGCGTCGACCTCGCCCTTGCCGTTGAGCACCCGCGAGACGGTCGTCTTGCTGACGGCCGCCGTACGGGCGACGTCGGCGATGGTGACGCGCATGGGGTTCGCTCCTCGGGCACACGGGGGCCGCCGTCCACGGTCGGCGGCAGCGCCGACACCGGTTCCGGAACCGGTTCCGGCGACGTTGCCCGGGAGTAAATCCCTTGCCCCGGGGGCCGTCAATACTTCACACAGCGCCGCCCTCGGAGGCGGTCGTCCGCGGCCGTGCTTTCAGGAGTCGAAGCCAAAAACGTTGCAGGGGGCGTGAACTGGAGGATTCCCCGGGACACGCCGTCATGGTCACGAATGCGTCGCGTTCCACGCCCGGGTGGGCGATGCGCCGTCACCGCAGGTGAGTGGGCACGGGGGTGGCGAGGCGCCGCCCGCCGCATATCGATCCGGTGACGGCGCGCCCGCGCGGGTAGCCGGTGAGGCGGCCGGTCCGCCATCCGGCGGACCGCGCCCCGGCGGACGGCCTGTCGGTCCGGGCCGCACGGGCGCCCCTGGCAGCGTGCGCGGTACGGCGGGACCCTCCGGAAGACACCGGGATGCGAGGAGCAGGGATCAGCGATGCAGATCGGGTACAAGCTGGCGTCCGAGGCGTTCGGACCCGAGGAACTGGTGCGGCAGGCGGTGCTCGCCGAACGCGCGGGCTTCGACTTCGTCGAGATGAGCGACCACTACCACCCCTGGCTCGACGTCCAGGGGCACTCGCCGTTCACCTGGACGGTCTTCGGGGCGATCGCGGCGAAGACCGACCGGATCGGTCTGGCCACCGGTGTCACCTGCCCGACCGTGCGCTACCACCCGGCGATCATCGCGCAGGCGGCGGCGACTCTCGCCCTGGTCTCCCGCGGCCGGTTCACGCTCGGCGTCGGATCGGGTGAGCGCCTCAACGAGCATGTCGTGGGCACCGGGTTCCCCGACTCGGTGGCGACCCGCCAGGAGATGCTGCGGGAGGCCCTGGAGATCATCCGCCTGCTGTGGCAGGGCGGGTATCGGAGCTACGAGGGGAAGCACCTGCGGCTGAGCGACGCCCGGGTCTTCGACCTGCCGCCCGAGCCGCCGGTGCTCGCGGTCGCGGCCGGCGGCCCGGAGGCGGCGCGGATCGCCGCCGACCTCGGCACCGGCCTGTTCGCCACCGAGCCGCGCCCCGATCTGGTGGCGGCCTACCGGGAGGCCGGCGGCGACGGACCCCGCTATGTCGAGGTGCCGCTCGCCTGGGCCGAGGACGAACGCACCGCCGCCCGCGCCGCCCTGAAGACCAACCGGTGGGCCGTCACCGGCTGGAAGGTGATGAGCGAACTGCCCAACCCGGTGAACTTCGAGGCCGCGACCAGCACCGTGCGCGAGGAGGACATGCTCCAGCAGTTCGCGTGCGGGAACGACCCGGAGCGCCATGTCGAGGCGGCGCGCCCGTTCGTGGAGGCCGGGTTCGACCGGCTGGTGCTGATGAACGCCGGGCCGGACCCGGACGGGTTCATCGACTTCTTCCGGGACGAACTCGCCGACCGGCTGCGGGCACTCGCCTGAGCGTGCCCGACGGGGGGCGCGGGCGCGCGGTGCGGCCCGCGCCCCCCGTCCGTGCGGACGGCGCCGGTCAGTGCGCCGTGTCCGTGTGCCACAGCGTGGTGCCGTCCGGCGCGACGACGGCCAGGTCCCCGTCCGCCCGCGCCACGAGGACGGCGCCGGGGTTCCCCTCGGTGCCGGTGCTCCACAGCGGATCGCCGTTCACGTCGACCAGGACGAGCGCCCCGTCCGTGCGCATCTCCCCGCGGACCCCGGTGCTCCCGCCCATGCCGGCGTCCCAGCGCACCTGCTCGTTCTCGTCGCGCAGGACGAGGTTGTTGTCGCCCTCGTAGCGGAGGCGGGCCTTGCCCGAGCTGATGACCTCACCGCGGCCGATGACCGCGAACGCCGGGATCACGCGGTCGCGCGGCGGACCGCCGCCGGGCGGGATGCTGCCGTCAGCCAGCATCCGCAGCGCGGTCATCGACGGCGTGAAGGTGTACAGGGACCCCTCCGTCTTGACGAACTGCCGCAGGCTCAGCCGCACCGACTCGGTGCCCTGCGAGCCCGGGACCGGGAACGACACCTCGCTGTCCCGGCCGAGCAGCGCGTCCCGGCCGACCGGGACGTCGCGGTTCGGGAAGTCGTCGGTGTCGATCCAGGCGCGCTGGATGAACTCGAACTGGGAGATCAGGTCGCCCTGGTAGCAGACGAAGACGAGACCGCGCGGGGCGTCCGGGCCGTTGGCCCCGCCGGCGGCCGGGTCGAACGGCAGCCCGTACGGGATGCCGCGGCGCATGATGCGGCGCCCGTCGAGCGCGCCCTTCTGCGCGAGCGGCGCCTCGTCGTCCAGGTTGACCATGAGCCCGTCCCGCGGATTGCACTTGCGCATGTGCGCGCAGAGCGGGGTGACCCGGCCCTCCAGGTCGTCGGAGAAGATGACGTCGTTGTCGTCGCCGCCGGTCGGGGAGGCGCCCGGGTCGGTGTCGGGGTGCTTGGCGACCGGTGCGCCCGAACGCCAGCGGCCGACGAACCGCGCGGCGAGCCACTCCGAGCCGGCCTCCTCCGGCACGACCCCCTGCTCCTTCAGGACCTTGAGCTGGTCGGCGACCTGCGCCCACCAGCCCGGCACGTCCTGCCCGAGCCGGCGCACCACCTGGAAGGAGCCGTTCGCCATCCAGTCGGGCAGGAACGGCCCGAGCCGGTGGTCGGTCGGGTGGCCGGTGACGAACTCGCCGGCCGGCACGATGCGCGTGCCGGGCTTGCCGTACTGGTGCTCCGGGTCGCCGGGCTCGGGCTCGTCGAACCCGGCGACGGCCGGCTGGCTGACGGCGTCCTTGAACCCGAAGTGCTCCTTGCCGCTGCGCTCCCCCTCCAGGGTCGCACCGTACTGCTCGAAGGAGACGGCGACCTGGTAGGAGGCGGCCTCCTGGCGCTCCCTCGCGAGCGCGGTGTTCAGGTCCTCCAGGCGGTCGGCGGCGACCGTGAGGACGGCGTGGATCGGGGCGGTGTGGGGCGCGCCGAAGAGCCAGCCCGACGGGGCGTTCTGCCCGACGTCGCCGAGCAGGGACGCGCGCGCCGCCATGCCCTGGGCGAACGCCTCCGGGGTGCTGCCGGCGGGCATGTCGTCGTAGGGGGCGCCGCCGATGAGGCTGGTGAGCCCGGCGTGCGTGAAGCCGACGGCGCGCCACACGGCCGTCAGGGTGCGCGGGTCGTCGCCGCAGGAGTTGCGGCGGGCGCGGCTGAAGTCGGTGTTGAAGGCGGCGACCTCCTTCGTGGTCGCGATGCGGTGCCGCAGGCGGCCGAGCCAGCGGCGGGCACGGCGGCCGTCGCCGAAGGTCAGCAGGAGGAACTGGACGTGGTCCTTCTTGAAACCGGCGACGATGTCGCCCTGGATCTCGGTGTCCCGCCGCAGCGGCAGGTCCGGCGGTGCCTCGCCGCCGGCCTGTGCCGGGACGGTGGCCGGGGCCGGCTGGACGGTGGCGGTCGTGCGGGTGTCAGGTGACATGACCATGGGCTCTGTCGCTCCCCCGTAGCTGTCAGTGCGCTGTCGTCGGTGACCGGCACTCCGACGGGTTCCGGCCACCCGCAGGAACGTAACGCGGTGCGACCGCCGGGTGTGGGGACCGGCTTTCAATCCACCCCCACGGGGGATTCGGGGTCAGGCGCGGGGTGGTGCGGTGGTGAGCCGTGTGAGCCGGCGCTGCGCCGGGCGCAGGGAGCGGCGGAGGCGGTGGAGCCCGGCCCACGGGTCGCCGCGCTCGGCGAGCCTGCCGGGCAGGGTGCGCAGGGTCCAGTTCCGCGGCCCGAGGTCCGGGTCGTCCACCTCGTCCCAGGTCAGCGGCGTCGCGACCGGGGCGTGGCGCCGTGCCCGGACGGCGTAGGGGGCCACGGCGGTCTGGGCGAAGCCGTTGCGCTGGGTGTCCAGGTACAGCCGGCCCTTCCTGCGGTCCTTGCGGACCTCGGTGGTCAGCCGGTCGGGGTGGCGGGCCGCGAGGACGCCGGCGGCGTCGCGCGCGAACGCCCGCACGGTGTCGACGTCGCTCTTCCCGTCCAGGGGGACGAGCACATGCAGGCCACGTGAACCGGTCGTCATGACGACGGACTTCAGCCCGAGGTCGGCGAGCAGGTCGCGGACGGCGGTGGCGGCCCAGCGGACCGTCGCGAAGTCCGCGTCCGCTCCCCCGCCCTCCGGCGGGTCCAGGTCGATCACCATGCGGTCGGGGCAGTCCGGACGGTCGGCGCGGCTGAGCCAGATGTGCGGTGTGATGCACGCCTGGCCGGCGAGGTAGGCGAGCGTCGGGGCGTCGTCGCAGACCGCCATGGTGAGGCTGCCGCCCGCCTTCGGCACCTCCGCGCGGTGCACCCAGTCGGGGAAGTGCCGGGGGACGTCCTTGTGGAAGAACGAGTGGCCGGTGTACCCGTCCGGGTAGCGCTCCATGGAGACGGGGCGGCCCCGGGTGTAGGTGAGCATCGGACGGGCCACGGACCGGTAGTAGTCCACGAGTTCGGCCTTGGTGATGCCGTCGTCGGGGAACATCGGCTTGTCCGGGCGGGACAGGGGCACGTCCCGCCCTGCCACCCGGATCCGCTCCCGCTGCCGTCCGCTCACGTGCGGCCGGGTTCCCGCGCCCGCGGGGCGCAAACGGACCGGCGCGGCGGTGGCGGTCCCCGGGAGCGGCCGGGTTTTGGGGCCGGAGGCGTCGGTTACCCGGTCCGGGAGCAACGGGGGACCAACAGGGACACACTTCCCAGCGCACCCGGAAGCGGGCCGCGGAGAAAGGGCGAGATAGATGCGTATCGCGTTTCTGGTGGCACCGGAGGGCGTCGAGCAGGTCGAGCTGACGGAGCCCTGGCGTGCCCTGACCGAGACCGGCGAGACCCCTCAGCTCGTCTCCACGAAACCCGGCGGGATCCAGGCGTTCAAGCACCTGGACCACGGCGACACGTTCCCCGTGGACGAGACGGTGGACCGGGCGAAGGTGGACGACTACGACGCGCTGGTCCTGCCGGGCGGCGTGGCGAACCCCGACGCGCTGCGGCTCGACGACCGCGCCGTCGCCTTCGCGAAGGGCTTCTTCGACGCGGGGAAGCCGGTGGCCGCGATCTGCCACGCGCCCTGGACGCTGATCGAGGCGGACGTGGTGCGCGGCCGGCGGATGACGTCGTGGCCGAGCCTGCGCACCGACCTGCGCAACGCGGGCGCCGACTGGGTGGACGAGCAGGTCGTGGTCTGCACGGCCGGGCCGAACACCCTGGTCACCAGCCGCAAGCCGGACGACCTGCCGGCGTTCGACGACGCCCTGCTGCGCGAGTTCGGGAAGGCCGTGGCATGAAACTCGACTTCCTCGACCCCGTCCTGACCAGGCCCGGCCCGTGGGCGTCCGTCTACCTGGACACCTCGCGGACGGACGAGAACGCCGTCCCGGTCGCCGGGCTCCAGGCGCGCGACGCGTGCGACCGGCTCGCCGCCGACGGCGCGGACGACGCGACGTGCCGCGCCGTGTACGCGACGCTGGAGGGCCTCGGCCTCTCGGGCCGCGACGTGCTCGGCCACGCCGTCTTCGCCACGGACGGCGAGACGGTGCTCGACGTGCCGCTGCCGCACGCCCCGCCCTCGCCCCCGGTCACAGGCTTCGCGCCGCTGCCGCGCCTCGGCCCGCTGCTCGACGGCGGTGCCCCCGAGCCGAGCTGCCTCGTCGCGTACGTCGACCGGCGCGGCGCCGACCTGGAGCTGCGTTCCACGCGGCGGCACCCGAGCGGCGCCGGGCACGCGACCGGACAGCAGTGGCCGCTGCACCGCACCGGCCGGGACGACTGGTCCGAGCGCCACTTCCAGCTCGCCGTCGAGAACACCTGGGAGGAGAACGCCCGGCACGTCGCCGAGGTGCTCGCCGCCGAGGCGGAGCGGACGGGCGCCGGCATGGTCGTCGTCGCGGGCGACCCGCGGGAGCGGCGCTCCGTGTGGGAGCAGCTCCCCGAGCACCTGCGGGCCGTCGCCTACGAGGCGGACGCCGGCGGGCGCGCGGCCGGCGCGGACAACAGCGTGCTGGACGCGGAGATCGACGCGGCGCGCGCGGACCTGGCCGGGCGGCGGGCCGCCGAGGTCCTCGACCGGTTCCGCGCCGGCCGGATGCCGGAGCACGGCGACGCCGCCGAGGGCGTGCGGCAGCTCGTGGACGCAGCGCGTCAGCACCGGATCGACGCGCTGCTGATGCGCAGCGGCTCGCCCGACCTGCACCGCGACGTGTGGGTCGGCGAGGACCCGGACCAGGTGGCCGTGCGGCGGACGGACGCGCAGGCGCTCGGGGTGGACGAGCCCCGGTCGGCGCGCGCCGACGACGCGCTGCTGCGGTCCGCCGCGGCGACGGGCGCCGACGTCGTGCCGCTGCCCGCCGAGGCCGACGCGCGGGACGCGGGGCTCGGGCCGCCGCTCGGGTCCATGGAGCTGCCGGCGGGCGGCATGGGCGCGCTGCTGCGCTGGCCGTACCGGGACGGCGTGCCGGACGGCGGGCACCGCGTGATGCCCTGACGGCACCCGTGCCCCGCCCGGGCACCGCCGTACGGCCGGCGCCGCCGCGCGCCGGCCGTACGGCGGTGCCCTTCGCGGTGGCGGCGGCGTTAGGCGCGGCGTGCCGCCGGGTACCCGCGCCGGGTGGTACCGACGACCGGGGAGACCGGGGACCAGGAGGCTCGGACATGACCGCGACGATCGACACGACCACGGACCAGTTCCTCGGCGAACTCGGACAGCAGCTCCGCGTGGACTCCGTGCGCGCCACCTCCGGCGCCCACTCGGGGCACGCGACGTCCTCGATGTCGGCGGCGGACCTGATGGCCGTGCTGCTCGGCCGGCACCTGCGATACGACTTCGACTGGCCGGACCACCCCGGGAACGACCACCTGATCTTCTCCAAGGGCCACGCCTCGCCGCTGCTGTACGCGATGTACAAGGCGGCGGGCGCGATCGGCGACGAGGAACTGATGACGTTCCGCACGCTCGGCAGCCGCCTGGAGGGTCACCCGACGCCCCGCCTGCCGTGGGTGGACGTCGCCACCGGCTCCCTGGGGCAGGGGCTGCCCATCGGGGTGGGCGTGGCGCTCGCCGGCCGCCGGCTGGACAAGCAGCCCTACCGGGTGTGGGTGCTGTGCGGTGACAGCGAGATGGCGGAGGGCTCCGTCTGGGAGGCGTTCGAGCACGCCGGCCACGAGCGCCTCGGCAACCTCACGCTGATCGTCGACGTGAACCGGCTGGGCCAGCGCGGGCCGACCCGCCACGAGTGGGACCTCGACGCGTACGCCCGGCGCGCCGCCGCCTTCGGCTGGCACACGGTCGAGGTGGACGGCCACGACATCGCGGAGATCAGGGGCGCGTACGACGAGGCGCTGGCCGAGAGCGACCGGCCGACCGTCATCCTCGCCAGGACCAGGAAGGGCCGCGGGGTGCGGGCCGTGGAGGACCGCGAGGGCATGCACGGCAAGCCCGTCCCCGACGAGGAGGAGGCGGTCGCCGAGCTGGGCGGCGTCCGTGACCTGCGGGTCGAGGTGGAGCGGCCGGCCGCCGCGACCGCGCCGCGCCGCGCCCAGGGCGTGCACGCCGATCTGCCCCGTTACACGGTGGGTGACGACGTGGCCACGAGGAACGCGTACGGCGAGGCGCTCGCCGCGGTCGGCGCCGACCGCGAGGACGTGGTGGCGCTGGACGGCGAGGTCGCGGACTCGACGCGCTCGCAGTTCTTCGCCGACCGCTTCCCCGACCGGTTCTTCGAGTGCTACATCGCCGAGCAGGAGCTGGTGGCGACGGCGGTGGGCTTCCAGGTGCGGGGCTGGACGCCGTACGTGTCGACGTTCGCGGCGTTCCTGACCCGGGCGCACGACTTCGTGCGGATGGCGTCGGTCAGCCGGGCGCGCCTGTCGCTGGCGGGGTCGCACGCCGGGGTCGCGATCGGCGAGGACGGTCCGTCGCAGATGGCGCTCGAGGACCTCGCGATGTTCCGCTCGGTGCACGGCAGCACCGTCCTGTACCCGTGCGACGGGAACCAGACGGCGAAGCTGGTGGCCGCGATGGCGGACCTGGACGGCATCTCGTACCTGCGGACGTCCCGGGGGAAGTCGCCGGTGCTCTACGGCCCCGACGAGGACTTCCCGGTCGGCGGCAGCAAGGTGCTGCGCTCGTCGCCCGACGACGTGCTCACGGTGATCGGCGCGGGCGTCACGCTGCACGAGGCGCTGAAGGCGGCGGACTCCCTGGCGGACGAGGGCATCCGGGTGCGGGTGATCGACCTGTACTCGCTGAAGCCGGTGGACGCCGCGACACTGCGGCGGGCCGCCGAGGACACCGGCTGCCTGCTGACGGTGGAGGACCACCACCCGGAGGGCGGACTCGGCGACGCGGTCGCCGGCGCGTTCAGCGACGGCGGGCCGGTGCCCCGGCTGCTGCGGCTCGCGGTGACCGTGATGCCGGGCTCGGCGACCGAGGCCGAACAGCTGGGCGCCGCCGGGATCGACGCGGCGTCGATCGCGGCGGCGGTGCGCCGGCACGCCGCCGGCCACGGCACGGTGTGACCGCGCGGGCGGGCGGCCGGCGCCGGCTCAGCCGGCCCGGTCGCCGAACCGCGCGGCCTCCACGTACTCCGGGCGCGGGTCGAGCGCGGCGGCGAGGCGGAAGTGACGCAGCGACTCGCCGCCCCTGCCGGCGCGCTGGAGCGTGCGGGCCATGGCGAAGTGGGCGAACGCGTTGTCGGGCTCGCGCTCCAGCACGAGCCCGAACTCCTGCTCGGCGGCACGGAGCTGCGCCGCGAGGAAGAACGCCCGGGCGCGCAGCAGGCGGGCCGCGGTGTTCTCCGGGTAGGCGCTGACCACGGGGTCGAGCAGCTTGATGGCGCCACGGGGATCGCGGGCGTCCAGCAGATGCTCGGCGGCGCGGTAGGCGATGACGGTGGTCTCGGGTGTGACGTCGGGCACAGGTTCACTCCTCGCGCTCGCTGCCTGCGGACCGTTGCGGAACGCCCCGGGAGAACGCGGCCGACCGCCGCCGTATTCCCGCCGCGGGGCCGCCACCAGGGCGTTTCCCGCCCGGCTTCGGCCACGGAGGCCCGCGGCCGGGGCGCGCCGGGCCGGCACGCCTGACCCGTACTGCCTACCCAGTCCGCGCCCGCGTCACTGCGCGCCGCGGCCCGGCACGGCGGCACCACCCTGGAGGATCCTGTCCATGCCCGACGAACTGCCCCTGCGACGCCGCGTGCTCGTCCTGGCCATCTGCTGCATGAGCCTCCTCATCGTGAGCCTCGACAACACCGCCCTCAACGTCGCCCTGCCGTCCCTCGAACGCGAGATGCACGCGGACATCTCCGGCCTCCAGTGGACCGTGGACGTGTACACCGTCGTGATCGCGTCGTTCCTGATGCTGTCCGGCTCGATGGCCGACCGGCTGGGACGGCGGCGGGTCTTCAGGACCGGCCTCGTGCTGTTCGTCGCGGGGTCGGCGCTGTGCGCGCTGGCGCCGGGGCTCGGGTGGCTGGTGGCGTTCCGCGCCGCCCAGGCGGTGGGCGGGTCGATGCTGAACCCGGTGGCCATGTCGATCATCACCAACACGTTCCGCGACCCGAAGGAGCTGGCCCGTGCGATCGGCGTGTGGGGCGGCGTGGTCGGCATCTCCATGGCGCTCGGGCCGGTCGCGGGCGGCGCCCTCGTCCAGCTCTTCGACTGGCGTGCGATCTTCTGGATCAACGTGCCGATCGGTCTCGCCGCGCTGTTCCTGACGCTGCGCTTCGTCCCCGAGTCGCGCGCCCCGCACCCCCGCCGCCTCGACCCCGTCGGCCAGGTGCTCGTGGTCGTCGTCCTCGGCGGGCTGACGTTCGGCATCATCGAGGGCGGCGAGGAGGGCTGGACGTCGCCGCTGCTGCTGGTCCCCGTGGCGGTCTCGGCATGCGCCCTGATCGCTCTGCTGGTGTACGAGCCGCGCAGGGAACAGCCGCTGCTGGAGCTGCGGTTCTTCCGCAGCGCGCCGTTCAGCGGGGCGTTCGGCATCGCGATCGCGGCGTTCGCCGGGCTCGGCGGCTTCCTCTTCCTCAACACCCTCTACCTGCAGAACGCCCGGCACCTGAGCGCGCTGGAGGCCGGCCTGCACCTGCTGCCGATGGCGGCCGTCACCCTGGTGTGCTCACCGCTGTCCGGCTACCTGGTCGGGCACCTCGGCCCCCGGCTGCCGCTGCTGCTCGCCGGGACGTCCATCACCGTCAGCGGCCTCCTGCTGACCCGGGTGGACGCGGGCACGTCCCTCCCGCTGCTGTTCACCGCGTATGTCTTCTTCGGGATCGGCTTCGGGCTGGTGAACGCGCCGCTGACGAACACGGCGGTCACGGGCATGCCGCGTTCGCAGTCGGGCGTCGCCGCCGGCATCGCCTCCACCGGCCGCCAGGTGGGCTCGGCGCTCGGCGTGGCCGTCGTCGGCACCGTCCTCGGCACCGGGTCGCGGACGGCCGGGTGGTGGGTGATCGCCTGCTGCGGCGTGCTGGTGCTCGCCATCGGCGCGCTCACCACCGGACGCTGGGCGCGCGCCACCGCCGAACGGGCGACGGAGCGCCTCCCCCGGGACGCGGGCAGGCCCATCGCGGAGTCGCCGTAGCTCCCGCGCGGGGACGGACGGAGGCCCCCGGCACGGCCGGGGGCCTCCCTCTCAGGTCGCCCGGGCGACCGGCGCCGGGGCGGTCGACCCGCGCGGCAGGAACCGTACGGCCGGCGACCACCGCGACGTGACCGGCAGGTCGTCGACGAGTTCGAGCACCGACTCGGCCACGGTCACGCCGAACTGGTGGATGTCCCCGCGCATCACCGACAGCGCGGGCGTGGCGAGCTGGCACATGGCCGAGTCGTCCCACGCGACGAGCGACAGGTCGCGCGGCACCGCCACCCCCAGCTCCTTGGCCACGCCGAGCCCCGCGACCGCCATCACGTCGTTGTCGTACGTGATGGCGGTCGGCCGGACCGCGCGGCGCAGGAGCTGGGCCGTCAGCTCGGCACCCGACTCGGCGGTGTAGTCGCCCTCCAGCATCACCGGCTCGATGCCCGCCTCACGGCAGCACGCCACCATGGCGCGGGTCCGCGCCCGGGTGTGGAGCAGGTCGCCGGGACCGGTGACGCGGGCGATGTGCCGGTGCCCCAGCTCCACGAGGTGCCCGAACGCCTCCCGCACCGGGCCGACGTCGTCGCTGGGGACGGCCGGGGTGTCCGGATCCGCCGCCCAGGTGCCGACGACCAGGGATTTGAGGCCGAGGCTCCGCAGGACACCGGGCCTGCGGTCCTCGGCGGCCAGGTTGACCACGACGACGGCGTCGACGAGGCCACGTCTGGCCCACCTCTCGTACGCGGTGATCTCCGCGTCGTGGGAGGGCACCACATGGAGCAGGACGGACATCCCGCGCGCGGCGAGCGTCTCCTCTATCCCGGCGATGAACTCCATGAAGAACGGCTCCACGCCCAGCAGCCGCGCCGGCCGGGCGAGGACGAGGCCGACGGCACCCGACCCACTCACCCCTGGACTTCCACCGCCGGGGCCGCCAGGGAGTTGACGCTGCGCAGCACCAGCGGACCGGTGAACGCCGCCGGGTCGACGTCGGCCGCGGTCCTCACGGTGAAGGAGTGCGTCTCCCCGGGCAGCAGGGTGATCAGCATGTCGTCGGCCTCGGCGTCCGGCGCGACCCGGTCGGCGAGGATCGCCACGTCGCGGGCGAACGAACCGGCGGTGACGTCGATCCGGTAGCCGCCGGGGACGGCCTGCGCGTCGGCCGTCAGCGCGGCCGGGTCGTAGGCGAGGTCGCGGTCCTCCGCGAACAGGTGGACGGTGCGCACGGCGTCGGCGGTGGCCACCAGCACCTCCCGGGTCGCGTCGGCCGGCTTGACGAGGGCGTCGGCGAGCTCGAACTCGGCTGTCGAACGGGCCGCCACGTCCAGGGAGATGGTAGCGCTCTCGCGCACCTCGCCGTCGAACGTCACGCGGGACAGGGCGATTTCACCCCGCCACGGCTCGGCGGTGTCGTTCACCGCGATCAGGGTGGGGCGCTCGTCGCGCGGCTGGACGGTCAGCAGCCGGGGGGCGTACGCGTGGCGCAGGCCGTACCACAGCGGCTTCTTCCGCTCGTCGCCGTCCACGGCGGCCCAGGAGGTCACCGACCAGCAGTCGTTGAGCTGCCAGACGAGGGAGCCGGCGGTGCGCGGCCACCAGGACCTGAAGTGCTCGATGCCGAACGCCACGGCGCGGGCCTGGTTGAGCTGGGTGGCCCAGTGCCAGTCGGCGAACGTGTGGGTCGCGGGCAGGTGCGGCGCCATGCCGCGGTCGAGCTTGCCGTTGCCGTCCTCCGCCTTCTGGTGCAGCAGGAAGCCGGGGGAGGTCGGGGTCATCGGCTCGTCGTGGACCCAGTCGGTGAGGGTCGTCCACGTGGCGGGCCCCTGGAAGCCGAACTCGGAGCAGAACCGCGGGATGTGGGAGCGGTACTCGGTGTAGTCGACGCGGTTCCACACCTCCCACTCGTGGCGGGTGCCGTGGTCCTGCTCGTTCGGGTGGATCTCCTCGGGCGCGAAGCGCGGGCTGTACGGGCTGCCGTCCGAGTAGGCGCGCGTCGGGTCGAGTTCGGCGACGATGGAGGGGAACAGCTCGGTGTAGTAGCGCCGCCCCCAGGTGCGGCCGGCGAGGGGCTCCTGCCAGTTCCAGTCCATCCAGCCCCAGAGGTTCTCGTTGCCGCCGTTCCACAGGGCGAGGGAGGCGTGCGAGGTGAGGCGGGCGACGTTCTCCCGGGCCTCGGCCTCGAACTCGCTCCACAGCGGGTCCTCCTCCGGGTAGGCGGCGCACGCGAGGAGGAAGTCCTGCCAGACGAGGATGCCGCGCTCGTCGCAGACGTCGTAGAAGTCCTCGGTCTCGTAGATGCCGCCGCCCCAGACGCGCAGCATGTTCATGTGGGCGTCGACGGCCTGGTCCACGCGCCGCTCCAGGCGCTCGCGCGTGATCCGGGTGAGGAAGTGGTCGTCGGGGATCCAGTTGGCGCCCTTGATGAAGACGGGCGTGCCGTTCACGACGAAGGTGAACGGGGTGCCGGTGGCGTCCGGGGTCGTGTCCACGGTGACGGTGCGGAAGCCGACGCGGCGCTCGGCCCCGTCGAGGCGGGTGCCATCGGCGTCGGTGAGCGCCACCTCCAGGTCGTACAGCGGCTGCTCGCCGTAGCCGACGGGCCACCACAGCCGGGCGTCGGGGACCTCGACGGTCGCCTTCGCGCTGTCCGCGCCGGCGGGGACGGTGACCTCGGCGCGGTGCTCGCCGATCGCGGCGGTGAGCGTCAGCGCGCCGGCCTCCGCGAGGCCCGAGCGCTCGACGCGGACGTGGACCTCGGCGCGGCCGGTGCCGTCGGCGCCGACGGTCACGAGCGGGCGGACCTCGGCGAGGCGCGCCGTGCGCCAGCGCTCCAGGCGGACGGGCTTCCAGATGCCGGCGGTCTGGAGGTCGGGACCCCAGTCCCAGCCGAAGCTGCACGCCATCTTGCGGACCATGTTGAACGGGTGGTCGTACGCGCGGGGGCGGGAGCCGAGGCGTTCCTGCTGCTCCTCCGCGTAGGCGAGGGCGGAGCGGAAGGTGACGGCCAGCTCGGCCGGGGTGCCGTCGAGGAGTTCGCGGACGTCGAACCGGTAGGACCGGTGCATGTTGGCGGTGCTGCCGACGACACGGCCGGCGAACTCGACCGTGGCGATGGTGTCGAGGCCGTCGAAGACGAGGTCGACGCGCTCGTCGGGGCCGGGGGCCGCGGCCTCGACGGAGGTGACGTACCGCCAGTCGGTGCGGTGCGCCCACACCAGGTCCTCCTCGACCCGGTCGAGGAAGGGGTTCTGAATGAGCCCGGCGGCGAGCAGGTCGAGGTGGGCACTGCCCGGGACCTGGGCCGGCAGGGTGCGGCCCGCGACGGAGTCGGGGACGGGGCCGGCGACCGCCGTGAGGCGCCAACCGTCATGCAGGGCGTGGCGGATCATCGTTGAACACTCCCAAAAATTTCTCTGCCTCGAACCGGGTAGAGATTCTTATGCAACCAAATAAAGTAAGTCAACAGAGTCGTGCACCATCGATCAGCTAAGGACATCGGCCACCGTGGCACCCCCTTCCTCCCCCTCCAACTCCACCGCTCCCGCCGAGGTTTCGGCGCCGGAGACGGTCCACCTGCGCGCGGCCGGCGTGAGCCTGGTCCTCGACCTGTCGGGCGGCTCGCTCCCCCGCGTCGTCCACTGGGGATCGGACGTCGGCCCGCTGGACCCGGCCGGGCTCGACGCGCTGCGCCTGGCCGCGCGCCCGCAGCCGATCGGCTTCTCCGTGGACGGACCGGTCGAGGTCGCCGTGCTGCCCGAGCAGTCCGCGGGCTGGCTCGGCACCCCCGGCCTGGCCGGCAACCGCGGTGGCACGGCGTTCTCCACGGCCTTCCGCGTCGAGCGGACCGACACCGGCGCGCTCCCCCCGCCGGCCGGCGGCCCGGGCACCGTCACGGTCCGCGCCACCGACCCGGCCGCCGCCCTCGCGCTCGACCTGACCGTCGAACTGACGCCGGCCGGCCTCGTGCGCCAGCGCGCCACCCTCACCAACGAGGGCACCACGCCGTTCGCCGTGGACGCGCTGAACCTCGCCCTGCCGGTGCCCCCCGCGGCCACCGAACTCCTCGACTTCACCGGCCACCACCTGCGCGAACGCCAGCCGCAGCGCACCGCGTTCACCCAGGGCCTGCGGGTCCGCGAGAACCGCACGGGCCGCACCGGCTACGACGCCGCGTACCTCCTGCTGGCCGGCACCCCCGGCTTCGGCAACCGCACCGGCGAGGTCTGGGGCGTCCACACCGCCTGGTCGGGGAACCACCGGACGTTCGCCGAGCGCACGTACCACTCGGTGTCCCTCCTCGGCTCCGGCGAGCTGCTGCTGTCCGGCGAGGTCGTCCTCGACCCCGGCGCCGCCTACACCACGCCCTGGCAGTACGGGGCGTACGGCACCGGCGTCGACGGGATATCCGCCCGCTTCCACCGCCACCTCCGCTCCCGCCCCGGGCACCCGTCCACACCGCGCCCGGTCGTCGTCAACACCTGGGAGGCCGTCTACTTCGACCACGACCTCACCCGCCTCACCGAACTCGCGGACGCCGCAGCCGCCGTGGGCGCCGAGCGCTTCGTGCTGGACGACGGCTGGTTCGGCGGACGGCGCGACGACCGCCGCGCGCTGGGCGACTGGTACGTGTCCGACGAGGTGTGGCCGCGCGGCCTCGGCCCGCTGACCGACCATGTGACCGGCCTCGGGATGCAGTTCGGGCTGTGGGTCGAACCGGAGATGATCAACGAGGACTCCGAGCTGGCCCGCGCCCACCCCGACTGGATCATGGCACCGCACGCCGACGGCGCCAGGCTGCCGCGCCCCGCCCGGTCGCAGCAGGTCCTCGACCTGGCGCGCCCTGAGGCGTTCGCGTACATCCTGGAGCGCCTCGACGACCTCCTGACCACGTATCCGATCTCCTACCTCAAGTGGGACCACAACCGCGACCTCGTCGAGGCCGGGCACCGGCCGACCGGCCGCGCCGGTGTGCACGGCCAGACCCGCGCGCTCTACCGCCTGCTGGACGAACTCCGCCGCCACCACCCCGGCGTCGAGATCGAGTCCTGCTCCAGCGGCGGCGGCCGCGTGGACCTGGAGGTCCTGGAGCGCACCGACCGCGTCTGGGTCTCCGACTGCATCGACGCCCTGGAGCGGCAGCGCATCCAGCGCTGGACCAACACGCTGATCCCCCTGGAGCTGATGGGCACCCACGTGGGAGCCGGCACGGCCCACACGACCGACCGCAGGCACACCCTCGACTTCCGGGCCGGCACCGCGCTGTTCGGCCACTTCGGGATCGAGTGGGACCTCACCTCCGCCGACCCCGCCGACGTGGCGCGGCTGCGGGAGTGGGTCACGCTCTACAAGGACCTGCGGGGCCTGCTGCACACCGGCACCTCCGTTCACGCCGACCACGCGGACCCGGCGTACGAGGTGCACGGGGTCGTCGCCGACGACCTCTCGGACGCGGTGTACGCGGTCGTCGCGCACGGCACCTCCGAGATGTACCCGCCGGGACCCTTGCGGCTGCCCGGACTCGACCCGGAGGCCGTGTACCACGTGCGTCCCCTCCCGCCGGGCGACGTGCCCGACGGGAACGCCCACCGGTGGGGCGTCCCCCTGCCCTGGTGGACCCCCGAGGGGGTCCACCTGCCGGGCCGCGCCCTGGAGGCGGCGGGACTGCAGGCGCCGGTGCTCTTCCCCGAGCGCCTGATCCTCCTGCGCGCGACGCGGCACTAGCGCACGGCCGGCCGGCGGCACGCGCCGCAGGCCGGCCCCGTCAGCGGCGGCGCAGCCGGACGACCCGCGCCGTCGCCGCCGGTCCCGAGACGGGAGCGGTGACACGCAGGACGCCGCGGTCCGGCTGCCAGGACAGCGTCCAGTCGGCGGCCCCGGCGCCGGGGCCCGGGAAGACGACCTCCGGTTCGGCGTCCGCTCCCGCGAGGAGCGGCACCGGTACGTCCAGCGTGTCCGCCGCGCCCGGGCGGCGCCAGAGCGTCAGCAGCGCGTCGCCGAGACCGTCCGCCGGCTCCCCGCCGGAAGCCGGCACGGCCAGGCCGAGCGCGACCCACGGCCCCGCGCGGCCCGTCAGCCCGAGGGGCCAGAACGGCAGCGACCCGGCGATCTCCCCGCGCAGTTCCTTGTGCAGGTCCACCGCCTCGCGCACGAGACCGAGCTGCGCCGGGGTCATGCGGTTCAGGTAGCCGGAGAGGTACAGCCGCCCCATGATGCCGGTGGCCAGCGTGAACGCCGACTCCTCCACCGTCATCTCGGGCTGGGTGTACGCCCAGTTGCCGGCCTGCTCGGGCAGGACCGACGCGGGCGCGGCCGCGGCGATCGGCGGGTACAGCAGCGGGTTCTGCTGGTCGGACGTGGACTGCAGGTGGAGGCGCGACAGCAGGGCGTAGTCCATGCGCATCGCGCCCGAGGCGCAGTTCTCGATCAGCAGGTCCGGGTGCCGCGTCAGCACGCCGTCGAGCCAGGCGAGGTGGGCGCGGTTGTGGTCGAGCAGTCCCGCCCCCGGTGCCGCGCCGCCGAGGTCGGTGCCGGGTCCCGGCATGATGTTGTAGTCGAACTTGAAGAAGCCGATGCCGAAGTCGGCGATCAGCCGGTCCACGACCTCGTCCACGTGGGCGCGGGCGGCCGGGTGGCGCAGGTCGAAGTGGTAGCGGCCGTGCTCGACGACCCGGGCGCCGTGGCGCTGGAAGAACGCCTCGTCGGGCAGGGTCCGCGCGATCGGCGACCTGACGCCGACGACCTCGGGCTCAAGCCAGATGCCGGGGACCATGCCGCGGGCGCGGATCCGGTCGGTGACCTCGGCGAGGCCGCCGGGGAAGCGGGTCGTGGACGGCAGCCACTCCCCCACGCTGTCCCACCAGTGCCCGTCCTCGTCGTACCAGCCGGCGTCGACGCAGAAGTACTCGGCGCCCGCGTCGGCGGCGGCGTCGATCAGCGGCAGCAGCTTCTCCGTCGTGGGACTGCCCATGAGCGTGTTCATGTAGTCGTTGAACACGACGGGCAGGTCGGTACGGGTGCGGCCGGCCCGCAGGGCACGGCGCTGCCGGGTGAGGGCGCCGAACGCCGCGTCCACACCGCCGTGGACGACGGCGAGGGAGACCGGGACGGTCGTGAAACCGCGCTCCGCGTCGACCTCGGCGCTCCACTGGTGCTCGGCGTCGGTCGGGCCGAGGAGGGCGAGGTAGGCGCCGGAGCGCCGCTCGCCGATCTCGTAGTGCCAGGCGCCGTTGTGCTCGATCTGCCACGCAAGCGCGTACGTGTCGTCGGCGGCGACGATCGCGCCGGCGGGCAGCCGTTCCCCGGTGGACCAGGAGCTGCGCGTGGTGACGGCGAACCGGCCGCGCGAGGGGTGGTGATGGGCCTCGGGGTCCATCTCGGCGAGCCCCGCGTCCCGCAGCGGGACGCGGTGCCAGCGGCCCTCGGCGACCCAGTCGCTGTCGCCGTGGACGACGTCGAGACCCTCGATGGCCGCCCCCGAGTCGGCGAGGAACGTGCCGACGCAGGCCGAGGTGACGGCCTGGAGCCGCAGCGGCTCCGGCCGGGTGCCGCGCACCTCGGTCCAGGTCCGGACGGCCGGCACGGCACCCAGCGAGGTGAAGACGCTGGTGACCTCAAGACCCGTCTCCGGGTCCCGCTGGGTGATCCGGAGGGTGGGGTCGCCCTCCTCGCCCGGCCCGCCGGTCTCCGTGTGGCCGGTGTACCGCAGCCGGGCGCCGACGGTGGTGTCGGCGTACCGGTGGCTGCCGGGGAACCGGCCGTGGCCGAGCACCTGGAGCTCGGCCAGAGGCGGTGCCGCGGCCTCGTCCGGCGTACCGGAGGAGGCCGCCGGACCGGCGGGGCGCAGCGACAGCAGGGCGGCCGGACGGTCGCCCCCGACGCCGGCGACGAGCGTCACGCCACCGCCGGTCCAGGTGATCGGGGTGCGGCTCATACCGCGTCCCCGCCGGCCGGGTCGGCGACCGCGGCGGACAGCGGAGCGGCCCGGTCGAACGACGACCACTGCTTGGTGTGGTGGTCGTAGGAACGGCCGAGGTCCTCCTCGGAGATGGCGCCGGGGGTCTCGGCGAGGGTGCGTCCGCGTTCGTCCGGATTGGGGGCGGCGGAGGCCAGCAGCTGCGTGTACGAGTGCTGCGGGGTGAGGATCACGTCGTCCGACGGACCGCGCTCGACGACACGGCCGCGGTACATGACGAGGATCTCGTCCGAGAAGTGCCGCGCGGTCGCGAGGTCGTGCGTGATGTAGAGGACGGCGAGGTCGTCCTCGCGCTGGAGCCTGGCGAGCAGGTTGAGCACGCCGAGGCGGATGGACACGTCCAGCATCGACACCGGCTCGTCGGCGATGACGACCTGGGCGCCGGGCGCCAGCGCGCGGGCGATCGCCACGCGCTGGCGCTGGCCGCCGGACAGCTCGTGCGGCCGGCGGGCCGCCATCGCGTCGGCCGGGGTGAGGTTGACGCGCTCCAGGAGCTGTTCGACCCGGCGGCGCGTCTCCTCCCGCCCGCGCGTCACGTGGTGCAGACGCAGCGGGCGGGCGATGTGGTGCTCGATGCTGTGGAACGGGTTGAGCGAGGCGAAGGGGTCCTGGAAGACCATCTGGACGTGGTCCCGGTACTCCCGGTCCCCGACCCGCTTGCCGTCGGGCTTGGTGGCGATGATCTCGCCACCCGTCGGCCGCTCGAGCCGGGCGATCATCTTCGCGACGGTGGACTTGCCCGAGCCGGACTCGCCGACCAGGGCGACGGTACGGCCGGGCGTGAGCTTGAAGGACACGTGGTCCACGGCCCGCAGCCGGGAGCTGCTGAAGCCGGAGCGGATACGGAAGTCCTTCACCAGGTCGCGGACCTCGAGTGCGGTCATCGCCGGGCACCTTTTTTCACATCGGTGGTTTGCGGATCGGTGGAGCGCGCGCCCGACTCGCCGGTGCGGACGAACGCGCCCCGTTCGCCGGTCAGGCTGGGGAAGGAGTCCAGCAGCTGACGCGTGTACGGGTGCTGCGGGTTCGCGTAGATCTGCTCCGACGGGGCGTACTCGATGATCTCGCCCGAGCGCATCACGGCGATCCGGTCGCTGAGTTCGAGCAGCAGCGGCAGGTCGTGCGTGATGAAGATGACCGCGAAGCCCAGCTCGTCGCGCAGGCGGATGATCTCGCGGAGGATGCCGCGCTGCACGACCACGTCGAGCGCCGTGGTGGGCTCGTCCATGATCATGACCTGCGGGTCCAGGAGCATCGCCATGGCGATCATGACGCGCTGGCGCATGCCGCCGGACAGCTCGTGCGGGAAGGAGTCGAGGCGGCGGGGGTCGACCCCGACCAGCTTCAGCACCTCCTCGCAGCGGGCGCGGCGCTGCTGCTTCGGCATGTCCGGCTTGTGCGTGGTGAGCACGTCGTCGAGCTGCTCGTGGATGGTGATGACCGGGTTGAGCGAGTTCATCGCGCCCTGGAACACCATGGAGAGCTTCGACCAGCGGAACGTCCGCAGCTCCTCGTTGTCGAGGGCGAGCAGGTCGATGTCCTCGCCGGCGCGGTCGTGGAAGGTGACCTTGCCGGAGGAGACCTCGGCCGGCGGCCGGTGCAGCCGGTTGATGGCGTAGGCGAGGGTCGTCTTGCCGCAGCCGGACTCGCCCGCGAGGCCCAGGATCTCGCCCCGGCCCAGCGTGATGTTGACGTCCTTGACGGCGTGCACCGGCTTGTCGGTGCGGTAGACGACGTTCAGCCCCTCGACGGTGAGGACCTTCTCGCGGCGGTCCTCCTTCGCGGCACTGACCGCGCTCTGCACGGGCGGCGCCTCGACGGCCTCGCCCTCGACGGGCGGCTTGGGGGCGACCGGGGTCGCCTCGGCCTTCTGCTTCTTCAGGCGCTGGGTGCGCAGCTTCGGGTTGATGATCTCGTCGATGCTGAAGTTGATCAGCGAGAGACCGCAGCCGAAGAACGCGATGACCAGGCCGGGCGGGCCGAACCACCACCATGCCTCGTACTGGAGCGCCCAGCCGTTCTGGGCGAAGAACAGCATGGTGCCCAGCGTCTGGGAGTTGGAGGCACCGAGGCCGAGGAAGGACAGGCCGGCCTCGGAGAGGATGGCCGCGATGACGGCGAACACGAACTGCGAGGCGAGCAGCGGCAGCAGGTTCGGCAGGATCTCCACCGACACGATGCGCCAGCGCTTCTCGCCCGCGACGCGGGCCGCTGCCACGTAGTCCCGGTTGCGCAGCGACAGGGTCTGCGCGCGCAGGACACGGGCCGATGCGGCCCAGCTCGTGATCGCGAGGACCGCTGCGATGGTCCACCAGCCGCGGTCGGCCACCGGCACGAAGCCGGCGATGACGATGACGAGCGGCAGGCCGGGGATGACCAGCATGACGTTCGTGAAGAGGGAGAAGCCCTCGTCGAGCGCGCCGCCCGCGTAACCGCCGATGATGCCGAACAGCGCCGACAGGACGGTCGCCAGGATGCCGACGAGCAGGCCGATCTGGAGCGATCCGCGGGTGGCGTGGGCGAGCTGGGCGAAGACGTCCTGGCCGGTCTGGGTGGTGCCGAGCCAGTAGTCGCCGCTCGGTTCGGTCATGCCGATGTTGTTGATGGCGTCCGGGTCCCCGACGAACATGGGGCCGAAGGCGCCGAACAGGGCGATGACGGCGACGAGGAAGAGGCCGATGACGAGCTTCGGCGACCACCTCGGCATGAGGGCGCGCAGACCGCTGCTGCGCTTGGGGGCCTGATGGCCGGCGACGGGAGCGCTCTCCTCCAGGGGAGCGCTCTCGTCGGATGCTCCGGTGAGCGGGCTGAGATTGGTCATGATGCCTGCTCCTTGGCTCAGTTCTCGACTCGGGTACGGGGGTCGATGAGGCCGTAGAGCAGGTCGACGACCAGGTTGGCGCCGAGCACCGCCACCGTGATCACGAGGAAGATGCCCTGCATCAGCGCGTAGTCGTTGTTCTCCACCGACTGCAGCAGCTTGGAGCCGATGCCGGGGTAGGAGAAGACCTGTTCGGTCACGATCGAGCCCGAGACCACGAAGCCGAGGGAGATCGCGAAGCCGGCCACGGAGGGCAGGACCGCGTTCCTGGCGGCGTAGCGGCTCATGATCCGGCGGTTGCGCAGACCCTTCGCCTGGGCGGTGAGGATGTAGTCCTCGGAGGCGGTGGACACCATCATGTTGCGCATGCCGAGGAGCCAGCCGCCGACCGACGACACCACGATGGTGAGGGCCGGCAGGATGCCGTGCTCGATGGCCGAGCTGATGAAGTCCCAGTTCCAGCCCATGGAGAGGGCGACGTCGTAGCCGCCGTTGAGCGGGAACCAGCTGAGCTGCGTCGAGAAGACGAGCACGAAGATCAGCGCGAGCCAGAAGTACGGCACGGCCGCGAGGAGCGTGGTGGCGGGGACCAGGGAGTCCAGCCAGGAACCGCGCTTCCACCCGACGAGCATGCCCAGCACGATGCCGATGACGAACGAGATGAAGGTGGCGATGCCGACCAGGACGATGGTCCAGGGCAGGGAGTCACCGATGACGGTGCTGACCTGCGCGGGGAACGCGCTGACCGACACTCCGAGGTCGCCGCGGAACAGGTTGCCGAGGTAGTCGACGTACTGGTTCCACAGCGGGTCGCTGTCGTTGGTGCCGAGCATCAGCTCGAAGGCCCTGCGGGTCTCCGGGGTGACCTGGCCGCCACGCTGCTGGAGCTTCGCCAGCAGCGTGTCGACCGGGTTGCCCGGCATCATTCGGGGAATGAAGAAGTTGAGGGTCAGCGCCGCCCACAGGGCGACGACGTAGAACCCCAGCTTCCGGGCGTAGTACCTCATCGTCGTGCGTCACTCACCGTTGGGCTTCAGGTTCGCGAAGACCTCGGCCTGGTCCGGCCGGCTCCACACGGCGGGGAACGCGTACAGGTCCACATTCGTCGGCCAGCCGCTGAACTTCTCCGCGTTGAACACCGTGATCGTGCCGGCGGTCAGGATCGGGATGTACGGCATGTCCTGCTCGATCTGCGCCTGGATCTCGTCGTAGTACGGCTGGCGCGCCTCGGAGTCCGCCGGGTCGAGCTGGCTCAGCTCGTCGATGGCGGTGTCCACGTCCTCGTTGACGTAACGGGAGTAGTTGGTGGAGCCGATCTCGCCGACCTCGGCCGTGTTCCCGCTGCCGTAGAAGTAGCTGTAGACGTAGTACGGGTCGGCCGCCGGGCCGGGGTACAGCGAGTCGATCAGGAGCTGGTAGTTGCCCGTGGCGCGGGAGTCGGACATCTCGTTCCAGGAGACCTGGCTCGGGATCAGCTCGATGCCGACCTGCTTGAGCTGTTCCGACATGGTGTCGAGGGCGGTGATGTAGTCGGTCCAGCCGGAGACGACGGTGGCCGTGATGGACAGCTTCTGGCCGTCCTTGGCGAAGATGCCGTCGTCACCGCGCTCCCAGCCGGCGTCGGTGAGGATCTCCTCGGCGCGGGCGGCGTCGGCGTTGGCCGGGGCGGTGCGGTTCTCCAGGTCGGCGGAGAGGTACGCCGCGTCGCGCTCGGGGAGGGCGAACCCGGGCGAGATGTCGCTTGAGGTGTTCTGGAAGGCGAGGGAGTTGAGCTGCTCGCGGTCCATCGCGTAGTAGATCGCCTGGCGCACGGCCGGGTCGGTCTGCGGACCCTCGCAGCCGAGGTCCGCGTTGGCGCAGGCGTCGAGGACCGTCTGGTTCATCGGGACGATGACGGACTTGTAGCCGTCGTAGGCGGCCTCGACGTTCTCCAGGTTCGGCACCGGGCCGGTCTGGACGTCGATCTCGCCGGCCTCCAGGGAGGAGGCGGCGGCCTGGTTGCCGGAGAGGGAGCGGTAGCGGATGTTCTTGACCGCGGGCTCGCCGTCCCAGTACTCGGCGTTGGCGGTGAGGACGAACGCCTGGGGCTTGAAGTCGGTCAGCGTGAACGGACCGGTGCCGACGGGCTGCTCGATCGGGTCGGCGGCCGGGTCGGCTATCTCGCTCCATATGTGCTTCGGCACGATGTAGGTCTTGCCGAGGAGCTGGGGGCCGTCCATGTAGGAGGGCTCCTCGAAGGTGACCTTGACGGTGGTGTCGTCCACGACCTCCGTCTCACCCGTGAAGCCGATGGTGTTCGGCACCGCCTCGGACTTCACCAGGTCGAACGTGAACTTGACGTCCTCGGCCGTGAAGGGCTTGCCGTCCGACCAGGTGACGCCCTCGCGCAGGGTGATGGTCAGCTCGGTGCCGTCGTCCTTGGTCCACTCGTACTCGGTGCCGAGCTTCGGCTCCGGGTCCCCCTGGCTGGAGGCGTTGTAGTAGAAGAGCGGCTCGTAGATCGTCCCCGGGCCCTCGATCAGGGTGGGCGAGAAGGGGTTGAAGTTGGCCGTGTAGTCCGTGGCCTGTCCGGTGTAGACGACCAGGGTGTCGTTGGGGGTGGAGCTGCCGCCGCCCCCGCCCTCGCTGCCGCAGCCGGCCGCGAGCAGGGCGACCGCTGCCGCACCGATAGCCGCTGTTCGTACCCGTCGCCTCACGTGCAGGGACATGTCTGTTCCTCTCAAAACCTGCCCCACCGTTGGGGCATGGGGGCGAGTCACCCAGGGGAAGTGATTGTTAAGCCGCCGAATTAACAAAGTCAACCCTCGTATGACACGAATAGACAACGACGCGCATACATCGCCGTGATCATCGTTCGCGCCGGGTCGGCCGTGCGGCGGGGTCGGATCCGCGCAGGTCTTGCGCCTCCGCCCCCCTGGCGGCAGCCTTCGTCAGGCAAATAAAGTAAGCAACGCACAGCGTTACCCTTGCAACGCACACCGAAGTTGCGGACTCCCGTGACCGATGCGGAGGAGTAAGTGAGCGGACCGGCGGGGACCACGCCCCACGCCAGCAGCCGAGCCGCCGTCCTGGACGTGATCCGGGCGGCCGGCACGATCAGCCGGGTCGGCCTCGTCAACGCGACGGGCTTCACCGGCGCGACGATCTCCACCGTGGTCCGTCGCCTCATCGACGACGGCCTCGTCCTCGAAACCGGGCGGGCCGAGTCGACCGGTGGCAAGCGCCGGGTGCTGCTCCAGCTCAACCAGTCCTCCCGGTTCGCTGTGGGCGTGCATCTGGACCACGCGGGGATCACGTACGTCCTGACCAACCTGGGTGGTGCGGTGGTGGCCCGGATGTCCCGCGCGGGCGTCGGCACCGATGACCCTCCCGTCGTGGTCGCCAGAATGGCCACGGAGGTTGACGCCCTGATCGAGGGCGCCGGGGCCGACCGCAGCAGAATACTTGGCCTCGGACTCGTCGCTCCCGGCCCCATGAACCAGACCAGCGGCATGCGTCTGGTTCCGCCTGCGATGCGGCATTGGGACGACTTCCCGCTCGACCGCGAACTGGAGAGCGCGACCCGCCTCCCCGTCGTCCTCGACAACGACGCCACCGCCGCCGCGCTCGGCGAGCACTGGTCCGGCGACGTGGGCGCCACCTCGACGTTCGCCGCCGTCTACATGGGCACCGGCATCGGTGCCGGCCTCATGGTCAACGGCATCACGTTCCGCGGCGCCAGCGGCAACGCGGGTGAGATCGGGCACATCTGTCTCGACGTCGCGGGACCCGAGTGCTGGTGCGGCGCCCGCGGCTGCACCGAGGTGCTCGCCGGCCCCGCCGCGGTCGTCGCCGCGGCCCGTGCCGACCGCAAACTCGCCCGCGCCGCCGGCATCGACAGCGGCTCGGGCGATCCCTCCCGGCGGCTCGCGGACTTCGCCGCCATCACGAGGGCCGCCCTGCGCGGCGACACGAGGGCCAAGGAGCTGCTTGAGCGGTCCGCGCGGCACCTCGCCGTCGCCGCCAGGACCCTCGCCAACGTGATGGACCTCGACCAGATGGTGCTCACCGGGCCGAGCCTCGCCCTCGCGGGCTCCATCTACCTCCCGGTGGCCCAGGCGGAGCTCGACCGCTCGTTCTTCTCCCGGGCCACCCACGGCGTGACGGTCCGGCTGTCCCGGTCCGCGGCCACCGCTCCCGCGATCGGCGCCGCGGCCCTCGTCCTCCAGTCCGAACTCGTGCCGCTCCGCGAGGGTTTGCGGCTCCCCGGCAACCTCGCCGACGCCGAGCCGACGGCACAGCCCGCGGGACGCTGACCGCCGCCGGTCCTGGGCATGTCCGCCCCCCGGTGCGCGCGCCGGGGCGCCGCCCCGGCGCCACGGCGCGCGCACCGGGGCTCTCCCGTCCGCCGGCAACGCGTCGCGTCCGTGAAAGCTCCCGGCGCGACCGGCCTCCGTACAGGGCCGTTCGTTCCCCATGTCCCTCGCACGGGTTAATTCGGCGGGCTCGGGACATGACCCGGCAAGCCGCTGGGGACAGATCCGTCGTCCAGGTGGAACACGCCGAATCGCGGCGGTCCTCGACGATTGGAGCGCCGGAGTGGAACCCTCCGACACAGTGTGGTCCTGTCCGTTCGACTTCGCGGACGGGCTCGAATTCGACCCGTTGCTGCGGCAACTCATGACCGAGGCGCCGGTCGCCCGCATCCGCATGTCGTACGGAGAGGGCGAGGCGTGGCTCGTCACCCGCTACGAGGACGTGCGGATGGTGACGACCGACCGCAGGTTCAGCCGTGCCGCGGTGGCCGGGCGGGACTTCCCGCGCATGACGCCGGAGCCGATCGTGCAGTCGGAGTCGATCAACCTGCTCGACCCGCCGGCCAGCAACCGGCTGCGGAAGCTCGTCTCCCAGGCGTTCACCGCGCCGAAGGTCGAGGCGATGCGGCCCGCGACCCGGCGGATCGTGGACCGGCTCCTCGCCGGCATGGAGCGGCACGGGCCGCCCGCGGACCTCGTGAAGCACGTGTCGATGCAGCTCCCGCTCACGACCATCTGCGAGGTCCTCGACATCCCGGAGGCCGACCGGCCGGAACTGCGGCGCCGCGCCGTCGCCATGATGTCGACCGGGGCCGCCACCAAGGAGGAGGCGGTCCGCGCCAAGGCGGAGCTGCGGGCGTACTTCGGTGACCTCACCCGGCGCCGCCGGGAGGAGCCGGGGGACGACCTGATCAGCTCGCTGGCCACGGCGCGCGACGGCGACGACGTCCTCGGCGCCGACGAACTGACCGTCATGGCCATGGTCCTGCTGATGACCGGCCACGACACCAGCACCTACCAGCTCAGCAACCTCACCTACACCCTGCTCACCAGGCCGGAGCTGCTGGCCAGGCTGCGCGCGGAACCGTCCCTGCTGCCCCGTGCGCTGGACGAGCTGCTGCGGTTCGTCCCGTTCCGCAAGGGAGTCGGCATCCCGCGGGTCGCGACCGAGGACGTGGAGGTCGGCGGGGTGCTCATCCGCGCCGGGGAGGCCGTCCACGTGTCCTATCTGGCCGCCAACCGCGATCCGGCCCGGTTCGACCGGCCGGACGAGCTGGACCCGGACCGGCCCGCCTCGCCGCACATGACGTTCGGCTGGGGCGCGCACCACTGCATCGGCGCCCCGCTGGCGCTGATGGAGCTGGAGATCGCGATCGCCGGCCTCATCGAGCGGTTCCCGCGGCTGGCGCTCGCCGTGCCGGCCGGGGAGGTCCGCTGGAACAACGAGTCCATCTGGCGCTACCCGTACGAGCTGCCGCTGACCTGGTGACCGGGCCGCCGCACGGCGGCGCCGCGTCCCGCACGAGCAGCACGACCGACACGACCACCGTCCATCACCACCATCACCACCGCATGTCACGTGCCATCGAGGCCGCGGCGGCACACCAGCCGACCGCTGCGGCCAGGGGAGGGGATCGATCATGGCAACCCTGTGCAGACCGTCCATCGCCGTACCGGAGAACGTGCTCACCGTCGAGGAGACGCTGGAGCTCGCCCGCACCATGCACGCCGATCATCCGCAGCTCGGCCTGGCCCTGCGGCTCATCGAGAACACCGGCGTCAAGACCCGGCACATCGTCCAGCCCATCGAGGAGACGCTGCGGCACCCGGGCTTCGAGGCCCGCAACCGGGTGTACGAGGCGGAGGCGAAACGCCGCACCCCCCAGGTCGTCTACCGCGCCCTGGAGAACGCCGACCTCGGCGTGCGCGACATCGACATGATCGTCTACGTGTCGTGCACCGGCTTCATGATGCCGTCGATGACCGCCTGGCTCATCAACACGCTCGGCTTCAGGCCCGAGACCCGGCAGTTGCCCATCGCGCAGCTCGGCTGCGCCGCGGGCGGTGCCGCGATCAACCGGGCGCACGACTTCTGCCGTGCCTACCCGGAGGCGAACGTCCTCATCGTCGCCTGCGAGTTCTGCTCGCTGTGCTACCAGCCCACCGACCTCGGGGTCGGCTCGCTCCTGTCGAACGGGCTGTTCGGCGACGCGGTCGCGGCGGCCGTGGTGCGCGGGCACGGCGGCACGGGCGTCCGCCTGGAGCGCAACGGGTCCCACCTCGTGCCCGACACGGAGGACTGGATCTCGTACGCGGTCAGGAGCACCGGCTTCCACTTCCTGCTGGACAAGCGCGTGCCCACGACGATGCAGATGCTGGCGCCGCCGATGCGGACCCTCGCGGACCGGCACGAGTGGGACATGTCCCGGCTCGACTTCCACATCGTCCACGCCGGCGGCCCCCGCATCCTGGACGACCTGTGCCACTACCTCGGGGTCGCCCCCGAGATGTACCGCTACAGCAGGACGACGCTCACCGAACGGGGGAACATCGCGAGCTGCGTCGTCTTCGACGCGCTGGAGCGGCTGTTCGCCGACGGCGGGGCGGCGGAGTCCGCGCGGGGCGTGATCGCCGGTTTCGGACCGGGGATCACCGCGGAGATCTCCCTGGGCACCTGGACGACCGCGCGGCAGACCGTCGCGCCCCAGGGACGGCGCGCGGAGCGCGCGCAGGTCGCCTGACGTCAGCGGCCCGGCGCCCCGCCCGTGGCGCCGGCGCCCGCGAAGTACGCCGCCACCACGGCGTCATGGCCGGGGAAGGCGAGCGGCACCGGCTTGTCGATGACGAGCCACTCCATCGTCTCGTCGGTGGCGACGGGCTCGGGGAGGCTCTCGGCCGGCATCGGGGGCAGCATCGCGTAGAGGTTCAGCGTCCGGTCGCCGCTGTGCGCGTCCACCAGGCGCGCGCCGGCGGCCGGCGCGACGAGCCCGGTCTCCTCCCACAGCTCACGGACGACGGCCTCCTGCCACGTCTCGCCCAGCTCCATGTAACCGCCGGGCAGCGCCAGTTCGCCGAGGCACGGCTCGATGCCGCGGCGCACGGCGACCAGCCCGCGGCCCCCGCCCGGCAGGGTCACCGGCTGCAGGGCCACCGCGACGGGCAGCGGGTTCGCCCAGTGGGTCTCGCCGCAGCCGGGGCAGTCCCTCGGCCAGCTCGCGTCCACGCTGTAGGCGACGCCGCAGAAGGGACAGTGGGTGACCCTCCGGTCGTAGGTGTAGGCCATCGCTGTTCCGCCTTTCTCCAGGGAGCGGCCGCGCTCCGGACCGGTCAGGGTTTCCGGCCGACGCCGCCGAATATGTCGAGTTCACCGTCGGCCACGGGCCCGTCGGACGCGGGCCGCCACCGGGGGCAGGGCACCACTCCGGGCTCGACGAGGCGCAGCCCGTCGAAGAAGCCGGTGATGTCCTCCGGCGAGCGCAGGTGGTAGGGGACGGCACCGCTGTCGTTGTACTCCCGCTGGGCGTCCGCGCACGCCTGCGCGAAGACGGAGGTGCCGTCGCTGAGCAGGAGATGACTGCCCGGGGCCAGCGGCAGGAGCAGCCGGGTGACGATCGACCGCGCATCCTCGTACTTCTCGACATGGCCGAGGACGCCGCTGAAGATGACGCCGACCGGCCGGGTCAGGTCGAGCGCGCGGTCGGCCGCGGCGAGGATGGCGGCCGGGTCGTGCAGGTCGGCGTCGGCGTAGTCGGCGGCGCCCGCGGGGCCGCTGACGAGGAGGGCGCGCGCGTGCGCGAGCACCAGCGGGTCGTTGTCGACGTACAGGACGCGGGACTCGGGCGCGATGCGCTGGGCGATCTCGTGGGTGTTGTCCGCGGTGGGCAGGCCCGTCCCCACGTCGACGAACTGGCGCAGCCCCGCCTCCTCGACGAGGTAGCGCAGGGCGCGGGCGAGGAAGGCGCGCGACGCGCGGGCGAGCCGGGTGACGTCCGGGTAGGTGGCGCGGTAGCGGTCGCCGGCGAGGCGGTCCACCTCGTAGTTGTCCTGGCCGCCGAGCCAGTAGTTCCAGATCCGCGCCGAGTGGGGCACCGAGATGTCGATCGGGGGTGCTTCGTCGGTCACGGGGCGTTTCTCCTGTACTGCCGTGCTGGGCGGCGCGGGTGCGCGGCCCGCCGCCGGACCGCCGGTGCCGGGAGCGGTGGGCTGCCCGGCGCGCGATGATCCATAACAGCACCGGATCATAGACGCCGCCTATCACTTGGTCGACAAAGCGTCACGGGGAGACGGCATATGTCGCAGTCATGTGCTGCCGCTCCGTCCGGTCTCACGCCCGCACCGGCTCCCGCACCGCGTCCGGTGCCGGACCGATGAGGGGCAGCAGGTCGGTGACGGCCGCGCGGCCCGCCCGGTTCGCGCCGATGGTGCTGGCGGAGGGGCCGTAGCCCACCAGGTGGACCCGGGCGTCGCGGACGGCCCGGGTGCCCGCGAGGCGGATGCCGCCGCCCGGCTCGCGAAGCCGCAGCGGGGCGAGATGCTCCACAGCGGGGCGGAACCCGGTAGCCCACAGGATCGTGCCGGCCGGCCAGGTGCTCCCGTCGGGCAGGACCACGCCCTCCGGCACGATCCGCCGGAACATCGGATGCCGCGCGAGGACACCGCTCTCCCGCCCCCGGCGCACGGCCTCCGTCATGGCGAGCCCCGTCACCGAGACGACGCTGCGCGGCGGCAGGCCGCGCCGGACGCGGTCCTCGACGAGCGCGACGGCCGCGCGGCCCTGCTCGCTGTCGAACGCGGTGTCGCGGAAGACCGGCGGCCTGCGGGTGACCCACAGGGTGTCCGCCGCGACGTCGGCGATCTCCAGCAGGTGCTGCACCGCCGACGTGCCGCCGCCCACGACGACGACCCGCTCACCGGCGAACGGTCCGGGTCCCGGGTAGTCCGCGGTGTGGAGCTGGCGGCCGGTGAACGTCTCCCGGCCCTCGGCGTACGGCCAGAACGGGCGGTCCCACGTGCCGGTCGCGTTGATCACGGCGCGGGTGGTCCACTCCCCCGCCGTACTGGTGACCAGCAGCCGCCCGTCGCCGGCCTCCCGCACGGCCCCGACGTGCACCGGCCGCAGGACCCGCAGGTCGAAGGCGGCCTCGTAGCGGGCGAAGTAGTCGCCGATGACCTCGGCGGACGGCAGGGCGGGGTCGGCGCCGGTCAGCTCCATGCCGGGCAGGGCGTGCATGCCGTGCACCCGGCCGTACGTCAGCGTCGGCCACCGGAACTGCCAGGCGCCGCCGGGGCGCGGCGCGTGGTCGAGGACGACGACATCACGGCCGGGCACCAGGCCGCGCCGGCGCAGGTGGTGGGCGGCGGACAGGCCCGCCTGCCCGGCGCCGATGACGACGACGCGCACGTCGCGCGCCCCGCTGTCCCCTCGCGTACCCATGCCCTCGTCAACGCCGCCGGGCGCCGCGCGCTTCCCGCGCCGACACTGGAGGAGTGGATTGTGTCTTCTGCGCGATCGTCGCCGGCGGGGCGGCGGCGCACCGGGTCCTGGACGACGGGGTCGCCGTGGCGTTCCTCGACACGAAGCCGCTCTTCCCCGGGCACACGCTCGTGGTGCCGCGGCGGCATGTGGCGACCCTCACCGATCTGGCCGCGGACGACGTGGGGCCGTTCTTCCGCCGGGTGCGGCAGGTGGCCGCGGGGGTGGAGCGCGGCATGGCGGCGGAGGGGACGTTCGTCGCGGAGAACAACCGGGTCAGTCAGTCCGTGCCGCACCTGCACGTCCATGTGGTGCCGAGGCTGCGCAAGGACAGGCTGCGCGGCTTCTTCTGGCCGCGCGGGCGGTACGCGGACGACGCCGAGGCGGCCGCCGTCGCCCGGCGGCTGCGGAACGCGATCAGCTCGGTGGAGGCGTGAGCACGTCCGCCAGGTCGAAGCGGACGGGTTCGTCGAGCTGCGCGTAGGTGCAGGAGCGGGGCTCGCGGTCGGGCCGCCAGTGGCGGAACCGCGCGGTGTGCCGGAAGCGGTCCCCCTGGAGGTGGTCGTACGCGACCTCGCACACCCGCTCGGGCCGCAGGGGTACCCAGGACAGGTCCTTGCCGCCCGACCAGCGGCTCGGGCCGCCGGGCATGCGGCGCGCGGCGTGCGCGTCCTCGTCCGCCCACGCGGCCCAGGGATGGCCCGCGAGGTCGTCCATGACGAGGGGGCGCAGCTCGTCCATCAGCTCGGCGCGCCGTCGCGCGGTGAAGGAGCCGCATACCCCGACGTGCTGGAGGGCGCCCGCGTCGTCGTACAGGCCGAGGAGCAGCGAGCCGACGACGGGGCCGCTCTTGTGGTGGCGGAGCCCGGCGACCACACAGTCGGCGGTCCGCTCGTGCTTGATCTTGAGCATCACCCGTTCGCCGGGCCGGTAGGGCTGGTCGGGTGCCTTGGCGACGATGCCGTCGAGTCCCGCGCCCTCGAACCGGCCGTACCAGCGGCGCGCGGTCTCCCGGTCGCCGGTGGCCGGCGCCAGGTGGACGGGCGGTCCGGCGCCGCGCAGGGCGTCGGTGAGGGCGGCGCGGCGTTCGCTGAGCGGACGGTCGAGGAACGCGTCGTCGCCGAGGGCGAGCAGGTCGAAGGCCACGAACGCGGCCGGGGTGCGCTCGGCGAGCGCGCGGACGCGGGAGGCGGCCGGGTGGATGCGCTCCAGCAGGGCGTCGAAGTCGAGCCGGCCGTCCCGGACGATGACGATCTCGCCGTCGACGACGCAGCGCGGCGGGAGGGCGGCGCGCAGGCTGTCGGCCAGTTCGGGGAAGTAGCGGGTCAGGGGCTTGGCCGTGCGGCTGCCGATCTCCACGGTGTCGCCGTCGCGGAAGACGATGGCGCGGAAGCCGTCCCACTTCGCCTCGTAGTGCATGCCCGGCGGGATGTCGGCGACGGGCTTGGCGAGCATCGGCGTGACGGGCGGGGTCACCGGCAGGTCCATGGTCCGGATTGTGCTGGCCGCGCGGCCGGTGCGCCCGCCGGCGGGCGCGTCCGGGTGCCCGGGCCTACGGTGGCGCCATGGCGGACGCGATGGAACTGACGGTCGGCGGCCGGACGGTCCGGCTGTCGCACCCGGAGCGGGTGTACTTCCCCGCGCGGGGGTTCACCAAGCTGGATGTGGCCAGGTACTACTGCTCGGTCGGCGACGGCGTGGTGCGGGCGCTGCGGGACCGGCCGACGACGCTGGAGCGCTACCCCGGGGGAGTGGACGGCGAATCGTTCTTCCAGAAGCGGGCTCCCGCCAACCTGCCGTCGTGGATCCCGACCGGGCGGATCGCGTTCCCGAGCGGCCGGTACGCGGACGAGATGTGTCCGGGGGAGGTCGCGGCCGTCGTGTGGGCGGCGAACCTGGGTGTGCTGACGTTCCACCCGTGGCCGGTGCGGCGCGACGACACGGAGCATCCGGACGAGCTGCGGATCGACCTGGACCCGCAGCCAGGCACGGACTACGGCGACGCGGTGCGGGCCGCGCTCGGCCTGCGCGAGGTGCTGTCGGAACTCGGCCTCACCGGATGGCCCAAGACCTCGGGCGGCCGGGGCCTGCACGTCTTCGTGCCGATCGCGCGCGAGTGGACGTTCCCGCAGGTGCGGCGGGCGGCGATCGCGATCGGCCGGGAGCTGGAGCGGCGCGCGCCACGGCGCGTCACGACCGCGTGGTGGAAGGAGGAGCGCGGCGAGCGGATCTTCTTCGACTACAACCAGACCGCCAGGGACCGCACCATCGCGGGCGCCTACTCGGTGCGGCCGAACCCGCGGGCCACCGTCTCGGCGCCGCTGCGCTGGAGCGAGGTGGCGGACGCGCGTCCCGAGGACTTCGACCTCGCGACCATGCCGGGCCGGTACGCGGAGGCCGGTGACGTGCACGCGGACATGGAGCGGCACGTGTGCCGTCTGGAGGCGGCCCTCGACCTGGCCGCGCGGGACGAGCGCGAGCACGGCCTCGGGGACCTGCCGTACCCGCCGGAGCATCCGAAGGCGGCGGGCGAGCCGAAACGCGTCCAGCCGTCGCGCGCCCGGCGCCCGCGCGGCGCGCGCGACGAGTGACCGGAGGGTCATTCAACTCCCGTCTCCCTGTGCCTGATTGCCCCGCGTCCCGGTGTCCGCGCGGCGCGCTGATATCGAACGGGCCACGTACTGGTGCGCGGGCGTCCCCGCTTATTGACGCCCCCCTCCCCCGTCCCTACGGTGAGCCAGCCGTCGTACACAGGCGTACGACCGGTCTGGGGAGGCAACCATGCGAAGAAGCAGCTGGGTTCTGTCCGGCGCCGCCGCCGTCCTGCTCGCGGCGTCCGCCGTGACGCGGCTCGCGGTGTACCCGGCCGTGCACCAGCTCCCGTCCGACACCGACAGCACCTTCGCGTACACGGGCACGGCGTCCCTGCTGAACGCCGCCGCGCTCGAATCGGGGGACCTGGCGAACGCGATGCTGGCCGACGTGCCGGTGAGCGTGGAGCGGCACGTGCAGGTCGTGGCGACCGACGGCGGGACGGCCGTGGTGAGCGACGACGTGACGGTCGCCGGGCCGGACGGCACCGAGCTGTCGTCGACCGGGCACCGCTGGTCGGTGGACCGCACCGACCTCGACGACCGGCCCGTGCCGGACGGCGAGGAGGCCGAGGAGCACCAGGGCCTCGTGATCTCCTGGCCGCTGGAGCCGGAGCAGCAGGACTACACGTTCTGGGACCCGACGACCGCCTCCGAGGTGCCCGCCGTCTTCGACCGCGTCGAGGACGTCGAGGGCCGCGAGACGTATGTCTACGTGATGTCGGCGGCCGGCCCGCTGGCCGATCCGGACATCGCCGAGAACCTGCCCGCCGCCCTGCCCAGGGACGTCCTGGCGGGCATCGCGGAGACCCTGCCGGCCGAGCAGCGGCCCGACCCGGCGGCCCTGGCCGCCCTGCCCGACCCCGTGCCGCTGACCTACGCCGCGACCATCGAGCGGGTCGCCTGGATCGACACGGACACCGGGGCCGTCCTCAACGGCTCCCTGGAGCAGACGATCGTGGCGCAGACCGAGGGGCCCGACGGTCCGGTCACCCTGGCGCCGGTCAACACCATGGCGATCGAGGGGACGCCCGAGGGGATCGCGGACCGGGCCGACGACGCGGCGGACGACGCCCGCGCGCTGTGGCTCGTCGGCTTCCTGCTGCCGCTCGTCCTGCTGGTGCTCGCGGTGCTGCTGGCCGCGTTCGTCGTGTGGCGCGAGGTGCGGGGGCGGCGCGGGGCGGCCCCGGCCGGCGGGGACCCGGAGCCGGAACCCGCCTCCTGAGCGGCGGCGTGGGGCGGGGCCGTCAGGGCTTGCGTCCCACGCCGCCCGCCTGGCCGATGTCGTCGTGCCGCTCCACGGTGGGCGCCAGGTCGGGGCGCCAGCGCGGGACCTGCACGACGCCGGGCGGCACGAGGTCGAGCCCGTCGAAGAAGCCCTCGATCTCGTGCAGGGGCCGCAGCCGGTAGGGCTCGGCGCCCGACGCGTTGTAGGCGTTCTGGGCGCGGAGGTACTCGGGATCGGTGTCGGTGCCCTCGTTCAGGGAGAGGTAGCTGCCGGACGGCAGCCCCGCCATGAGGCGCCGGACGATGTCGCGGGCCTCCTCGTAGGTCTCGATGTGGCCGAGGATGCCGCTCAGGATCAGTCCGACGGGGCGTGTCAGGTCGAGCGTCCCGCCGGCCGCGGCGAGGATGCCCGCCGGGTCCCGGAGGTCGGCCTCCAGGTACTCGGTGACGCCCTCGGGGGCCGAGGTCAGCAGGGCGTGCGCGTGGAGGAGGACGAGCGGGTCGTTGTCCACGTACACGACGCGGGACTCCGGCGCCACGCGCTGCGCGATCTGGTGCGTGTTGTCGGCCGTCGGCAGCCCCGTGCCCACGTCGAGGAACTGCCGCACCCCGGCGTCCTGGGCGAGGTAGCGGATCGAGCGGGCGAGGAAGTGGCGGGACGCGCGGGCGACGTGCACGATGCCGGGGAACGCCTCGCAGTACGCGTCGCCGGCGGCGCGGTCCACGTCGTAGTTGTCGGTGCCGCCGAGCCAGTAGTTCCAGATGCGGGCGGAGTGGGGCACGCTCCGGTCGATCTTCGAGATGGGTCCACCGGGGGTCGCCGCGTCGTCCGTCACAAGATCAGCTCCTGCCGTCCGTCGTCCCACGCCGTGTGTCACGTCCTGTATCACGGGTGCGGGCCCAACGTAACGCACGCGGGAGCGGTAGGGCGGTTCACGCCGACGCTCAGCGGCGCGCACCGCCGGGGACGCCGGGGCACGGTGCGGCGGGAGAAGCGGTCCGCGACGCCTCGCGGCCGCACGACGGACGCCGCCGTGACCGGTCTCAGCCGGGTTCGACACCCGCCGGGCCGTCCGGGGCGGCGGCGAGCACGACGGCCGCAGCGCGGTCCAGCAGGTCCGCCGTCAGGTCGGCGCGGGCCGTCAGCCGCAGCCGGGCGACGCCGTCCGGCACGGACGGCGGGCGGAAACAGCCGACGGCTACGCCCGCCGCGCGGCAGTCCGCCGCCCAGCGGACCGCCGCGTCCGGCGACGGAGCGGGCACGGAGACGACGGCGGCGTCCGGAGCGGTGGCACCGAGACCGGCCAGCCGCCGGTGGATGCCCAGGGCGGCGGCGCGGACGGCGGCGGGGCGCCCCGGTTCACGGCGCAGCACGCGCAGCGCGGCGAGCGCGGCGCCCGCCGCCGCGGGCGCGAGGCCGGTGTCGAAGATGACGGTACGGGCGGTGTTGACCAGGTGGCGGATCACGCGCGCCGGGCCGAGGACCGCGCCGCCCTGGCTGCCCAGCGCCTTGGAGAGGGTCACGGTCGCCACGACGTCCGGCGCGCCCGCGAGCCCGGCCGCGGCCACCGTGCCCCGCCCCCCGGGGCCGAGGACGCCGAGGCCGTGGGCGTCGTCCGCGACGAGCGCCGCGCCGCGTTCCCGGCACACGGCGGCGAGGCCGGCCAGCGGCGCGGCGTTGCCGTCCACCGAGAACACGGCGTCGGTCACCGCCAGCGCCCGGCCCGCGCGGCCGTCGAGCGCGGCGCGGAAGGCCGCGGTGTCCGCGTGCGGGACGACGGTGACGTCGGCGCGGGAGAGGCGGCAGCCGTCGATGAGGGAGGCGTGGTTGCCGGCGTCCGACACGACGTGCGTGCCGCGGCCGGCGAGCGACGTGAGGACGGCGAGGTTCGCCGCGTAGCCGGAGGACAGGACGAGGGCCGCCTCGAAGCCGCAGAACGCGGCCAGTTCCCGCTCCAGTTCGACATGCAGCTCGGTCGTGCCGGTCACGAGGCGCGAGGCGCCGGCGCCGGCGCCCCAGCGCCGGGCGGCGTCCGCGGCGGCGGCGGTGACCTCGGGGTGCCGGCCGAGGGCGAGGTAGTCGTTGCCCGCGAGGTCGAGCAGCCCGCCGTCCGGTGGCCGGGGGCGCAGCTCGCGGACGAGTCCGGCGCGGGCGCGGTCCTCGTGGGCGGCGTCCAGCCAGTCGAAGACCCGCCCGGGGCGGTCCTGGTCGCGCATGTCGTGGACGCCTCCCGACGGCCCGGGACACGGGCGGGCCGGACACGGACCACCCATTGTGGGATGCGCATAAAACCTAGTGCCTGCGTCACCTGCCCCGACAGGCGGCCATGGACACAGTCGGATCCCGCGCTTTGGAGGTTTCCTCCTTTTCGGCGCTCGTCCGGCTGGGCAAGGATCGTCACCATGGATCTGCTGAGCACCCTCGTGGACAAGGGTCTGCGCCGCGAACCGCCCACCCGTGACGAGGCGCTCGCCGTCCTTTCCACGGACGACGACGCCCTGCTGGACGTGATCGCCGCGGCGGGGAAGGTGCGCCGCCACTTCTTCGGGCGCCGGGTGAAGCTCAACTACCTGGTGAACCTCAAGTCGGGCCTGTGCCCGGAGGACTGCTCGTACTGCTCGCAGCGCCTCGGCTCCGACGCCGGCGTGCTGACGTACACCTGGCTGAAGCCGGAGGCGGCGGCGGACGCGGCGAGCGCCGGGGTCGCCGGCGGAGCCAAACGCGTGTGCCTGGTCGCCAGCGGGCGCGGGCCGACCGACCGCGACGTGGAACGGGTGTCGGCGACGATCGCCGCGATCCGCGAGCGGCACGCCGGCGTGGAGGTCTGCGCGTGCCTCGGGCTCCTGACGGACGGCCAGGCCCGGCGGCTGCGGGAGTGCGGCGCCGACGCGTACAACCACAACCTCAACACCTCCGAGGCGGCCTACGGGGACATCTGCACGACGCACGGCTTCGCCGACCGGGTGGCGACCGTGGAAACGGCGCGCGACGCCGGCCTCTCCCCCTGCTCGGGGCTGATCGCGGGCATGGGCGAGAGCGACGACGACCTCGTCGACGTGGTGTTCGCGCTGCGCGCGCTCGACCCGGACTCGGTGCCCGTGAACTTCCTCCTCCCGTTCGACGGCACGCCGCTCGCGGGCCGCTGGGAGCTGACGCCGCAGCGCGCGCTGCGCATCCTCGCGATGGTGCGGTTCGTGTGCCCGGACGCCGAGGTGCGGGTCGGGGCCGGGCGTGAGGTGCACCTGCGGTCGCTCCAGCCGCTCGCCCTGCACCTGGCGAACTCGCTCTTCCTCGGCGACTACCTGACGAGTGAGGGGCAGGCGGGCCGCGCCGACCTGGAGATGATCGCGGACGCCGGCTTCGAGGTGGAGGGCGCCGAGCGGCCGACCCTGCCGCCCCACCGGCGGGAGCGGGTCGCGGTACGGCGGCGCGGTGCCGGCACGGAGCTGCCCCCGAATGCCTGACCGCCTCCCCGGTGTCCCGTCAGGTCCGCCCGGTCTGCCGGAGCTGCTCGACCTGGACCGCCGGCACGTCTGGCACCCGTACGGCCCGATGCCTGGCACGGTGCCGCCGCTGCTGGTCGAGTCGGCCTCCGGGGTGCGGCTGCGGCTGGCGCGCGAGGAGCACGGCCGGCGGGAGCTGATCGACGGCATGGCCTCCTGGTGGTCGGCCGTCCACGGCTACGGCCACCCCGCGCTCGACGCGGCGGTGACCGGGCAGCTCCGCCGGATGAGCCATGTGATGTTCGGCGGCCTCACCCACGAGCCCGCGATCAGGCTCGCGGAACGCCTGGTGGCCGTGACGCCCGCGCCGCTGCGGCACGTCTTCCTCGCGGACTCGGGCTCGGTGTCCGTGGAGGTCGCGCTGAAGATGTGCCTCCAGTTCTGGCGCTCGGCCGGCCGGCCGGAGAAGCGGCGGCTGATCACCTGGCGGGGCGGCTACCACGGCGACACCTGGCACCCCATGTCGGTGTGCGACCCGGACGGCGGCATGCACGCCCTGTGGTCGGGCGCCCTGCCGCGGCAGATCTTCGCCGACGTGCCGCCGGCGGGCTTCGAGGCCCCCGTCGAGGCGGCGTACGCGGCGGGGCTGCGGGAGCTGATCGCGCGCCACGCCCACGAGACGGCCGCCGTGATCGTGGAGCCGGTGGTGCAGAACGCTGGCGGCATGCGGTTCCACTCCCCCGGCTACCTGCGGGTCCTGCGGGAGGCGTGCGACGAGCACGGGGTGCTGCTCGTGTTCGACGAGATCGCGACCGGATTCGGGCGGACCGGCGCGTTCTTCGCGGCGGACCACGCCGGGGTCGCCCCCGACGTGATGTGCGTCGGCAAGGCGATGACGGGCGGCTATCTGTCGATGGCGGCCGCGCTGTGCACCGAGCGGGTCGCCGCCGGCATCTCGCGGGGCGAGGTGCCGGTGCTCGCGCACGGCCCGACGTTCATGGGGAACCCGCTCGCCGCCGCCGTGGCGAACGCCTCGATCGACCTGCTGCTCGGCCAGGACCTGGTGCAGCGGGTCCGGGGGATCGAGTCGGCGCTGCGGGCCGGGCTGGCCCCGGCCGCCGGTCTGCCCGGGGTGCGGGACGTGCGGGTGCTCGGCGCGATCGGGGTCATCCAGCTCGACCACCCGGTGGACATGGCCGCGGCGACCCGGGCGGCGGTGGAGGCGGGCGTGTGGCTGCGGCCGTTCGGCGACCTGATCTACACGATGCCCCCGTACGTCACGGACGACGACGACCTGGCGGCGATCTGCGCGGCGATGCGGAAGGCGGCGGTGGCCGGATGACGGCGGACGGGACGGCGACGCGGGAGCGGCCCGGCGAGGTGCTCGTGGTCAGCGGCACCGGGACGGAGATCGGCAAGACGATCGTCACCGCCGCTCTCGCGGCCGTGGCCCGGGCGCACGGCCGGACGGTCGCGGTGCTGAAACCGGCGCAGACGGGGATCGCGGCGGGCGAGCCGGGCGACGTGGCGGAGACGGCCCGGCTCGCCGGCCCGCTGACCGCGGCCGAACTGGTCCGCTACCCCGAACCGCTGGCCCCGGCGACGGCGGCCCGGCGCTGCGGGCTGCCGCCCGTCGCCACGGCCGTCGTGGCGAAGACGGCGGCCGGTCTCGCGGCGGAGCACGACCTGGTGCTGGTCGAGGGCGCGGGCGGGCTCCTGGTCCGGTTCGACGACGAGGGCGCCACCGTCGCCGACGTGGCGGCGCTCCTCGGCGCGCCGGTCCTGGTCGTGGCGGCGGCGGGGCTCGGCACGCTCAACACGGCCGCGCTCACCGCCGAGGCGCTGCGCGCGCGGGGCCTGACCTGCCCCGGCACGGTGGTGGGCCGCTGGCCGGCGCGCCCGGGGCTGGCCGAGCGGTGCAACCTGACCGACCTGCCGCGTGTGACGGGCGTCCCGCTGCTCGGCGCGGTCCCGGAGGGTGCGGGCGCGCTGTCGCCCGCCGTCTTCCGGGCGTGCGCGGCGTCGTGGCTCGCGCCGGCGCTCGGCGGGACCTGGCGCCCGCCGGCGACCGACGGCGATCACCCGGTGTGAACGGCGGGGGACCGTGGAGTGGTTGATGATCACGGTTTCCCTGCGACTGACGAATGGCCCTGTTCCGGGAGAGAACGGGCGGTGATACTGCTGCCATCCGGTGGGCTCCCGCCGCCGGAGCCGCCGGCGGGAGCCCACCGGGCCACGCACACGACGATGAGGGCTGCACGACTCCATGAGCGCATCCGAGACGGATCGATCCCTGTCCCCCGATGTTTCTGTTTCCGGTGGTCTGCCGGTGTTTCCGCGGGGGTTCTTCTTCGGGGCGGCGACGGCGAGTTACCAGATCGAGGGCGGGGCCGGGGAGGACGGGCGGGGACCGTCGATCTGGGACACCTACTGCCGCCGGCCGGGCCGGATCACCGGCGGCGCGAGCGGGGACGTGGCCTGTGACCACTACCACCGCTGGCCCGAGGACATCGCCCTGATGAAGGACCTGGGCCTGGACACCTACCGCTTCTCCATCGCCTGGCCCCGTATCCAGCCCACCGGCACCGGCCCCGCCAACACCCCCGGCCTGGACTTCTACGACCGCCTCGTCGACGCCCTCCTGGACGCCGGGATCACCCCCGCCGCCACCCTCTACCACTGGGACCTCCCCCAAGCCCTCGAAGACACCGGGGGCTGGCGGGTCCGCTCCACCGTCGACGCCTTCACCGACTACACCCGCATCGTCGCCGAACGCCTCGGCGACCGCGTCGGCCGCTGGTTCACCCTCAACGAACCCTTCTGCACCGCCTTCGTCGGCCACGCCATCGGCCGCCACGCCCCCGGCACCCGCGAAGGCACCCCCGCCCTGGCCGCCGCCCACCACCTCCTCCTCGCCCACGGCCACGCCGCCCGCATCCTCAAAGACACCACCCGAGGCGACGTCGGCATCGCACTCAACCCCGACCGGCTCCTGCCCGCCACCCACGACCCCGCCGACCTCGCCGCCTGCGCCCGCGCCGAAACCCTCCACAACACCATCTGGCTCGACCCCCTCCTCGCCCACCGCTACCCCACCACCGAAACCGACACCTGGGGCCCCCTCATCCAGGACCCCACCTGGCGCCACGACGGCGACCTCGACATCATCACCACCCCCCTCGACTTCCTCGGCATCAACTACTACCGGCCCATCACCATCGCCCACACCCCCCACCAGGACCCCGACCCCACCACCCGCACCGCCACCGACATCCGCGCCACCGAAACCTGGCAGGACGGCGTCCGCCACACCGCCATGGACTGGCCCGTCGTCCCCTCCTCCCTCACCGACCTCCTCACCGACCTCAAACACCGCTACCCCACCCTCCCCCCCATCGTCATCACCGAGAACGGCTCAGCCGAACACGGCGACACCCCAGGCCCCGACGGCCGCATCCACGACACCGACCGCATCACCTACCTCCACACCCACCTCACCGCCCTCACCCACGCCATCAACAACGGCATCGACATCCGCGGCTACTACGCCTGGTCCCTCATGGACAACTTCGAATGGGCCCACGGCTACACCAAACGCTTCGGCCTCATCCACATCGACTACACCACCCAAACCCGCACCCCCAAAGACAGCTACCACTGGTACCACCACCTCATCACCCACCACCACAACACCCACACCCCCTGACACACCCACACCCGGTGGGCCACCGGTTTCACCGTGTGCGGCCTGGGCACCCGCACTGACCGAGGTGATGAGGAAATGCCGGAGACGGTCAGCAACGCGTACGGCGTCCACCGCGCACCCTGGCGGCGGGAGACGGAACCCTTGCGGCAGGACGCGAACGAGGCACTGCATCTCGCCCCGCGCTGGCAGCGCGGGGCGGCCGGGGCACAGCGCCCGGGCCGCGCTGAGGAGCAGCGTCCCGAGACCGACTGAGCCCGGCCGCCCCTGCGGGCGGCCGGGCGCCGAGGCGGGAGGTGTGCCGGGAATGAGTGCGAGGACCGAGAGGATCGCGCGGGCGCTGCTCGACCGCTGCGGCCGGACGTACGCGGACGAGACGGGCATCCGCCTGCGGAACGCGCCCGGGTCGCTCTACCAGTTGCTCGTGCTGTCCCATCTGCTGTCGGCCCGCATCAGGGCCGATGTCGCGATGGCGGCGGCGCGGGCGCTGTTCGACGCGGGCATGCGCGATCCGCGGCACATGCGGGGCGCGAGCTGGCAGGACCGCGTGGACGCGCTCGGGGCCGGTCACTACCGGCGCTACGACGAGCGGACCGCGACCCAGCTCGGCGACGAGGCCGGCCTGCTGCTGGAGCGGTACGGCGGCGACCTGCGGCGGCTGCGCGGCGACGGTGACGGGAAGGCCGCCGGGCGGCTCACGGAGTTCCGCGGCATCGGGCCGGCCGGCGCGGACATCTTCCTGCGCGAGGCGCAGGCCGTCTGGCCGGAGTACGCGCCCTACATCGACCGCAAGGCGGGCGACGGCGCGGAACGCGTGGGGCTGCCCCCCTCCCCCGGGGCACTCGGTGGGCTGGTGGCCCGCGAGGACCTGGCCCGCCTGTCGGCCGGCCTCGTCCGGGTCGCGCTGGACAAGAAGCTCGCACAGGACGTGGTTGCGGCGGGCCGCGGGTGACACGGGCCGGCGCCGGGACGTTTCCCCACGTCGGCGGCGGGGGACCCGGACGTGACCGGTCCGCCCGACACGGGAGGCAACATGGCCGACGCAGAGGCACTGGAGATCGACGCGCTGTGGGCCGAGTTCCACAACGCGGTGAACATGACGTCCCAGGAGCTGGCCGCGTGGCTGCGGACGAGCAGCGCCGGCGAGCTGAGCGAGGAGGTGCCGGAGAACTCCGGCCCTGAGCAGGGCCGCGGGGTCCTGTCGATCCTGCGGAAACGGCAGATGGATCTGACCGACGACGACGTCTCGCTCATGCGGGACGTGGTGGACGAGGTGACCGCGGAACGCGAGCTGGGTCCCCGGCCGACGGTCCCGGAACCGGACTGGCGCCACCGGCTCATGTCCCTCGGCCACGATCCGCTGCGCGCGGAGGAATGAGGGCCGGCCGGGGCCGGGGCGTGCGCGGATGTCTCCGCCTGACGGCCCGGCCCCGGCCCCGGCCGCGCCGTCAGGCGCCGGGCGCGGCCACCGCCTGCCACCACGGCTCGGTGGGCAGCTCGCCGTCCGGCTCGAAGGACTCCCCGGGGCGCGGCAGCGCGACGGTGACCCCGCGGCCCTTCGCGTCGGCCACCGTGCGTTCGACGGGCTCGTCCCAGGCGTGCAGGGCGAGGTTGAACGTGCCCCAGTGGATGGGCAGCAGCACACCGTGCGGGGTGCCGCCGGACAGGTCGAGGTGCGCCTGGACGCCCTCCTCGGGGGTCATGTGGATGTCCGGCCAGTAGTCGGAGCTGTACGCGCCGATCTGCATCATGGTCGCGTCGAACGGGCCGAGGCGCCGGCCTATCTCGGCGAAGCCGGGGAAGTACCCGGTGTCGCCGCTGTGGAAGACGCGGTGGCGCGGCCCCGTGACGGCCCAGGAGGCCCACAGGGTCCTGCCCTGGTTGCGGACACCGCGCCCGCAGAAGTGCTGGCCGGGGGTGGCGGTGAGGGTCAGCTCGCCGAGGCTCGCGGACTCGTACCAGTCGAGCTCGATGATGCGGGACGGCGGGACGCCCCAGTGCTCCAGGTGGGCGCCGACTCCCAGGGGCACGGCGAAGACGGTGTCCGTGTGGCGGGTGATGGCCCTGACGGTGGGCATGTCGAGGTGGTCGTAGTGGTCGTGGGAGATGACGACCGCGTCGAGGTGCCCGAGGTCGGCGAGCGGCGCGGGCGACGGGTGGAGCCGGCGGGGGCCCGCGAAGGAGAACGGCGAGCAGCGCTCGCCCCAGACCGGGTCGAACAGCAGGCGGTGGCCGTCGATGTGCACGAGGACGCCGGCGTGTCCGGTCCAGGTGAGGCGCAGCCCCGAGGCGGGCGCGCCGCTCAGCTCGGCGGCGCTGGGGCGGACGACCGGCAGCCTGCCGGCCGGCTTGCGCCGCACGCGGTCGGAGCGGCGGAGGAAGTCCCGCAGCATCGGGAGGGCGGCCCGGGGGGCCGCGGTGGTGGTGGACCGCTCGTTGCGGAAGGCGCCGTCGCGGAACTGCGGTGAGCGGCGGATGCGGGCGAGCCGTTCACCGGTGGGCTCGGCGCCGAAGGAGGCGGGCCACAGCCGGGGCCGCGCGGGGCGGGCGGCCGTGGAAGCCGGGGGGGCCGGGGATCTCGGCGCTGCGGATGGTTCGGACACAGGAACCTCCCTGGACACGGTTGACGCAACTGTAGTGGACGTCAGTGACAATGCGTGACGAACCGTGGGATTCACCGGGCGAACGACCGTGCGGCGACCTGCGGTTGACGCGCGGCGAACCGGCGTACCGGCGGGAAGGACGCGGCACGGCCGGTCCACGTTGCCTCCCCCGGGGCTGAAGGTGCGGAAGTGGCATGAGGGGCGGGTGCGACCGGTCAGGCACCGGGGTGCCCGCCGCATGATTCCCTGATCTCCAGGGTCGGCCACAGTTCCACCCGGTGGACGGGCCGCGGGCCGGCCTCCGCGGCCCGGGCGAGGGCGAGTTCGGCGGCGAGGCGGCCGAGCCGGTGCTTCTGGGGCCGCACGGCCGTCAGCGGCGGGTCGGACGTGGCGGCGACCTCGTCGTCGTAGGAGACGAAGGCCAGTTCGCCGGGGACGGCGATCCCGAGGTCGCGGGCGCGCTCGACCATCCCGATGGCCTCGCGGTCGGAGTGGACCAGCAGAGCGCGCACGCCGTCCTCCCGGCAGCGGCGCAGCACGGCGTCGTAGGTGGCGGCCCAGCCGGGTGTGCCGTACGCCGGCACGTCGATGTCGAGTCCTGGGTCGGCCGGCAGGCCGAGTTCACGGGTCGTCTCCTCCCAACCGCGCCGAAGGGCACGGCTGGTGGGGCTGGTGCGGGAGGTGACGAGGGCGACGGAGCGGTGGCCGAGCGTCACGAGGTGGCGTACGGCGAGCCCGGCGCCCAGCGCGTGGGCCGTGGTGGCGGCGTCCAGCGCGAGGGTCGGCAGTGCCGGCGGCGGCAGGCGCTCGACGAGGGTGACGGGTACCGGCAGACCACCGAGCCAGCGGAGGAGTTCGAGGCCGGCGGGGCCGGTGACGACGGGGGCGGCGAGCAGGGTGCGCACCCCGCGGTCGAGCAGCGCGGCGATCTGGCGCCGGTCCTCGGCCGGATCGTAGGAGGAGACGCGCATGACGAGCCGCCCGCCCGCCGCCTGCACGGCGGTCTGGGCTCCCTGGACGACGTGCGGCCAGTAGTACTCGACGGAGGGCACGACCATGCCGACCAGCGTCCCGGCGGCCGGCGGTCCGAAGACGGTGCCGCCGTCGGCCTGCTGCTCCTGCCGTCCGAGGCGGTGCGGCAGGGTGACCCCGCCGTGGACGCGCAGCAGCAGGCCGCGGTCGGCGAGTTCGGTCACGTCGCGCCGGACCGTGACCGCCGACACGCCCAGACGGTGGACGAGATCGGCGAGGCGCACCGTTCCCTCGCTCCGCACGGCGGCGAGGATCACGGCGTGCCGCTCGGCGGCCAGGGTCATGGCAGGACCTCCATCCGGACGTCGAGCGCGGTGACGGCGGGCCGCGCGGTGAGGGTGAGCCGGGTGAGCCGCTCGCCCCAGGACGCCCGCAGCAGCGGGTCGTCCAGTTCCCGGTGGTCGAGCGCGGCCGTCGCGGCCGCCGGGTCCCACGTGATGCGCAGGGCGCGGCCGTCCGGCGGGCGGACCGTGGCGTGGGCGGCGGCGAGTCCGACTTCGCCGGCGAGGATGTGGCGCAGGCGGACGGTGCGGCCCGCGCCGGTCCAGCGGTCGCCGACGACCACCTGCGCGGGGGCGGTTCCGTGCGCGGTCCGGGCCGGCCGTACGAGGCGGACGGTGCGGTGCCAGCCGTCGAGGGTGCCGGGCGGGTAGGCGGCGGTGAGATCGGCGGCCAGCTCCGCCGCCCCGTCGGTCAGCCGGGCCTCGGCGCCGCGCGCGGCGCGGTCGGCGCCGGGGGCCTGCTCGGCCCCGGGTTCGGGGACGTTGTGCCAGGCGCTGCGCAGCGGCCAGGCGGTGTAACGGCCGGGTCCGAAGCTGTCGGCGGTGTACGTGGGCTGGCCTATGTCCACGATCAGGGGGCGGCCGTCGACGGCGACCCAGTACGAGCCGACGTCCAGGTGGTTGTGGCGCTCGCCGTTGTGCCCGGCCTTGGCGGCGACGGTGAGGCCGCGGGCCGAGCGCGGCCGTTCGCGGGCGACCAGCACCTGGACGCGCGGCAGCCACTGCGCGGGGGCGAGCCACGGGCTGTCGCCGGCTTCTGCGCGGTCGGCGCGGGCGGCCGTGTGGGCGGCGTTCCACAGCGGGTCGGCGAGGGCGGCGAGGGCGCTGCCGAGGCCGGCCTCGGGCCGGGCGGCGAGCGGGTCGGCGGCGGCGCGGGCGAGGGCGTGGGCGCGGACGGCCGGGTCGCCGATGGCGGCTCCCCAGCGGTGGAGCACGTGCCAGGGCTGGGGTCCCGCAAGACGGGCGCGCGCGTCGCCCGGGTTGACGTACCAGGGGCCGCCGAGGTGCATCCGGTGGGGGAAGCGCGCGAGTTGACGCAGGACCGGCAGGTCGCGCGCGTCCAGGCGCGGACCGCCCGCGGCGGCCACGAGGTCGAGGCTCTCCAGCAGCCGGCAGGCACCGTGCCACCAATAGGCGACTCCCTCGTCGACACCGCCGTCGTCGGGCAGCGCGGCGATGAACCGGTCGAGCCCCGCGAGGGCGAGGCGCACGACGCGGGCGCGGTCCGCGGGGTCGTCGGTGAGGAGCAGCGCGGCGGCGAGCACGGCGCTGTGGATCCAGGGGTTCCAGTTGTCGGCGGGCTTGCCGATGCCGATCCAGTGCCAGTCGCGGACGCGGACGAACGGTTCGACGGCGCGGGCCGCGACCTCGCGCCGGATGCGGCGGCGGAGCCCGGGAACGCGCCGGTCGAGGTGCGGGCCGAGCACGTGGTCCGCCCAGGCGAGCAGCGCGGTGACCTCGGCGGCGCCCAGGTCGAGGAACGGGTCGTCCGGGTCGGCGAGGACCTCGCCGCGGGCGGCGGTGCGGGTGTCGTGCGGCGCCCAGCACCAGGTGGTGGTCTCGCACAGGGCGACGATGCCGTCGGCGGCGGCGTCGAGGTGGGGGGTCGCGCCGGGTGGCGCGGTCGCGTCAGCCTGTTCCCCGGTGAGGACGGCGGCGAGGACGAACAGCGCGGTGCGGGTGCGCAGTTCCCTGGCGGGGTCCTCGTGTGCCGTGCGGACGCCGTCGCGGAGGGCGCGGGACCAGTCCGACGCTCGGAGGACCGGTGGCGGGCGGCGCAGCGCGGAGGCGGCGAGCGCGAGGAGGCCCTCGCGGGTCGCGGGGGCGACGGCGTCCCAGGTGGCGCGGTCGGTCACCGGTGGCACGGGCAGCCGTTCCGGCGCGTCCCGCAGGGCGTCGGCGAGCGGGTCGTGACCGTCGGCGGGCGGCTCGGTGAGGGCGAGCCGCGCGCTGAGGGTGTTCCCTGCCACTTTCGCTCCTGATCGATTCTGAACGATTGTGTCGAACTGATTGACTCGAACTATCGCACACCGTTGAAGTGGGCCGGCATCCCCGGGCTCACCGGGGCGCACCCCAACGGGGCTCAGAGGGGAAGTGAACAATGACGTTTTCCACGGGGGCACCGGCCCTCGGCCACCCCCGCCGCGCCTTCCTGCGCGCCACGGCCGGCGCGGCGGCACTCGCCGCCGGCGGCACCGCGCTGACCGGCTGCTCATCATCGACGACCGCTTCAGGCGCGACCCGCGTCACCATCTGGTCGTGGATGACCGGCATGGACCGGTACGTGGCGGCGTTCAACGCGGCCCAGGACGACGTGCGAGTCGAGCTGAGCGTCATCGCCGCCGGCCTGTCCGGGGGGTACGCGCAGCAGACCAACGCCATCCGCGCCCACAACGCGCCCGACATCCTCCATGTCGAGTACCAGGGACTCATCCAGGTCATGGCCACCGGCGGCCTGCGCGAGATCACCGACGAGATGGCCGACCTGGCGGACGGCTACTCCGAGGCCGCCTGGCGCGCGGTCCGCCCGGACGGCAGGACGTGGGCCGTCCCCATGGACATGGCCCCCATGGCGTTCTACTACCGCAAGGACCTGTTCGACGCGCACGGCATCGACGTCCCGCGCACCTGGGACGACTTCGCCGCCGCGGCCGAGGCGGTGCGCGCCGCCGACCCGGGCGCGCGGATCACCACCTTCCCGCTCAACGACGGCTCGTTCTTCGCCGGCATGTCCTGGGGCGCGGGCGACCCGTGGTGGCGGATCGAGGGCGACACCTGGATCGTCGACGTGGCCGGCGACGGGACGCTGCGCACCGGCGACTACTGGCAGGACCTCATCGCCTACGACCTCGTCGCCGCCGGCGGCACCGGCACGCAGGACTGGATCGCCGGCATGCACGAGGGCCGGCTGTGGGGGCTCCTCGGCGCGGCCTGGAGCGTCGGCACGCTCAAGAAGTCCATCCCCGACGACACCGGGCGCTGGGCCGTCGCCACGATGCCGGTCTGGCGCGCCGACGCCCCTGCCAACGGCATGCAGGGCGGCACCGCGTTCGGCATATCGAGGGAGAGCGAGGTCGCCGACGCCGCCCTGACGTTCCTGCGCTGGCTGAGCACCGACCCCGAGGTCCCGCGCATCGGCGCCGAGTTCACCTCCCCCTTCCCCGCCTACCTGCCGAACCGCGACGTCGCGCGGCAGGTCGTGCAGAACGACTACTTCATCGGCGACGCCGTGTACGACGTCCTCGACGAGGCCGACGCCCGGGTGCCGGAATGGACCTGGGGACCGAACGCCCTCGGTCTGTTCTCGTCGATCGCCGACGCCCTGGGCGGCGTCAGCACCGGCGGCACCACCATCCCGCGGGCCATGCGCGGCGTGCAGGCGGAGGCCCTCTCCGACATGCGCGACCGCGGGCTCTCCGTCCGCGAGGGGAGCCCGGCATGACCGCCACCGCCCCCGCGCCCGCGCCCACCGAGGGAAACGCCGCGCCGGACGACCGGAGCACCCCGCCGCGGCGCTCCCCCGGACACCGCACGCGGCTCGCCGGCCTCGCGCTGGCCGCCCCGTTCGCCGTCCTGCTGCTGTGCACCGTGCTGGTGCCCATCGGCTACGCCCTGTACCTCAGTCTGTTCACCGAACGCCTCTCCGGGCTCGGCTTCGACGGCCCGCACGACGTCTTCGTATGGTTCGCCAACTACGGGGAGGTCCTGTCGGACGGGGCGTTCCTCGACAGCGTCGGGCATGTCGCCCTGTACGCCGTCGTCCACGTCCCGCTGATGCTCGGGCTCGCGCTGGCCCTCGCCCTGCTGCTGGACGGCGCGATGGTGCGGCTCCGCCAGGTGTGGACGCTCGCCGTCTTCATCCCGCACGCCGTGCCCGGTGTCATCGCGGGCCTCATCTGGGCGTACCTGTTCAGCCCGGGCGTCGGCCCCCTGAACGACGTCCTGCCCTGGGACCCGCTGGGCAGCAACGGTGTCCTGCCGTCCATCGTCACGATGGCGACCTGGCAGTGGACCGGCTACAACATGATCATCTTCCACACGGCGCTGCGCACCGTGCCGCGCGAGGTGCTTGAGGCCGCGCGGGTCGACGGGGCCGGCCCCCTGCGCACGGCCCTCACCGTCAAGGTCCCCCTGATCCGGCCGACCGTCTTCGTCGCCCTCGTCTTCACGGTCATCGGGTCGCTCCAGCTGTTCACCGAACCCCTCGTGCTGCGGGCGTTCAGCCCCTCCGTCACCAGCACGTGGACGCCGAGCCTCTACGTCTACGAGGCCGCCTTCATCAGCAACGACTACGGCCGGGCCGCCGCCGCCTCACTGCTGCTGGCCGCCGCGTCCGCCGTCCTGTCGGCCGTCGTCATGCGCCTGTCCTCCCGGAGGTCCCGATGACCGCCCCGACCACTGTCAGGACCGCCCGCGACGGACGGCGCCCCGCCTCCCGCTGGATGTCGCGCGGCGCCGTGCACACCCTGCTCGCCGTCGCCGCCCTCTACAGCCTCCTCCCGCTGGTGTGGCTCGTGACCTCGGCCACCAAGAACGTCGGCGACTTCTCGACCACCAGCGCCTTCGCCCTCGGCGACTGGAACCTGTGGACCAACCTGGGCGACCTCTTCGCCGAGGAGGACGGCGTCTTCCTCGACTGGGTGCGCAACTCCCTCCTGTACGCCGGTCTCGGCTCGGTCCTGGGCGCGCTGATCTGCTCGGCCTGCGGCTACGCCATCGCCAAGCTGCGCTTCCCGGGCCGGCGCCTGCTGTTCGCCGTCACCCTCACCGGCGTGCTCGTGCCCACGACCGCGCTCGCCCTGCCCCTCTACCTGCTCGCGTCCGAACTCCGGATCGTCGACACGTTCTGGGCCGTCTTCATCCCGCTGCTCACCAACCCGTTCGGCGTCTACCTGGCCCGCGCCTACGCGGAGGCCGCCATCCCCGACGAGGTCCTGGAGGCGGCCCGCCTCGACGGGGCGGGCGAGCTGCGGATCTTCTTCACCATCGTGCTGCCCATGATGCGGCCCGGCGTGGTGACGATCCTCCTGTTCCAGTTCGTGGGCATCTGGAACAACTTCTTCCTGCCGCTCGTCATGCTCACCGACCCGCGTCTCTTCCCGATGACGCTCGGTCTGTACCAGTGGAGTTCCCGCGTGTCCCAGTTCCCCCAGTACAACCCGCTCGTGATCACGGGCTCGCTGCTGGCCGTCGTGCCGCTCGTCGTCGCGTTCATCGTGCTCCAGCGGCAGTGGCGTTCCGGCCTGGCCGCGGGGAGCGTCAAGTGACGGCCGCGGGCGCGGCGGACGCGCGCCGGCCCGAGACGCTCGTCGTGATGGACCGCGCGTGGTTCGGCGTCCAGTTCGGCGACGCCGAGCTGGCGCGGCTGGGGGCACTCGCGTCCCTCGGCGACCCAGTCGTCACCGACGAGCTGGACTCCCCCGCCGTCCGCCGCCGCCTCGCCCGCGCCGAGGTCCTCCTCACCTCATGGGGCTGCCCGCCCCTCGACGCGGAGGTCCTGGACGCGGCACCGCGCCTGCGCGCGGTGCTCCACGCCGCGGGCACGGTGCGCGGCCACGTGGGGGCGGCCGCCTTCGACCGCTCCCTGCTGGTGACGACCGCCGCCGCCGCGAACGCCGAGCCCGTCGCCAGGTTCACCCTCGGCGCGGTGCTGTGGGCGTTCAAGAAGGTGCCGTTCCTCGCCGCCGAGGCCCGCGGCGCGCGCACCGACTGGTCCTACCGCGACCGGCACGGCGAGCTGTCCGGCAGCGACCGCACGGTCGTCCTCGTCGGCTTCTCCCGCGTCGGCCGCCGCGTGTGCGAACTCCTCGTCGGGCTGCGGCTCGCCCGGGTCCTCGTCGTCGACCCGGTCGCCGACCCGGCGGCGGTCCGGGCGGCGGGGGCCGAGCCGGCCACGCTCGCCGAGGCACTTCCCCGGGCCGACGTGCTCAGCCTGCACGCCCCCTCCCTGCCGGCCACCCGGCACATGATCGCCGCCCCCGAACTCGCGGCGCTCCCGGACGGCGCCGTCATCATCAACACCGCCCGCGGCGCCCTGGTGGACACCGCCGCCCTCACCGAGGCGTGCGCCGGCGGCCGCCTGTACGCAATGCTGGATGTCACGGAGCCCGAGCCGCTGCCCGCCGACTCCCCGCTGTACGACCTGCCGAACGTCATGGTGACGCCGCACATCGCCGGCTCCCTCGGCTCCGAGACACGCCGCATGACGGCCGCAGCCCTCGACGAGCTGGAGCGCTACGCCCGCGGCGAACCGCCCATCGACCCCGTCACGCGCGACGGACTGGCGGTGCAGGCATGACGGCCCCGCCGCCGGAGGACCGCGCGCTGTCGCCGTACACGGGCTGGACGCGCGCCCATGTCGCCGCGTACGCGGACCGGCTGCTGGCCGCGGCCGGCCGGTACCGCTCGCCGCTCGGCGCCCGGGTGGACCTGCCGGGACCGGCCAGCCGACACGGCAGGGCGTCGGACGGTCTCGAAGGGTTCGCGCGCACCTTCCTCCTCGCCGGCTTCCGCGTCGCCGGGGAGGGCGGCGCCGACCCGGACGGCCTGCTCGACCGGTACGCGGAGGGCCTGGCGGCCGGCACCGACCCGGCCGGTCCCGAGTACTGGCCGCGCCCCGACGAGCTGGGCCAGGCCAAGGTCGAGGCCGCGTCCATCGCGCTGATCCTCCAGCTGACCCGCCCCTGGCTGTGGGACCGCCTGGACGACGGGGTGCGCGAGCGGACCGTCGCCTGGCTCGCCACCGTCGTCGGACAGCCCTACCCGCCCATCAACTGGGTGTGGTTCCGGATCGTGGTGGAGTCCTTCCTGCGCGAGGCGGGCGGCCCCTGGTCGGCCGCCGACATCGAAGAAGACCTCGCCGTCCACGCGGCGTTGCGCCGGCCGGGCGGCTGGCTCAGCGACCACGCGGAGGAACGCGCCTACGACCACTACACCGGGTGGGCACTGCACCTCTATCCCGCTCTGTGGACACGGCTCTTCGACGTGACCGGCGTTCTGTGCCCCCCTGCCCTGCGCGCCCGCTGGGACGCCGACCTCGGCGACTACCTGCGGGACGCGGTGCACCTCATCGGCGCGGACGGCTCGCCCCTGCTCCAGGGGCGCAGCCTCGTCTACCGCTTCGCCGCGGCCGCGCCGCTGTGGGCGGGCGCGATCGCCGCCCCGGACGCCCTGCCGCCCGGTCTGACCCGCCGGGCCGCCGTGGGCATCGTGCGGCACTTCGCCGACCGGGGTGTGCCGGAGCCGGACGGACGGCTCACCCTCGGCTGGTACCGCGCCTGGCCGCCCATGCGGCAGGCGTACTCGGGCCCCGGCTCGCCGTACTGGGCGTCGAAGGGGCTGCTCGGCCTCGCGCTTCCGGCGGACCACCCGGTCTGGACCGCCGCGGAGGAGCCCCTCCCCGTCGAACGCGGCGACACCGCGCGCGTCGTGGCGGCGCCGGGCTGGCTGGTGACGGGCCGGCGGGCCGACGGCGTGGTGCGCGTCCTCAACCACGGCACCGACCACGCCGCGCCCGGGGCCGTGACGACCGACTCCCCCCTGTACGCGCGCCTCGGGTACTCCACCGCGACGCTCCCGCCGCTGACCGGCCCCACCCTCGGCGCCCCCCTGGACAACGCCGTGGCCGTCCTGGACGACCGGGGCCGCGCAACGCACCGCACGGGCTTCGCCGCCCTCTACGCCACCGTGCTGCCCTGCGGTACGCCCGCCGCCGCGTCCGGCGGCCGGGTGTCCTGGGTGGACGCCTCGGACGACATGTCGCCCGACCACGGCTCCGGACGCACCGGGCGGATCGTGCCGGGGCCGCTGGTGACGGTCGCGTCGGCCGTGCGCGGCGGGACGGAGGTACGGCTCGTACGGCTGGCCGTGCCGCCCGGCACCGCGGCCGGCGCCTCGGTCCGGCTCGGCGGCTGGCCCGTGGCCGCCGACGCCCCGCCCGCCGCCGGCCGGACGCCGGAGACCGGACACGGCCCGGGCGCCGAGGCGGCCACCCCGACGCTCCGCTCCTCCGTGCGCGGCCTGCTCGGCTTCACGGTGTCGGACGTGGCCGTGGAGCGGGACACCGGCCCGCTCGGCGAGTGGACCGCGATCCCCTGGCTGGCGACCGACGCCCCCGCGCCGGACGGTGGCGTCCTCGCCGCGGCCGTCCGACTCGACGGCGGCACCGGACCCGACGCCGGCACCGGCACGGACACCGCCACGGCCGGCCCCGAGGTGACCGCGGGAGCCGGTCACGCCCTGGTGCGCTGGCCGGACGGCACCACTTCGGAGGTGCCGCTGCCCCTCCCGCCCGCCTGACCGCCAGTGCCCGGCTCCCCGTCAGCGGGGGCCGGCCGGGCCGGGACGGCGGAGCGCCGCCAAGGGTGCGCCAGGCTCGCGATCACCTCGCCGGTCCCGGGGAAGGAGGAGGGGTCCACCACTCCCACCGCCGCCGGCCGGCGCCCGGGCCGCCATGTGAAGCTGCCGAAGACGTGGTCCCACAGGGACAGGTCGGTGGCGTAGTGCCCGGCTTCGGCGAGGTCGGTGCTGTGGTGCAGCCGGTGCTGCTCGGGACCGACCACCACGTGGTTCAGCCAGCCGAGGCGGACCTCCGCGTTGGTGTGGCTGAAGTACCCCTGGACGATGACGACCAGGCCCACGACGAAGACGCAGTTCCCGGAGAAGCCGGTCACCGCCAGCGCGAACTGGCTCGCGGCCTGGGAGAGCGCCACGTCGAGTATGTGGTTGACCCCGGTGTTGCCCACATTGACCTTCTCCGGCACGTGGTGCAGGCCGTGGACGCGCCACAGCCACGGGTTGGTGTGGCCGAGACGGTGCACCCCGTAGCCGACCAGCGAGGTGGCCAGGAGGGCGACGGGTATCTCGCCCCCCAGGGGCAGCAGGGAGCCGGGCCCGGCGAGCGTCCCCGCCAGCGTCGCGACCACGCCCTGCCCGACGGCGGTGCCGATCACGGAAAGGCCGAAATAGACGCCGTACCAGCGCCATTCCCGCCGGTCGGGGTGCCACGAGCGGTCGTGCGGGATGGCCCTCTCCAGCGCCACGAGGCACGTCAGGGTGCCGATCATGAAGAGGGCCGACACGGTGCCCTGGTCCCACTCCCGGCGCACCGTGAGGACCGCCACGGTGACGAGCGCGGCGAGCAGCACCGGGTAGGCCAGGTGCCCCAGCAGCGGGGCCGGCGGCTGTCGGCTCATACGCGTGCACACCTCCTTGTGACAGACTTCGCGTCGCGCCCCCGTTCGCGTGACCGGTGCGCGCGAGCCGTGTCCCCCACCACAGCCCTTCACGCACAGCAACAGCATGCACGCTTTTGGATACTCTCCGCAATCCCCCTGTGGGGGCGTGCGGTGGTGACCGCGGGAGCGCGGCCCCCCGCGCACGCCGCCCCCCACGGGGCCGATCCTGGGTGACGTGCCCTCCGGAAAAGGGGGTAGGCGTGAGACCATCGCCCGACCGGGAGGACGGCCTCGTAAACTCGGCGCGGGGGAACTGAAGACCGCACTGCGGCCCGGCGGAGACGTCCGCGTTTCCGCGCCCCGGCCCGGTACTCCTGCCATTCGGGAATAGAGCTTATGCAACGTACTGGTGTGCTGAAGCGAGTCCTCACCGCCCGGAAGCGGCCCGCGCTCTCGCCGAGACCGCCGCTGGTCCGTGAACTCCTGCTGGTGACAGCGCTCTATCTCGCCTACAAATTCGGCAGGCGCGTCGCCAACGGCCAGTTCGCCGACGCGTACGACAACGCGCACCTGGTGTGGGACCTCGAACGCGCCCTCCATCTCCCGAGCGAGGGCTGGGTCCAGGATCTCCTGATGCACAGCGAGCCGGTGATCCGCTTCATCAATGTGTACTACGCGACCGTGCATTTCCCGGCCATGCTGGTCTTCCTCGTGTGGATGTACTGGCGCCGCCCGGGCCACTATCTGTGGGTCCGCTGGGTGCTCACCTGGCTGACGGCCGCCGCCCTCGTCCTCCACCTGCTGGTGCCGCTCGCGCCGCCCCGCCTCTTCCGGCCGAGCGGACTCCTGGACACCGGCCGGATCTTCGGGCCCGCGGTCTACGGCAAGCCCGAGGCGGACTCGATGGCCAACCAGTTCGCCGCGATGCCGTCCCTGCACGTCGGCTGGGCGCTCGTGATCGCGATCGCCCTCATCGTCTCCTGCCGCAGCCGCCTGCGCTGGCTGTGGCTCCTGCACCCGGCGATCACCGTGCTCGCGGTCGTGAGCACGGGGCACCACTACTGGATGGACGGCATCGTGGCCGCCACGTTCCTGGCCCTCATCCTGGCCGTCCTGCGTCCGCCGCGCCGCGCGGCACCGGCGGACGCGCCGCCCACCCCGGCACCGGCGGAACGGCCGGCCGTGGCGGCGGTGGGCGGCACCCCACGGACGGAACCGGCGCCGACGGCCGACCTCGCCCACCGCGACGGCTGATACGGGAGGGCGGGATCCGGTCCCCTTCGTTCCCGCCCTCCCCTCCCCCCCCCTCGTCCGCCCCTTCCGCAACAGGCAGGAATGCGCGATCAAGAGGGCGCGGCGACCTTTCCCGAACATGGCCGGAAAACAGCGCGCCACGGCCTGTTCGCATCCCCGGAATGGATCACCGGCCCTTTTCCGCCCACCGGACAGGCCCCTGACATGCGGGAAAGGGGCAGCGCCTTTCCGGCACGCCCGCACAGGCCATTTCCCTGTCCCTTCCACCGCACCGGTGTGCTCCGGGGGCGCGCCCCCCGCTGCACCGGACGCGCCTTGCCGTGCCCATTGCCCGCCCCTATGGTGGGTCCGCCCTGACAACTCCCGTGTCGGGCGCACCAATCGGAGGGCGAAAGGGCCTGCCGGCCGGGGAGGGGAACGCCCGTGACCACTCGTGGACGCCACCGCCGTCACCGACCGAACGCGGTCTCCCGCGCGTCGCTGACCGTCACCGCGTCGGGCGCCGGCCTCGCGCTGCCGCTCATCGGCGCGACGGGCGCCTCGGCCGCGTCGGACGACACGTGGGAGCAGGTCGCCGAGTGCGAGAGCAGCGGCCGCTGGGACATCAACACGGGCAACGGCTTCTACGGCGGCCTCCAGTTCCAGCAGAGCACCTGGGAGGCGTACGGCGGCACGGCCTACGCGCCCCGCGCCGACCTCGCGACCCGTGAGCAGCAGATAGCGGTCGCCGAGGCGGTGCTCGAAGGCCAGGGACCGGGTGCCTGGCCCGCCTGCTCGGACGAGGCGGGACTCACCCGCGGCGGCCCCGCACCGGAGTCCGTGCCGCAGGAGGAGGTGGCGGCGCCGCGGCAGGCCGCCGCGGAGGTGACCTCCGTCCCGACCCAGCCCCGGCAGACGGCCGGCCGCTACGAGGTGGTGAGCGGCGACACGCTCTCCGCGATCGCCCTCGACCAGGAGGTGCGCGGCGGCTGGCAGACCCTCTACGAGCTCAACAGGTCGACGGTCGGTTCCGACCCCGATCTGATCTTCCCTGGCCAGCGGCTCGTCCTGCGCGGCGAGTCGTCCCCGGAGGCGCCCGCCGCCGGCGAGGAGACCGCCGACGAGGGGGCAGGGCAGGCGGCGGCCGAGGCAGCCGAGGAGGCCGAACGCGAAGCCGCCGAAGAGGCCGAACGCGCGGCGGCCGAGGCGGCCGAAGAGGCTGAACGCGAAGCCGCCGAGGCAGCCGAACGCGAAGCCGCGGAACAGGCCGAGCGCGAGGCGGAGGAAGCGGCGGCCCGCGAGGCCGAGGAGGCCGCGGAGCAGGCCGCCGCCGAACGCGAGCGCGCCGCCGCCTACACCGCCCCCGTGTCCGCGGGCACCGGCACCGCGTACCACGCCACCGGCAGTTCCTGGTCGCGCGGCTACCACACCGGCGTCGACTTCCCCGTCTCCACCGGCACCTCGGTGAAGTCCATCGCCGCCGGCGAGGTCGTCTCGGCCGGCTGGTCCGGTTCGTTCGGCTACGAGGTGGTCATCCGGCACGAGGACGGCAGGTACAGCCAGTACGCGCACCTCTCCGCCATCTCCGTCTCCGCCGGGCAGCCCGTCAGCGGCGGACAGCGCATCGGACGGTCCGGCTCCACCGGCAACTCCACCGGCCCGCACCTCCACTTCGAGATCCGCACGGGCCCCGGCTTCGGCACGGACATCGACCCCCTGGCCTACCTGCGCGACCACGGCGTGACGATCTGACCCGTGCTCCGGCCTCCTCCCCCGCCCCTCACCGATGACGGAACCCATGCATCCACCAGTCGCCAACCAGCAGGATTTTCAGGACAGATGCTCTACTAACCCCCCGTCAGAGGGGCGTTGAGCCGGTCTTTCCTTCCCTCACCAGCCGCCGGGTCGTTACCCTCGACCGACTGGAGCCGAATCGCCCGCGCACAGGGGATCTGGGAGGCGCCGATGGAAGGACCCACCGGGTCGCCGCCGGGAATCGACCTGTCCCTGCCGAGCGTCTCCCGCATGCACGACTTCTACCTCGGCGGCTCGCACAACTTCGAGGCCGACCGCGCCGCCGCCCGCCATGCGATGGCCGCCTTCCCCGCCCTGCCGAAGCTCGCCCAGGCCAACCGCGCGTTCATGCGCCGCGCCGTCCGGTACGCGCTCGCCGAGGGCGTCACCCAGTTCCTCGACATAGGCTCCGGCATCACCGCCCACGGCACGGTGCACGAGGCGGCCCGCGCGACGTGTCCCGACGCCCGCGTCCTGTACGTGGACCACGACCCGGTGGCCGTCGCGCACAGCCGGGAGCTCGTCGCCGACGACGACCGCACCGCCGTCATCGCCGCCGACATCCGCGACCCTGGCGCCATACTCGCCAGTCCGGAGGCCCGCCGCCTCATCCACCCGGACCGGCCCACCGCCCTGCTGCTCGTCGGCCTCCTGCACTTCCTGCCCGACACCGACCGCCCCGGGGAGAAGGTGGCCGAGCTCCGCGACGCCCTCGCCCCCGGCAGCCTCCTCGTCCTCAGCCACGCGACGACCGAGGCCGGCCACGCGACGCACGAGGAGGGCGCCCGGCTCAGCGAGGTGTACGGACGCGGCGGCATGTCCTTCGTGCTGCGCGGCAGGCGCGCGACAGCGCGGTTCTTCGACGGTTTCGAGCTGGTCGAACCCGGCCTCGTCCCGCCGCCCGCGTGGCGGCCCGACGGACCGGCCGACGAGGACGATCTCATCGTCTGCGCCGGGTTCGCGGGAGTGGGGCGCAAGGCGTGACGGCACCGGCACCGGACCCCGGCGGTCCGCACGGGCACGGCAAGGGCGGCGAACCCCGGGACGGGGTCCGGCGGTTCGCCCGCATCTGGTCCCGCGCGGTGTACACGGCGACCGCCACCTCCCTGACGCGCGCCGAGTTCGAGGAGCTGATGGAGACCCTGGCGGCGCGGCTCGCCGCGGCGCTGCGCGCGCGTCCCTTCGACACGGCACCCGGCCGCGCGGTCGGCGAGGCCCTGGTCGCGGCGCACGGCACGACGCCCGAGACCCTGCCGCACATCCTGAGCGTGGTCGACGCCTACCTGCCGCTGTACTGCTCCGACCCGGCGGAACTGCCCGCCGACGAGGCCAGGACGCGCAGCACGCGCCTCCAGCACGCCATCGCCGCCGGATTCGCCGCCGCCCTGCAGGAACGCACGCGGGGCGAGCAGGAGGCCGTGTCCCGCGCCGCCCTCACCGCGCAGCAGGAGGTCGCGCGCGCCCTCCACGAGAGCGAGACGCGGTTCCGCGCCGTGTTCCGCGACGCGGCCCTCGGCATCGCGCTGGCCGACATGTCAGGCCGCGTCCTGGAGGTCAACGACGCCCTGGCCCGCATGTTCGGCGGCTCGGAGCACCATGTGCGCAGCCGCAGCATCCTGGAGTGGACGCATCCGGAGGACTCCCCCGATCTGCGGCGGATGCAGCGCGAACTGACGCGCGGCGAACGCGAGCACTTCCAGGTCGAGAAGTCCTTCGGCCGCACGGACGGCACCGTCCTGTGGACCAACCTGACCGTCTCCCTGCTGCGGGACGCGAGCGGCGAGCCGCGCTATCTGCTCGCCATGGTGGAGGACGTCTCCGAACGGCGCCTGCTCAACCTGCGCCTGCGCTACCAGGCCACCCATGACGCGCTCACCGACCTGCCGAACCGCTCGCTGTTCTTCGAGCGGCTGGAACAGGCACTCTCCCGCGCCGGCGAGGGCACCCGTGTCGGGCTGTGCTACCTCGACATCGACGGCTTCAAGGCGGTCAACGACAGCCTGGGCCACGCGGTCGGCGACCAACTGCTCATCGCCGTGGCCGAACGGCTCCAGACCTGTGCCTCGGGTCCCGGGCAGATGCTGGCGCGGATCGGCGGGGACGAGTTCGTCGCGCTGGTGATCGACCCGCCGGCCCGCCGCACCGTCACCGATCTCGCGGAGCGCGCGCTCGAAGCCCTCTCGTCGCCGGTCGAGGTGGGCGGCCGCGAGCTGATGGTCCGGGCGAGCGTCGGCGTCGTCGAGGGGCCGGCGCGCCACCTCAGCTCGGCCGAGATGCTGCGCAGCGCCGACATCACCATGTACCGGGCGAAGGCGGAGGGCGGCAACCGGTACGCCGTCGCCGACCCGGACTCCGACGCCCGCGCGATCAGCCGGCACCACCTCACGCACCACCTGCCGGCGGCGCTGAAGGGCGCCGAGTTCTTCATCGAGTACCAGCCGCTGGTCAAGATGGAAGACGGCAGCCTGGAGGGCGCCGAGGCCCTGGTCCGCTGGTGCCACCCCCGGCACGGCGTGCTGGGTCCCGACCGTTTCATCCCGCTGGCCGAGCACACCGGCCTGATCGTCCCGCTGGGCCGCTGGGTCCTGCAGGAGGCGGTGCGGCAGGCGTGCCAGTGGCAGGTGCGCGGGATAGGGGGTGCGCACCCCCTCAAGGTCAACGTCAACCTCTCCCCCCGCCAGCTCCACCACCCGGAGCTGGTCGAGGACACCGTGGCGGTGCTGGAGGAGGCGGGGCTGCCGCCCAGCTCGCTGTGCCTCGAGGTGACCGAGACGGCCATGATCCGCGCCGACGAGAACGAGCTGCGGCCCTTGCGCGAGCTGGCCGAGCTGGGCGTGGGCATCGCCCTGGACGACTTCGGCACCGGCTACTCGAACCTGGCGAACCTCCGCAGGCTGCCGGCCAGCACGCTCAAGCTGGACCGGTCCTTCACGCTCGGCCTGCAGCGCGCCCCGGCGGACCCGGTGGACCTGAAGATCGTCGAGAGCATCGTCTCGCTGGCGCACACACTGGAACTCTCGGTCACGGTCGAGGGCGTCGAGACGTCGACCCAGGCCGACCAGCTCAGAGCACTCGGGTGCGACTCGGCACAGGGCTGGTTCTACGCACGCCCCGGCCCGCCGGAGCGGCTGCCGGAAGCCGTGTGAGGGCGGTGCCCGCGTGCCTGCCCACCGCTTCATGACCGATGGAGGGCGGGCGCCCGCAGATCGGTAGGATGCGTGATGTCCACAACAGTGATCCATCACTCTCCGTGATCCGGTCACGTCGCTGTTTTCCCGATCAATTGGAGCATCCGAGGATGGCCCGACACCTCATCACCAGTGCGCTGCCCTACATCAACGGGATCAAGCACCTGGGGAACATGGTCGGCTCGATGCTCCCCGCCGACGTGTACGCCCGCTACCTGCGGCAGCGCGGCCACGACGTCCTCTACATCTGCGCCACCGACGAGCACGGCACGCCCGCCGAGCTGGCCGCGAAGGCCGCCGGGCTGCCGGTCTCCGAGTTCTGCGCGCGGCAGCACGACGCGCAGAAGGCGGTCTACGACGGGTTCGGCCTCGCCTTCGACTACTTCGGCCGCACCTCGTCCCCGCAGAACGTCGAGATCACGCAGCACTTCGCGCGCCGCCTGAAGGAGAACGGCTTCATCGAGGAGCGGACCACCCGCCAGGTGTACTCCCCGGCGGACGGCCGTTTCCTCCCCGACCGGTACATCGTCGGCACCTGCCCCTTCTGCGGCTACGAGGCCGCGCGCGGCGACCAGTGCGAGAACTGCACCCGCGTCCTCGACCCGACGGACCTCGTGGACGCGCGGTCCGCCGTCAGCGGCAGCACGGACCTGGAGGTCCGGGAGACGAAGCACCTGTTCCTGCTGCAGTCCGCGCTGGAGGGCGAGGTCGCCGCCTTCGTGGACGCGCACGGCGAGCAGTGGCCGACCCTCGCCTCCTCCATCGCCCGCAAGTGGCTCACCGAGGGGCTGCACGACCGCGCCATCACCCGTGACCTGGAGTGGGGCGTCCCGGTGCCGGCCGACGTGTGGCCCGACCTCGCGGCCGAGGGCAAGGTGTTCTACGTCTGGTTCGACGCGCCGATCGGCTACATCGGGGCGACGAAGGAGTGGGCGGACGCCGCCGCGCCGGGCGAGGAGCGCGACTGGCGGTCCTGGTGGTACGAGGCGGACGACTCCGTGCGCTACACGGAGTTCATGGCCAAGGACAACGTCCCGTTCCACACGGTGATGTTCCCCGCCACGCAGATCGGCACCCGTGAGCCGTGGAAGCGCGTCGACTACGTCAAGGCGTTCAACTGGCTGACGTACTACGGCGGCAAGTTCTCCACCTCCCAGCAGCGCGGCATCTTCGCCGACGCCGCGCTCGACCTGCTGCCGGCCGACTACTGGCGCTACTTCCTGATGGCGGGCGCCCCGGAGTCGGACGACGCCTCGTTCTCCTGGGAGCTGTTCTCCTCCACTGTCAACAAGGACCTCGCCGACACCCTCGGCAACTTCGTCAACCGCGTCCTGTCGTTCTCCCGCAAGCGCTTCGGCGACACCGTGCCGGCCGGGCACGACGCGGGGGACGCGGAGCGGCGGCTCGGCGACGAGGTCGCCCGCCTGCTCGCCGAGTACGAGGAGCACCTGGAGGCCCTGCAGTTCCGGAAGGCGGCGTTCGCGCTGCGGGCGCTGTGGAGCGCGGGCAACTCCTACCTGGAGGAGAAGGCGCCGTGGCGGGAGATCAAGACGGACGAGGACGCCGCCGCGCTGACGCTCCGCACCGCGATGAACCTGATCCGTCTCTACGCGGTCGTCTCCGAGCCGTTCATCCCCTTCACCACGCGCGCGCTGCGGTCGGTCTTCGCGTTCGACGACACGGCGACCTGGGTGTCGGCCGACGAGGCACGGGCGCTGTCGTCGGTGCCGGCGGGCACGCCGTTCACGGTGCCGCCGGTGCTGTTCACCAAGATCACCGAGGACGACCTGGAGACCTACCGGGAACGCTTCGGCGCCGTGGACGCGGCCTGACGGGCCGACTCAGCGGACCTCGCCCGTGCCCCGGGGCCGGGCGAGGAGGCGGCCGGCCACCTCGTCGGCCGCGGCCTTGATGGCACCCACGCCGGCGCGTCCCCAGGACCGCGGCAGGTGGTCCATGACGCAGAGGGTGCCGAGCGCCATGCCCTCGCCGTCGAGCAACGGCGCCCCCAGGTAGGCGCGGATGCCCGCCTCGTCCACGAGCGGGTTGCCCGCGAAGCGCGGGTAGTGGGTCACGTCGTCGAGGGCCAGCGCCCTGCGCCGCGCCACGACGTGCGGGCAGAAGCCGTGGTCGCGCGCCATCGTGCGGCACTTGCCCGTGCCGGGCGCCGCGTACAGGCCGGCGAAGAACTGGCGGCGCTCACCGACCAGGTTGACCATCGCCAGCGGTGTGCCCGTGAGCCGGGCCAGGTCACGCGCCACCGTGTCGAACTCGGGGCGCGACTCCGCGCCGATGCCCAGTTCCCTGAGCCGCGCGGCCCGTGCGGGGGCGTCGGGGTCGTCGGGGGTCAGGAGCAGGCGGCCGGTGGGGTCGGGGGGCAGTGCGGTCATCGGTCGTCATTCTTCGCAGGGGCGGATGGGCGCGAGGGGGTGGAGCGTCACCTGCCGCCCCGGCGCGGCGGGAGGGCGCGGCGGGGCGGCGGAAGGCGCGGGACAGCGGGGCCGGACGGCCGCCCCGCTCCCGGACGTCAGCCGTCCGGGGCGGTCCCCGGCCGGGCGGCGGCACGGCGGCGGGTGAGGCCCCGTACGCTCACCGTTCCTCGCCGTCCCCGGCGAGGCGCAGACCGCGGTGGAAGGCGGTGGTCAGTCCCGGATCGAGGGGCGGGAGCTGCTCGGTGCCGGCCCCGGCGGGGAGCGCGGCGTCGTCGCGGTGCGGCGGCACGAGCTGCGAGGACCTGCGGCGGCGCGGCAGCGGCGGCCGGCCCTCCGCCTCGGGGACCAGGGCGTGCGCGGGGGTGCGGCCCGCGCGCTCGTGGCGGTCCTGCGCCGGGACGTCCGACGGCGGGGGCTCCTCCGGCGCCGCGGCGTCCCCGGGGGCGGCCGGCAGGGCGGGCTGGAGGGCGTGTTCGGCGCCCCGGGGGCCGTCCGGTTCGTCGCCCAACAGTTCCGGGGGCAGGACGAGGACGGCCTGCACGCCGCCGTAGATGTTGCTCTGGAGCTGGACGACGATGTTGTGGCGCCTGGCGAGCGTCGAGACGACGAAGAGGCCGACCCTGCCGTCCTCGAGCAGTTGGGCGACGTCGAGGCGTTCCGCGCCGGAGAGGACGGCGTTCATGCGGTTCTGCTCGGTCGCGGTCATGCCGAGGCCCCGGTCCTCGACCTCGATGGCGACGCCGGCGGTGACGCGCTGCGCCCGCAGCAGCACCTGGGTCTGCGGGGCGGAGAACTCGGTGGCGTTCTCGACGAGTTCGGCGAGGAGGTGGACGACGTCGGCGACGGCGTGGCCGCGCACCGTGCCCTCGAAGGGCGGGACGAGCTTCACCCGGGCGTAGTGCTCCACCTCGGCGATGCAGGAGCGCAGCACCTCCGACATGGCCACCGGCCGGGTCCACTGGCGGCGCGACACGGCGCCGCCGAGAACGGCGAGGTTCTCGGCGTGGCGGCGGATGCGGGTGGCGAGGTGGTCGATGTGGAAGAGGCCCTTGAGGAGTTCGGGGTCCTCGACGTCACTCTCCAGCTCGTCCAAATACTCCAGTTGACGGTGCACGAACGACTGCATGCGGCGGGCCAGGTTGACGAAGACCTCGACCCGCTCGTCCCCGGCGGACAGCGCGCCGGCGAGCGACGCCGCCTGGGCGACGGCGGCCTCGGCGGCGTAGCCGGCGGCGGCGATCTCGTGGTCGAGGCGGTCGTGCGGCCCGGCCTCCTCGGGCTCGGCGGGCGGCGCGCCCTCGGGCGGCTTGATCCGCTCGCCGCGCTCCACCTTCCGCAGCAGCGCGTGGAGTTCGACGCGGGAGCGGGCCGCGCGGCGGCGCAGGGCGGTCAGACGGGCGGTGTGGTCGCGGGCCTCGCCGACGGCGAGGAGCACGGCACCGGCGAGCACCAGGGCGGCCAGGACGGCCGCGGCGAGGAGGACGGCCCAGTGGCCGCCCGGCCCGTCGGCGGCGAGCAGGTAGGCGACGGTCACCACGGCGAGCGCGGTGACCAGGCCGGTGGGGAGTACGGCCAGACGCAGCAGCCGGCGTCTGCTGCCCGGCTCCCCACCGGCCGTCGCCGTGGCGGCGGGCCGGCTGTGGCGGCCGGTGGGTGCCCCGGTGCGGAGCTGTTCGGGCATCGGTGTCCTTATCGGGCGGAGCAATGTGCCGAGGCCACGCTATGACTCAACACCACTGCGCAGAGCTACAGTTCCGCCAATCGCCACCCCTCGCCACCTTCCAATGAGTGAATACGGCAGGGCCTGTCTTGACCGATTCCGGCCGGGACGGGTGTGCTCCGATCAGGTGAGGCCGGACGCGCGGACCGTCACATTGAGCCGTCCCGTGAGGCCGAGCCGCGGCGGCGCCGTGCCGGGACGGGTGCGCGGAACGCCGTGGAAGGCCAAACGGGCGGGGCCTCCGAAGACGAACGCGTCCCCGCCGCGCAGGGGGACGTCCGTCCAGGGGCGGGCGCGGCTCTCGGTGTTCCCGAAGCGGAAGACGCAGGAGTCGCCGAGGCTGAACGAGACGACGGGGGCGGGTGAACGCTCGTCGCTGTCCCGGTGCATGCCCATGCGGGCGCCGGCTGCGTAGAAGTTGACGAGCGCCACGTCGTACGGGTCGGCGGGGGCCGGGAGCCCCGCGTCGGCGACGGCCCGGAGCGCCCAGGTGCCGAGCCAGGCAGGGAACGGCTTCACGGGGGCGCCGTCGCCGTCGCACGCCGTGCGCGCGTACCCGTACGGGTACCAGTGCAGGCCGAGTGACATCTGCCGCACCGACATGATTCCGCCGCGCAGCCGTACGGTCCGCAGGCCGGCGGGCGGTCCGGCCCAGGCGCGGCAGGCGTCGAGCAGCGCGCGCTGCCGGTCGTCGCCGAGCCAGTCGGGCAGGTGGACGGCGCCGGGGGCGATCTCGTTCCGCTCACGCGGGAAGAGGGTGTCGCTCATGCCCTCATGGTCCGCGCCGGCCCTCCTCCGGTCGCACGCGCGTACGAGAAAGGGGGCGGGGTGGCGGCGTCACTTCGTGCGGACGACCACGAAGTCCGCCAATTCGGCGAACCGCCGGTGCACGTCCGCGGGCAGGCCCAGGCCCTCCAGGGCGGTCAGGGCGGCCTCGTGCTGGCGGCGCGCCTCCTCTGCGGCCCAGCGGCGGCCGCCCGCCTCGTCGACGAGTGCCGCCCGCGCCGCGAACTCGGCCTCGTCGAAGTCCTCGAACTCCTCCGCCGGCTTCTTCGCGTCCGCCATCAGCAGGGCGCCGAGCCGCTCGGCCGCGGGGTTCGAGCCCGCCAGGGCCGCCACCACGGGCAGGGACTTCTTGCGCTGCCGCAGGTCGCTCCAGGCGGGCTTCCCCGTGGCCGCCGGGTCGCCCCAGATGCCGAGCAGGTCGTCCACCGCCTGGAAGGCGAGGCCGAGGCGGTGGCCGTACGTCTCCAGCGCGTCCGCCGTCGCGTCGTCCGCGCCGCCGAGGACGGCGCCGATGGCGGCGGCGCACGCGAGGAGCGCCCCCGTCTTGTTGCCCTCCATCTCCAGGCACTCGGCGACGGTCACCCGCTCGCGGTGCTCGAACGCGATGTCCTGCGCCTGCCCGTCGACCAGGCGGCGGCTCGCCGTGGCCAGCCGGCGGGTCGCGCGGGCGGCGTCCGTCGTCCCGGCCTCCAGGACGACCTCGATGGCCAGGGCGAACAGCGCGTCACCGACGAGGATGGCCTGCGCGGGACCGTGCACCTTCCACACCGTGTCGCGGTGCCTGCGTTGCTCGTCGCCGTCCATCAGGTCGTCGTGGAGCAGCGAGAAATTGTGCACCAGTTCGACGGCGACCGCGCCGGGGACGCCCGTCTCCGCCGGCGCGCCCGCGGCCTCGGCGGACAGCAGCGCGAGGGCGGGCCGTACGGCCTTGCCGCTGTCGGCATCGGTCGGACGGCCGTCGGCGTCGATCCAGCCGAAGTGGTAGGCGGCCACGGTGTCCATCGGCGGGGCGAGCCGGCCGACGGCCGAGCGCAGCGCGGGAGCGGCCAGCGTCCGTCCGCGTGCGAGCAGGGCGGCGGCGCCGCCGGACCGGTCTTGCGGGGGGTTCACGTGGTCTCCTTGATGCTGTCCACGGCGCTGTCGGCCGCGCTGTGCCGGTCGGGGGTGAGGAGGCCGGTCGCGGCCGCGCGGGCGGCGGCGACACCGCTGCGGACGGCGCCCTCCATCGTCGCGGGCCAGCCGGTGGCGGTCCACGCGCCGGCCAGGTGGAGTCCGGGGGCACGGGTGACCGGTCCAGGACGCAGGCGGCCGACGCCGGGGGCCGGGGCGAACGTGGCGGCCCGCTCCCTGGTCACGAAGAAGTCGACGACGCGCGCCGTCCGCGCGGCGGGCAGCAGCCGCGCCAGCTCGGGCAGGTAGCGCTCGCGCAGAACGTCCGCCGGGAGCCCGATCTCCTCCCCCGCCGCGGACTGCGACAGGACGAGGTACTGGCCGCCGCGCGCGCCCGACGCCCGGGTGCGGTCGAACACCCACTGGACGGGTCCGCCGATGGCCGCGAAGAACGGACGGCGCGACACCGTCCGGTCGTACAGGACGTGCGCGTTCAGGATGGGCGCCGTCCCGATGCCGTCGAGCCGCTCCGGGTCGGGGACGGCGCCGGCCGGCAGGAGACGGCGTGCGGCGTCCTGCGGGACGGCGAGGATCACGGCGTCGGCCGTCAGCTCGCGTACCGCCGGGTTCTCCGCGCCGGGGCCGCGCGTGCCGAGCACCAGGTGCCAGCCGCCGCCCGGCGCGGGCCGCAGGGCGCGCGTCCTGGTGGCCAGGCGCGTCGTGACACCGGCCCGGTCGAGGGCGGCCAGGGCGAGGGTGTGGTGGAGCGTGCCGAGGGGGACGCGGGCCACGCCGATGTCGGCGGCCCCCGGATCGGTCAGCAGCCCGGTGCGGAACACCATGGCGGCCAGGGCGAGGGAGACGTCGGCGGCGCGGGCGTTCAGCGTGGCGACGCCGATGAGGTCCCACAGCGCGGTGATCGCGCGGTCGCTCTGCCCGTGGCGGCGCAGCCAGCCGGCGAAGTCCTGCCCGTCGAGCGCGGGGTCGGCCGGGTCGAGGCGGCGCAGCGCGAGGACGGCGCGCGGTACGGCGGCCCGCTCGGCCGTCGACAGGTGGGGGTAGCGCGCGAGGGTGCCCGCGAGGTGGAACGGCACGGGCAGGGCGGCCCTGCGGATGCGGCCGGCGCGCCCGCCCGCCGCGTCCAGGACCGGCACGTCCAGCCGCGGCTGGAGGGGTGCGAGGGCGGCGCCGCCGACGCGGTGCAGGAAGGCCCGGTAGGCCGTGCAGCACCGCAGGTGGACGTGCTGCCCGTTGTCGACGGTGAGGCGGCCGGCCGGCGAGTCGCGGTGGAAGGAGAACGCGAGGCCGCCGAGCCGCGGCCGGGTCTCCAGCAGCGTGACGCGGTGCCCCCGGTCGGCGAGGGCGAGGGCCGCCGTGATCCCGGCAAGACCGCCGCCCACGACCGCGGTGTGCCGGGGCGCGGTCATACCAGGCCCGCCCGTGCGGCACGGCGCGTGTCCAGGCCGCTGAGGCCGCGCAGGGCGACCATGGCCTTCTGCATGCCGGGCAGCCCGATCCTGCCGCGCAGGACGGCGCGGGGGTCGTCGTCGATGCGGTCGAGCAGCCGGTGGTAGGTGCCGGCCATCGCTGCGACGCAGGCCCCCGACCTGCGGTCGAGCATCGGCAGCAGACGCAGGCCCTGGGCGAAAAGACCCCGGGCGCGCGCCACCTCGAAGCGGACGAGACCGGCGAAGTCGGCGCCGGAGGGCGGCGGGTCGAGGTGCGGTCCCGACGCGCAGCCGAAGGCGCGCAGGTCCTCGGCCGGCAGATAGGTGCGGCCGTTGGCCGCGTCCTCGCGGATGTCGCGGAGGATGTTGGTGAGCTGGAGGGCGAGGCCGAGGGTGTCGGCGTACTCGGCGGCGCGGGCGGTCCCGCGCGCGCCGGGGGCCGTGCCGAAGACACCGAGGCACAGCCGGCCTATGGCGCCGGCGACGCAGCGGCAGTAGTGGCGCAGGTCGTCCCAGGTCTCGTAGGCATGGCCGCGGACATCGAGCAGGACGCCGTCGATCAGCTCGTCGAGGCCGCCGAGCGGGATGGGGAAGCGGTGGGTGGCGTGGGCGAGGGCCACGGCGACCGGGTCCGTGTCGTCCTCGTCGACGCGCTTGTCGCGGACGCGGTCCAGGAGGGCGCGGGTACCGGCGAGACGTTCCTCCTTGACCGCGGGGTCGAGGGTGCCGTCACCGATGTCGTCCACGCGGCGCGCGAAGGCGTACAGCGCGTAGAGGGCGTTGCGCTTCGCGGGCGGCATGAGGCGGGCGCCGTAGCTGAAGTTCTTCGCGTGGCGGGTGGAGACGGCCGCGCAGTACCGGTAGGCGGCGTCCACGGCCGGGGACAGGGCGGGTCGTCTGGGGGCTGGGGTGGTCACGGGGGTCACGGACTGAAGCTCACGTTCCTCTTCGCAGGGTCGTTCCGGCCGCGCGCAGCAGGCCGCTCCTGCTCGGTCGGGGAGGGCCGGCCAGCACGTCGTACCCGGCGTCGGCGATGGCCCGGGCCGCCGCCCGTCCGCCGCCGACGAAGCCGGCGAGGAGGAGGCGCAGCCGCCCTCGGAGGGCTCCCACCAGCGGGGCGCCCTCGTCCAGCAGCCTACGTGCCTGCTCGGTCAGCCAGGCGACCAGGGTGCGCACGGAGGCGCTGGCGGTGGGCAGGGCGAGGTCGGACTCGGTGACGTGGAAGCGGCGCATGGCGTCGGCCGGCAGGTAGATCCGGTCCCGGCGCAGGTCCTCGGCGACGTCCTGGAGGTGCTCGATGATCTGGAGCGCGGTGCAGATGGCGTCGGACCTGCGCACGCTCTCCTCGGTCGCCGTGCCGGTGATGCCGAGGACGAGGCGGCCGACGGGGTTGGCGGACAGCGTGCAGTAGTGCAGGAGGGCGTCGAGATCGGGGTAGCGGCTGACCTGCTGGTCCGTGCGGTTGGCCTCGATGAGGTCGAGGAACGGGCGGGGCTCCAGGCCGGCGCGGCGGACGGTGGGGATCAGTTCGCGCAGCAGCGGATGGCGGGGCGGGGTGCCGCCGCGGGCGCTGTCGAAGACGCGGTACAGGTCGTCGGTCACGGCGTCCAGCAGGGCCGGCCGGTCGTCGGCGGCGGAGGCGTCGAGGCCGAGGAGGACGGCGTCGCCGCCGCCGGGGGCGAGATCGCCGTCGCCGATGTCGTCGACGAGGCGGGCGAAGCCGTAGACGGCCATGAGGTCGTCCCGCCAGGCGCGGGGCAGGAAGCGGGGGGCCACGGGGAAGTTCTCGTGGGCGGCCTTCGCGAGGACGCCCCCGGTGTCGCCGTCGCCGGGCGGGGCGGTCAGCACGGGCGGCCCCCGGGCGGTGTGCTCGCCGTGGGGGCCGTACGGTCCGTGGGCACCGGGGGCGCCGTGGTCGTCATGTCTGTTGTTTTACCTTATGGTCTGACGAATCCCGGCGCGGGACACGCGGTGACGCCGGGACCTGAGGGGCGCGGGCTACTTGCCCGTCTCCTCCTCGTACGCCTTGAGCACCTGATCCGTGGGGCCGTCCATGACCAGCTCGCCCTTCTCCAGCCACAGGACGCGGTCGCACGTGTTGCGGATGGACCGGTTGTTGTGGCTGACGAGGAAGACGGTGCCGGCCTCCTCCCGCAGCTCCCGCACCCGCGCCTCGGAGCGGCGCTGGAACTTCTTGTCACCGGTGGCCAGCGCCTCGTCGATCATGAGCACGTCGTGGTCCTTCGCCGCGGCGATGGAGAACCGCAGGCGGGCCTGCATGCCGGAGGAGTAGGTCCGCATCGGGAGGGAGATGAAGTCGCCCTTGTCGTTGATCCCCGAGAAGTCGACGATGTCGTCGTAACGCGACTTGATCTGCTCGCGGGTCATGCCCATGGCCAGGCCGCCGAGGATGACGTTGCGTTCGCCGGTGAGGTCGTTCATCAGGGCCGCGTTGACCCCGAGCAGGGACGGCTGGCCGTCCGTGTAGACCCGGCCGCGCTCCGCCGGGAGCAGCCCGGCGATGGCCCGCAGCAGGGTCGACTTGCCCGAACCGTTCGTCCCGATGAGGCCGATCGCCTCCCCCCGGTAGGCGACGAAACTGACGCCCCGCACGGCGTGCACCTCCCTCACGCGGCGCGAGGGCTCGCGGCGGACCATGCGGCGCAGGGCGGCGGTGGCGTTGCCCCGGTTCCCGCCGCCGTAGACGCGGTAGACGATGTGGAGGTCCTCGGCGATGACCGTGGGCCGGCGCCCGTCGTCCGGCGCCACCGCGGAAATGCTCTGCTCAGCCACGGCCGTACTTCTCCTCTGCCTTCCAGAAGAACACGAATCCGCCTATGCCGACGACGACCGCCCAGCCCAGCGCGAACCACCAGGTCGTGGCGGGGACGGTGTCGTGGTAGCTGCCGTCGATCAGCGCGTAGCGCATCAGATCCATGTAGACGGCGGCCGGGTTGGCCTCCAGCACGCTCGCGACCCAGCTCGGGCCGTCCGCCCGGGTCTCGATCATGTGCCGGAGCGGGAACATGACGCCCGACGCGTACATCCAGGTGCGCAGGATGAACGGCATCAGCTGGACGAGGTCGGGGGTGTTGCTGCCCAGCCTGGCCATGATCATCGCAAGACCGGAGTTGAAGACGAGCTGGAGCAGGAGCGCGGGGACGATGAGCACCCAGGTCCACATCGGCATGTGGCCGAAACCGAGCACCACGACGAAGAGGATGATCATCGAGAACAGGAGCTGCTGGAGCTGCTGGAGCGAGAACGAGATGGGGAGCGACGCCCGCGGGAAGTGGAGCGCCCGCACCAGGCCGAGGTTCCCCGAGATCGACTTGACGCCGGAGAGGACCGAGTTCTGGGTGAACGCGAAGACGAAGACGCCCGTGACGAGGAACGGGACGTACTCGCCGTTCTCCATGTCACCCCGGCCGCCGAGCAGCAGTCCGAAGATCAGGAAGTAGACGGCGGCGTTCAGCATCGGCGTGAACACCTGCCAGAGCTGGCCGAGTTTGGCCTGCCCGTACTGGGCCATCAGCTTGGCCTGCGAGAACGCGACGATGAAATGCCGGCGCCCCCAAAGCTGCCTCACGTAGTCCGGTAGGGACGGCCGCGCCCCGCTGACGGTCAGACCGTGTCTGGCCGCCAGCTCGGCCAGGGGCACGGCACGTGGGGGCGCGCTCTCGCGCGTGGTCTCACTCACCTGGTAACTCTCGTCCTCGCAGGGCAAAGGCGGTAGGCGCTGCCGCGTTACTGCGGCACCGGGATGTTCTCAGACCCGAGCTTGTCAGATGACAGGGGGGCGTCCCAGACGGGTCAGGCGCCATACCGTACGCCAACGCATCGGCCTGCGGGGACCGCACGGCGTGCGCCAGCCCTCGGCGAAGCCGCGGAACCACGCCCCGAGCGCCGCGCGCGACGGGCGGCGGGCGAGGGTCAGGAGCACCCATACCAGGAGATAGACGGGGATCAGGGGCATCGGCAGGTTGCGCCGGGCGAGCCACACGCGGTTCCTGGCGACCATGCGGTGGTAGACCGCGTGCCGGGACGGCGGGGTCGCGGGGTGGTGCAGGAGCATGTCGGCGCGGTAGTCGATGAACCAGCCGGCGTCCAGGGCACGCCAGGCGAGGTCGGTCTCCTCATGGGCGTAGAAGAAGTCGTCCGGGAGGCCGCCGACCTGCTGGAACACGGCGGAACGCACCGCGTTCGCGCCACCGAGGAACGTCGTCACGCGCGAGGAGCGCATCGGGTCGGAGGCCCGCAGCCGGGGCACGTGGCGCCGCTGGGTGGTACCGGTGGCCGGATCGGCGATGCGGAAGCTCACGATCCCGAGGCGCGGATCGTCCGCGAAGGCCGCCCGAACCAGTTCCGCCGTGTTTTTGTCCGGAAGTAGTCCATCGTCGTCCAGAAACAGGAGGACATCGACGTCCCTCCCCCCGGGGCCGAACGTCTCGATGCCCACGTTCCGGCCACCGGGGATGCCGAGGTTCTCCGGGAGTTCGACGCTGCGGACGCCGGGCGGCAGATCGGGGAGGGCCGCGCCGTTGCCGACGACGACCACCTCGATCCGCTCGCCCTCCTGCGCGGCGACGGAGTCCAGCAGCGCGCGCAGCTCCGCTGGACGGTCCCCCATCGTCAGGACGACCGCGCCGAGCCGCAGCTGTGCCGTGCCCACGCCCGTCACCTCAGCCTGCTCGACGCGAGGATCGACACCAGGTGCAGCAGCGTCTGCAGTACCGCGATCGCCGCCAGCAGCGCGACGCCGAGGCGCGTGAAGAACAGGTCGCCCCGCACCAGGTCGAGGATCGCCACCACCAGGATGAGCAGTGACGCCTCCACCCCGCCGACCAGGCGGTGGAACTTCAGCGCCGACGCCGCGCGGCGGGCCGCCGCCACGCCCGACGACCGGGGCGCGGCCGCCTCGTCCCGCACGGCGGGCAGCCCGCTGCGGGTCCGCGCGACGTCCACGAGGTCCGTCTCGGCCTTGATCAGGATCGCGCCGAGCGCGGCGAGCGTGCCGAGGAAGGCCCACAGCCAGTTCGGCGCGTGCTCCTCGACCGCGAACACGTCGGCCGCCCGCACACCGAAGCCGACCAGCAGGGCCGCCTCCGCCAGGTAGTGGCCGACGCGGTCGAGGTAGACGCCCGTCACGGACGTCTGCCGCCGCCAGCGGGCGACCTCGCCGTCCACGCAGTCGAGCAGCAGGTAGAGCTGGATCAGCAGCGCGGCGACCAGCGCGCCCGCGAGACCCGGCACCAGCAGGACCGCGCCGGCCGCCACACCGGCCACGACCATCAGGTAGGTGAGCTGGTTCGGCGTGACCCGGGCGTTCACCAGGTGCCGGGTCCAGCGCAGGGAGATCTCCCGCATGTACAGGCGCCCGGCCCAGTGCTCACCGCTGCGCCGGTCCTTCACCCCGGCGGGGTGCACGACCGGCCTGAGTTCAGCTACCGATGGTTTTGACATAATCCGCGTACGCGTCCCTGATCTCGTCGTTCGACAGGTCGAGGTGTTCCAGGATGGTGTAACGGCCGGGCCTGGTCCGGGGGGCGAACGCCACGGCGGACACGAACTCCTCCGTGCTGAAGCCGATGTCCCCGGGCAGCACCGGCAGGCCGTGCCGGCGCAGGACGTCCGCGATCAGCAGGCAGTCGTCGCGCGCGCCGCGCAGGTGCATCGCGAAGGCCGCGCCGAGCCCGACCTGGTCCCCGTGCGGTGCGGAACGGCCCGGGTAGAGGATGTCCAGCGCGTGGGAGATCTCGTGGCACGCGCCCGACGACGGCCGGGTGTGGCCGGCGATCGTCATGGCGATGCCGGACAGCACCAGGGCCTCCGCCAGCACCGTGAGGAACGCGTCGTCGCCGCAGCCGCCGGGGTGCCGCAGCACGGCCTCGCCCGCCTGCCTCGCCATGGCGGCGGCCAGACCGTCCACCTGCTCGCCCGTCTCGCGGCGGGACAGCTCCCAGTCGGCGATGGCCGAGAGGTTCGACACGGCGTCGCCGATGCCGGAGCGGACGTAGCGCAGGGGGGCGTCGCGGATGACGTCGAGGTCGACGACGAGGGCGATCGGGGTGGGCACGCCGTACGAGCCGCGGCCGGCGTCGTTGTCCAGCGTGGAGACCGGGGAGCAGATCCCGTCGTGCGCCAGGTTCGTGGCGACGGCGACCATGGGCAGGCCGACGCGTGCCGCCGCGTACTTGGCGACGTCGATGATCTTGCCGCCGCCCAGGCCGACCACGGCGTCGTAGTGGCCCGAGCGCATGGCGTCGGCCAGCCCGACGGCGGCGTCGATCGTGCCGCCGCACACCTCGTACCACTCGGCCCCGGGCAGCGCGGGCGCCAGGCGCTCGCGCAGGGCCGTCCCCGAGCCGTTGCTGATGGCGACGGCGAGCCGGCCGGAGGATGAGATCCGCTGGTCGGCGAGGAGCCCGCCGAGGTTGTCCAGCGCCCCGGCGGCGATGTCCACCGACACCGGGGACGGGATCAGACGGGTCAGTACCGGCACGCGATCTCCCGTCCCCGGGCGAGGTCCTCGTGGTTGTCGATCTCGACCCAGCTCACCTCGCCGATCGGCGCGGTGTCGACGCGGAAGCCGCGGTTGACCAGCTCCTGGTACCCGTCCTCGTAGTAGAGCTGCGGGTCGCGCTCGAAGGTGGTGCGCAGGGCGTCGGCCAGTTCGCCGGCGGCCTCGGGCTCGATGAGCGTGACGCCGATGTACTCGCCGGTGGCCTCGGCGGGGTCCATCAGCTTGGTGATGCGCCGCACGCCCTTCCCCGGCTCGGTGACGACCTTCATCTCCTCGTCGGCGAGCTTCTTCGCCGTGTCGAGGGCCAGGATGATGCGCCGGTCCTCGCCGCGGGCGGCGAGCAGGGTGCGCTCGACGGACGCCGGGTGGACCGTGTCGCCGTTGGCGAGGATCACGCCCTCGCGCAGGACGTCACGGGCGCACCACAGGGAGTAGGCGTTGTTCCACTCCTCGGCCTTGTCGTTCTCGACGAGGGTGAGGCGGACGCCGTACCGCCGCTCCAGGTCCGCACGGCGCTCGACCACGGCCTCCTTGCGGTAGCCGACGACGATCGCCGCCTCGGTGAGGCCGACCTCGGCGAAGTTGGCCAGCGTGAGGTCGAGGACGGTTCTGCTCTCCCCGTCCTCGCCCTCCGGCGTCACGACCGGCACCAGTGCCTTGGGCAGGGTGTCGGTGTAGGGGCGAAGACGCCGTCCGGCGCCGGCGGCCAGCACGAGGCCGATCATGCGGGTTCTCCTGTTTCGTCGTGTACGGCCGGTGCGGAGGAGGAGATCCAGAATCGGATGCTCTCCGCCAGCACCAGGAGCGCCACCGCCCCCGCGAGGACGGCCAGCGCGGTGGTGAAGCCCTGCCCGGCCGCCCACAGGGCGGCGGCGACGGTGACCACGAGAACGCGCCCCTCGTGACCCCCGGTGGACATGACCAGCCAGGGCGGAGGCGCCCCGGCACCGCCGCGGAGGCGGTACACCGTGTCGTAGTGATGGTAGGCGCAAGCGGCCACCAGACCGAAAGCCGCCGGCAACGCCCCGTTCACCCCGCTGCGGGCCGCGAGCACGAGGATCGTGAGGTACTCCGCCGCGCGGAACAGCGGCGGGAGCAGCCAGTCGAAGGGCCTGCGCAGGGGCGCCGCCTGCGCCCGGCCCGTGGCGATGGCGTAGCAGACGGCCGCCGCCACGACGTACCAGGCGTGGTCGGTGCCGGCCCACAGGGCGGACGCCACGAGCAGCACGGTGCCGCCGAGCGCCCACGCGGGAGCGGGGAACGGGCCGCGCGGCGCGGGGATCCTGCTGATCAGGCCGGCCAGGGGGCCGCTGTCGGTGAGGCCGGTGAGCGTGCGGGCCGCCTCGGGTGTCGGGCCGGGTAGGCGGCGGGACCGCAGCAGGCGGCCGGCCGTGGTGTAGCAGGCCGCGAAGCCGCAGGCGGCCAGCAGCACGATGAAGGTGACGCGGGGAGTGGTGAGTGCCGTGAGGACGGCGATCAGCAGCCAGCGTTCACCGATGGGGAGGACGATCATGCGGCGGGCCCAGACGGTCCAGCCGATGCTGTCGAGGCGGCCCGACAGGGCGGTGGCCGCCGCGGGGGCGCGGCTTCCGCCGCCGGGCGGCGCCGGCGGGTGGGCGTCGTTGAACGCGAAGTCGACGATGTGGCGGCAGGACTGGAGCACCATGGCCGCGAGGGCGAGCGCCCACACGTCGTCGCCGCCGCGGGCCGCGCCGAGGGCGAGCCCCGCGTAGTACGCGTACTCCTTGGCGCGGTCGAAGGTCGCGTCGAGCCAGGCGCCGAGGGTGGAGTACTGGAGGGAGTAGCGGGCGAGCTGGCCGTCCGTGCAGTCGAGGACGAACGAGGCGAGCAGCAGGACCCCGGCGGCGATGAAGCCGCCCCGGGTGCCGGTCGCGGCGCAGCCGGCCGCGATCAGCGCGGTGACCAGGGACGCGGTGGTGACCTGGTTCGGGGTGAGGCCGCGCCGGGCGCACCAGCGGGCGATGTAGCGGGAGTACGGGCTGACAAGGAACGTCGTGGTGAAGCCGTCGCGGGACTTGACGGCGGACCGCAGCCGGACCGCCTCGTCGTCGACGGCGGCCACGGCCTCGGCGGCACGGGCGCGTTCGGTGTCGGTCGCGGGGACGGTGGCGGTGAGCGTGCCGAGTTCGGGCCGGTGGACGGGGGTTCCGGCGGCGGCCAGCGCGTCGGTGAGCCGGTCGGTGCGGGGCGCGCCGCCGGCGGCGGCGGACGCCAGCGCCGGGCGGGCGGGCGGCAGGACCGTGAGGGCGCCGGGGATCGCCGCGGCCTCGAACCGGGGATCGGTGAGGGCGAGCCGCAGGGCGTGCCGGTGGCCGGTGAACCGCGGATCGACGACGGCGACGCGCGCTTCGGGGGCGGCCCGGTCGAGCGCGGCCGTGAGGTCGCCCTCCGCCGCCACCGTCACGGTGAATCCGAGCGCGCGCAGGTCGTCTTCCAGTGGCGACCCGGGGACGGGCGAACCGGTGAGGATCGCGATCGACAGCAGACTCACTCCTTGGGGCGTGACCGCTCTGTGCGGCCGCACGTCGGCAGAGATTATCCGATGACCATCGCGCGGCAAGCAGGGCGTTGGCATCAGGAAACCCGGAGTTCATATCGGGTTGCCACTCCGGGAGCCGATGCGACCCTACGCGATCACGGGAGAGGGCCGCGCCCCGGTCCCCGCGGGCGGGATGCGCCCGCGTCCTGCGGCGACCGCGCCCGCGCGCCCGGCCCGGTGGGGCAGACTGAACAGGAAACCGGTCAGATCCCGGGAAAAGCAGAAACAGGCGATATCCACCGCGCCGGCATCACGCTGGGCGACATTCGGCGACAAAGGCCGGGAAGCACCGGAAAACACGCATGCGCAACGGGAAGAAGAGGAAAGCATCCATGCCCCACAGCAGCGCCGCAGCGGCGGAGCCGATCATGCTGGAACTCGTCGACGAGGACGGCACGACGATCGGCACGGCCGAGAAGCTGGCGGCCCACCGGGCTCCCGGCCGGCTCCACCGGGCGTTCTCGGTCTTCCTCTTCGACGCCTCGGGCCGGCTGCTGCTCCAGCGCCGGGCGCACGGCAAGTACCACTCCCCCGGTGTCTGGTCGAACACCTGCTGCGGTCATCCGCTGCCGGGCGAGGCGCCGTTCCTCGCCGCGACGCGGCGGACCACGGAGGAACTGGGCGCGGCGCCGGAGTCGCTGCGGGCGGTGGGCACGGTCCGCTACAACCACCCCGATCCCCTTTCGGGGCTGGTCGAGCAGGAGTACAACCATCTGTTCGCCGGCCTGGTGGCGGCCCCGCTGCGGCCGGACCCGGCGGAGGTGGCGGAGACGGAGTTCGTGACGGCCGCCGAGTTGGCGCGGCTGCGTGCCGGGGACACGTTCTCGGCCTGGTTCGGGACCGTGCTCGACGCGGCGCTGCCGGGCATCCGCCGGGTCACGGGGACCGACGCGGGCTGGTGAGCGGGCCGGGCGGGTGGCCGTCGAGCGGGAGGACCGCCCAGACGGTCTTCCCGCCGGCCGCCGTCGGGTCGGCGCCGGAGGAACCGCCCGCCTCCTCCGCGATGGTCTGGACGAGGAGCAGGCCGCGCCCGCCCGTGCCGTGCCCGTCGGGGGGCACGTCGAGGGCGTGCGGGCGGTAGGGGTGGCCGTCCTCGACGGCCACCCGGAGCGTGCGGCCGTCGAGGGCGATGTCCACCCCGATCTCCGGGGTGAGGAGGGCCGCGTGCCGGACGGCGTTGGTCACGAGCTCGGACAGGATCACCAGCACGCTGTGCAGCCGGTCCGGGGTGAGGGGGACGGCGCGCCGGACGAGGAGGTCGCGCACCGCGTGCCGTGCCCGGGGGACGGAGAGGTCGTCGGGCGGCACGGTGAACCGCCACGTCCCCGCGTGGCCGGACGGTGCGGTGGTGCCGGGACGGGGTGGCGCTTCGGGTCTGCTGTCCATGCTCCGAGTCTTGGCATGTGCCAGGGCGACGTGACACGGTGACCGTAATTCATCGTGAATCCTTGCCGATATGATCGCCGACTTTCAGAAGTCGCCTTATTCAGAACGGTTTTGCCGCGACCCCCGGTGCGCCGTTCACGCCCCCCATCACTCGACCGGCCGAGGCGCACGGTTGCGAACGCCGGGCGGGGCCGTACGGCAGCGCACTCCGCACCACCTTCCGCGACTATACGGAAGTTGCGAAATCGGACCGCTGAGGGATGACACCGCCACCGTTTCGGAAAGAGTTGGCGCCCGCCGGGGTGACTATCACCATGTATATGAAGTACCGCGAACCTGAAGGAAAAGGGAAGAGTCCACCCGGTATCGACATTTCGGAGGATGTTCGATCGCGTCCGGGGGCACAGTGACCCCAACTCATTCCCCGGACGTTGGAGTGCTGCTGTCATGGCTCTTCCGCAAGGACCCCTGGAGCACCGCTACCAGGGGGAACACCCGGTGCGGACCCTCGTCTACCTCTTCGGGGAAGCCCGTTTCAGGCTTCTCACGGCGGTGCTGGCGTTCATCGTCAAGCACAGCCCCGTCTGGCTGCTTCCCCTGATCACCGCCAACATCATCGACATCGTCGTCGAGAAACGCCCGGCCTCCGAACTGTGGGTCAACACCCTCGTGCTGGTGATCGTTCTCCTGATGAATTACCCGACTCATCTGCTCTACGTCCGCTGCATGCACGGCAGCGTGCGGCGCGTGGGCACCGGCCTCCGGTCCGCCCTGTGCCGGCGTATGCAGGAACTCTCCATCGGCTATCACTCCCGCGTCAGCGCCAGCACATTGCAGACCAAGGTCATCCGGGATGTCGAGAACATCGAGCAGTCGGTGCAGCAGAGCGCCGACACCGGACTGGCCGCCGTCATCACCCTGGTCGGCGGCCTGATCGTCATCGCGGTCCGCGTCCCGGCCGCGCTGCCCGTCTTCGTCGTCCTGGTGCCGGCCTCCGCCCTGCTGGTGCGGCGGCTGCGCGGCCGGCTGCGCGGCCACAACGAGAAGTACCGGCGCCAGGTCGAGCAGTTGTCCGCGCGCGTCGGCGAGATGACCAGCCTCATCCCCGTCACGCGCGCCCACGGCCTGGAGCGCGCCGCGCTCGTGCGTGTGGACGGCACCCTGCGGAAGGTCCTGACGGCGGGCATACGGCTCGACCTGCTGAACGGGCACTTCGGCGCGATCGCCTGGATCCTGCTGAACACCATCGGCATCGGCTTCCTGTCCGGCGCCGCCGTGATCGCCTACTACGCGTGGCTCCCGATCACGGCGGGCGACGTGGTGATGCTCAGCACCTTCTTCACGACCCTCACCGGTTCGATGACCATGCTGATGGGCCTCGCCCCGATCATCAGCAGGGGGCTCGAATCGGTCCGCTCGGCCGGCGAGGTGCTCCAGGCGCCCGACCTGGAGATCAACGCCGGGAAGACCGAGGTGACGGCGGTCAAGGGCCGCATCGACTTCCAGCGGGTGGACTACCGCTACGACGGCGAGGGCGCGGCCGCGGTCACCGGCTTCGACCTCGCGGTCCGGCCGGGCGAGACCATCGCCCTGGTCGGGGCTTCGGGCGCGGGCAAGTCCACCGTGCTGAACCTCCTCATCGGCTTCATCCGGCCCGTCTCGGGCCGCATCCTCCTCGACGGCACCGACATGGCGACGCTCGACCTCCGCAGCTACCGGCGGTTCCTGTCGGTGGTGCCGCAGGAGTCCGTGCTCTTCGAGGGCAGCATCAGGGAGAACGTCGGCTACGGCATGGCCGACGCCGACGACCGGGCCGTACGGGCCGCGCTGGCCGACGCGAACGCCCTGGAGTTCGTGGAGGAGCTGCCCACCGGCCTGGACACGGTCGTCGGCGAGCGCGGCGCGCGGCTGTCCGGCGGCCAGCGGCAGCGCATCGCGATCGCCCGCGCCCTGATCCGCGACCCGCGGATCCTGGTGCTGGACGAGGCGACCTCCGCGCTCGACACCCGGTCGGAGGCGCTGGTGCAGGAGGCCATGGACCGGCTGATGCGCGGACGGACGGTGTTCGTCGTCGCGCACCGCCTGTCCACGGTCAGGAACGCCGACCGGATCGTGGTCCTCGACCAGGGCCACATCCAGGAGATCGGCACCCATGCCGAGCTGCTGCGGCTCGGCGGCGCCTACGCGCGGCTCCAGGCCAAGCAGATGACCTGAGCCGCCGGGGCTCCGCCCCGCGGCCCGACGGCGGCGGGGCGGAGCGCGCTCACAGCGGGTCGGTCTCCGTCAGCCCGCCGTCCAGGCGCAGCCAGCGGGTGACGCCGAGGCCGCGGAGGAACGGCACGTCGTGGCTGACGACCAGCAGCGCGCCGCGGTACGACTCCAGGGCGGTCGTGAGGCTGCGGACACCGGCGAGGTCCAGGTTGTTGGTCGGCTCGTCGAGCAGCAGGAGCTGGGGCGGCGGCTCGGCGAGCATGAGGGCCGCGAGGGTGGCCCGGAAGCGTTCGCCGCCGGAGAGCGTGCCGACGAGCTGGTCGGGGCGTTCCTTGCGGAACAGGAAGCGGGCCAGCCGCGCCCGGATCTGCTGCGGGTCGGTGCCCGGCGCGAGGTTGCGGACGTTCGTGGCGATGCTCGCGCGCGGGTCCAGGATGTCGAGGCGCTGCGGCAGGTGGCGCAGCGGCACGTGCGCCTCCACGGTGCCCGCGGCGGGGGCGGTGGCGCCCGTGACGATGTCCAGGAGGGTCGTCTTGCCCGCGCCGTTGTCCCCGGTGAGCGCGATCCGCTCGGGGCCGACGACGTCCAGCGTCACCGGCTCCGCGCCCTCCCGCGCCACCACGTCCCGCAGCGTGAGCACGCGGCGGCGCGGCGGTACGGCGGTGTGCGGCAGGTCGACGCGGATCTCGGCGTCGTCGCGGACGGCCTCCTCGGCCTCGGTGAGGCGCTCCCTGGCCTCCGCCAGACGCTCGCGGTGGCGTCCGATGAGCTTCCCCGCGCTGACCTCGGCCGACGAGGCAAGCCCGCCGGCGACGATGCGCGGGATGCCGCCCTGCGCCTTCTTCGCCGTCCGTGCGCGGCCGGCCAGTCTGTCGTGGGCCTCGGTGAGCTCCCGCTTCTGCCGGCGCACGTCGGCGCCGGCCGCGCGGACGGCGCGCTCGGCCGCCTCCTGCTCGACGGCGATGGCGGCCTCGTACGCGGAGAGCGGGCCGCCGTACCAGGTGATCCGGCCGCCGCGCAGGTCGGCGATCCGGTCCACGCGCTCCAGCAGCTCCCGGTCGTGGCTCACGACGACGAGGACGCCGTTCCAGGCCGCCACGGTGTCGCACAGCCTGCGGCGGGCGGCGAGGTCGAGGTTGTTGGTCGGCTCGTCGAGCAGCAGGATGTCGGGGCGGCGCAGCAGGAGGGCGGCGAGACGCAGCAGGACCGTCTCGCCGCCCGACACCTGGCCGACCGTGCGGTCGAGCGCCACGTGGGCGAGGCCGAGCTGGTCGAGGGTGGCGCGGGTGCGCTCCTCGATGTCCCAGTCGTCGCCGACGGCCGTGAAGTGTTCCTCCGCCGGGTCGCCGTTCTCGATGGCGTGGAGCGCGGCGCGGGTGGCGGCGATCCCGAGGACCTCGTCGACACGCCGGGTGGTGTCGAGGGTGAGGTTCTGCGGGAGGTAGCCGATCTCACCGGCGGTGCGGACGGTGCCGGCGGCGGGGGTGAGCTCGCCGGCGACCAGGCGCAGGAGGGTGGATTTGCCCGAGCCGTTGAGTCCGATCAGGCCGGTGCGGCCCGGGCCGACGGCGAGGTCGAGCCCGTCGAACAGGGGGGTGCCGTCCGGCCAGGCGTAGGTGAGCCGGGATGCGGTGATGTGCGTGCCCGTGGCGGTCACGGTGGTCTCCAGGTGGTGTGCGGAAGGTTCCGGTCACGGGGAGACACCGGAGCCCGGGTCGGGGCCGACCGGGCACGGGCTGATCGCGGGGAGGACGGGGACGGATGGCCGTTCACGTCGAGGTCGATCGTGCGGCGCACGGGGCGAGGGCATGCTGATGGGGCACGCCTGCCACGGGGCTCGCGGTGTCATCGACCTCAGATCCTCAACGGCCTCTCCAATCATCGGCGACAGGCCACGTCCAGGGTAGGACGGGCCGCCGCACGGCGGCAAACGGTTTTCCCGCGGGCGGTCACGGGGTCGGCTTGACGCCGCGGGCGGCGGCGCGGGCGCGGCGGGCCGCGATGCGTTCGTCCAGGATGCGGGCCTCGCCGTCCAGGCCGGTCATGAAGGTGCCCAGCTCCTCCTGTGCCTTCATGCCCTCGGGGCCGAGACCGGGGATGTCCATCACCTTCAGGTAGCGCAGGACGGGCTGGATCACGTCGTCGTGGTGGATGCGCAGGTTGTAGATCCCGCCGATGGCCATGCGGGCGGCCGCGCGCTCGAAGCCGGGGATGCCGTGGCCGGGCATGCGGAAGCCGACGACCACGTCGCGGACGGCGCACATCGTCTGGTCGGGGGCGAGTTCGAACGCGGCCCGCAGGAGGTTGCGGTAGAAGACCATGTGCAGGTTCTCGTCGGTGGCGATGCGCGCCAGGAGACGGTCGCACACCGGGTCGCCGGACTCACGGCCGGTGTTGCGGTGGGATATGCGGGTCGCGAGTTCCTGGAAGGCGACGTAGGCCACCGAGTGCAGCATGGAGTGCGAGTTGTCGGACTCGTAGCCCTCCGACATGTGCGCCATGCGGAAGTTCTCCAGGGCGACGGGGTCCACGGCGCGGGTGGTCAGCAGGTAGTCGCGCAGGACGATGCCGTGCCGCCCCTCCTCGGCGGTCCAGCGGTGCACCCAGGTGCCCCAGGCACCGTCCCGGCCGAAGATCGAGGCGATCTCGCGGTGGTAGCTCGGCAGGTTGTCCTCGGTGAGGAGGTTCACGACGAGCGCGGTGCGGCCCACGTCGGTGACCTTCGACTGGGACAGGTCCCAGGGCTCCCCGCCGAGGGGACCGTCGAAGTTCCGTCCGTCGCTCCAGGGGACGTACTCGTGGGGCATCCAGTCCTTGGCGACCCCCAGATGACGGTTCAGCTCCTGTTCGACCACCTCCTCCAGGGCGAGGATCAGGCGGGTGTCGGTCCACTCGCCGGGCCTGACCGGGGGGGTGGGGTGTGACGTCACGAAAGCTCCTGTCGGACTACCGGATCTACCTACGAGACCGTAGGTTACGGTACCGTAAGTTGTTACCGGCCGGTCTGGCAAGGGAATCGGGGGGCATGGCGACGTGATCTCGCATACGCGACGGCCCGGACCGTGGGGACGGTCCGGGCCGTTGCGGGGTGCCGCGCGCCGCGCGGCGGATGACGACGGATCAGCGCCTGCCACCGTCCGGGCGGAGGAGACCGGCGCGGCGCAGGGCGTCGGCCATCGCGCTGTTCGCCGGCGGCGCGGCGCCGTCCTGACGCCGGCCGCCACCGCCCCGGCGGTCGCGCTGCCGCGGCGCACCGCGCTCCCCGCGCGCCTCACGAGCGCCCCGGTCCTCCCGCGCACCGCGCTTCGCCCCACCGCTCCGGGCGCCGCCGCCGGCCGCGTCGGACTCGTCGTCCAGCCGCAGGGTCAGCGAGATCCGCTTGCGCGGCACGTCCACGTCGAGGACCTTGACCCGCACGATGTCCCCCGGCTTCACGACCTCCCGGGGGTCGGAGACGAACTTCCGCGCCATCGCGGACACATGCACCAGACCGTCCTGGTGGACACCGACGTCCACGAACGCGCCGAACGCCGCCACGTTCGACACGACACCTTCGAGCACCATCCCGGGCCGCAGGTCGCCGATCTTCTCCACGCCCTCCTTGAACCGGGCGGTGCGGAACGCGGGCCTCGGGTCGCGCCCCGGCTTCTCCAGCTCCCGCAGGATGTCGGTGACGGTCGGCAGACCGAACACGCCGTCCACGAAGTCCGCGGGCCGAAGCGCCCGGAGGGCCGTCGTGTTGCCGATGAGGGAGGGCACGTCACCGCCCGTGGAGCTGACCATGCGCCGCACCACCGGGTACGCCTCGGGGTGCACGGAGGAGGCGTCCAGCGGGTCGTCGCCGCCCCGGATGCGCAGGAAGCCCGCGCACTGCTCGAACGCCTTCGGACCGAGCCGGGCCACGTCCTTCAGGGCCGCCCTGCTGCGGAACGGCCCATGGGAGTCGCGGTGGGTCACGATGTTCTCGGCGAGGGTGCCGCTGATCCCGGAGACACGCGCCAGCAGGGGCGCGGACGCGGTGTTGACGTCGACACCGACACCGTTCACGCAGTCCTCGACGACGGCGTCGAGCGAGCGCGACAGCTTCACCTCCGACAGGTCGTGCTGGTACTGGCCGACGCCGATCGACCGCGGGTCGATCTTGACAAGCTCGGCCAGCGGGTCCTGCAGGCGGCGCGCGATGGACACCGCGCCGCGCAACGACACGTCCAGATCCGGCAGTTCCTGCCCGGCGTAGGCGGACGCCGAGTAGACCGAGGCGCCGGCCTCGGAGACCACGACCCGGGCCGGGGCGGCGTCCGGCAGCGCGGCGATCAGCTCACCGGCCAGCTTGTCCGTCTCCCTGGACGCCGTGCCGTTGCCGATGGCGATCAGCTCGACGCCGTGCGCCTTCACCAGGGCGGCCAGCTTCGCCAGGGCCTCGTCCCAGCGGCGCTGCGGGGCGTGCGGATAGATCGTGTCGGTCGCCGCCACCTTGCCCGTGGCGTCCACCACGGCCACCTTGACGCCCGTCCGCAGGCCCGGGTCGAGGCCCATCGTGGGGCGGGTGCCCGCGGGCGCGGCGAGCAGGAGGTCGCGGAGGTTCGCCGCGAAGACGCCGACCGCGTCGTCCTCGGCGGCGGTCCGCAGCCGTGTCCGCAGGTCGATGCCCAGGTGGACGAGGATGCGGGTCCGCCACGCCCAGCGGACGGTCTCGGCGAGCCAGGCGTCGGCCGGCCTGCCGCGGTCGGTGATGCCGAAGCGGTGCGCGATGGCCCGCTCGAACGGCGACGGGCCGGCGTCGGCGCCGTTCTCCCGCTCGGGCTCCGGCTCCAGCGCGAGGTCGAGGACCTCCTCCTTCTCGCCCCGGAACATGGCGAGGACCCGGTGCGACGGCAGCTCGGTGAACGGCTCGGCGAAGTCGAAGTAGTCCGCGAACTTCGCGCCCTCCGTCTCCTTGCCCTCCCGCACCCGGGCAACGAGCCGGCCCGATGCCCACATCCGCTCGCGCAGCTCGCCGAGCAGGTCGGCGTCCTCGCCGAACCGCTCGGTGAGGATGGCCCGCGCGCCCTGGAGGGCCGCGTCGGCGTCGGCGACGCCGCGCTCCGGGTCGACGAAGCCCTCGGCGGCGGCGCGCGGTTCGGTGCCCGGATCGGCCAGCAGGCCGTCCGCGAGCGGTTCGAGACCCGCCTCGCGCGCGATCTGGGCCTTGGTGCGGCGCTTCGGCTTGTGGGGCAGGTAGATGTCCTCCAGGCGCGCCTTCGTCTCCGCGGCGCGGATGGCGGCCTCCAGGGCGTCGTCCAGCTTGCCCTGGGCACGGATGGACTGGAGGATCGCCTCGCGCCGCTCCTCCAGCTCCCGCAGGTAGCGCAGGCGCTCCTCCAGCGTGCGCAGTTGGGCGTCGTCGAGCGTGCCGGTGACCTCCTTGCGGTAGCGGGCGATGAACGGCACGGTGGCGCCGCCGTCCAGCAGGCCGACGGCGGCCCGCACCTGCTCCCCCCGTACGCCAAGTTCCTCGGCGATCCGGTCCTCGATGGTCACGATCACGCTCCGCTTCCCCGGCGCCCCGTGCGCCGCGCTGTGCATTGTGACAGGCGGTGCCGACAGCGGGCCGTTCACCACGCGGTCGGCGGGCCCGGGCACGTGAGCGGCACGGGACTTGCCGCGCGCCACGCCCGGTACCCGTCAGCCCTGCGGGTGATCTGTGCGGCCCCGGACGCGCCCGCGGCGTGCCCGTGTCCCGGTGCCGCCGGGCGGCGCGGCACCGGTGCGGCCCGCGCGGAGTCCCACGTACCGCGTCCCCATCCGCCGGACGGCGCGGCCGCGACGACCCGGGCGCGCGGCGCCCGGCGGACACAGGGGCGCTCCCGGTAACTGATCGGCAGTCAACTGAAGTCATGTCGAGGTGATATGAACTCCCCACGTGCGGCCGTATCCTCGCGGAACCGACTGCGGACCGCCGGGATTCAGGAGGGACGATGACGCTCACCAGTCCGGGCACCGGGACCCGGCGACTCACCCACAGCTGGCTGCTCACCGCGCGTCGCGAGGACCTGGCGCGCTTCCGCAGGCTCGCCTCGCTCGCGATGCGCGAGTGGCAGCAGGCCCCGCACGTCACCGAGGTCGTGCTGCACGGCGTCACCGAACTGCTGTCGAACGTCGCCCGGCACGTCGACGATCCCCGCTGCACCCTCGAACTCGCCCTGACCGGCGGCGACGTCGAGGTATCGGTCCACGACCGGTCGCGGGAGGTGCCGCGCGTCACCCTCCCCGACTGGACCGCCGAGGAGGGCCGCGGCCTGTGGCTGCTGAGCGAGATGGCCGATGAACTGGGCTTCGAGCGCACGGCGGAGGGGAAACGCGTCTGGGTCCGGGTGAGCGGGGAGCCGGTCGACGCGCTCTGAGCCCCCGGGACTTCCGCGGGCCGCGCGGTCAGGGGGCCGGGGCGGCCGCCGCCGTCCGTCCGCCGGCGTCCTCGAACGGGCGGCCCGCGGCGGCCCGTTCGAGCAGGGCGGGCGGCGGCGCGAACCGTTCCCCGTGGACGTCGGCCAGCCGGCGCGCGCGCTCCGCGAAACCGGCGAGCCCGCCGTCCCAGCCGTTCGCGCAGCTCAGGACGCCGCCCGTCCAGGCCGGGAAACCGGCGCCGAGGAGCGAGGCGGTGTTGGCGTCGGCGACGGAACCGACCACCCCCACCTCCAGCAGCTCGACGGCCTCAAGTACCGGGCCGATCATCAGGCGGTCGCGCAGGTCGTCCGGGGGGACGGCGACGCCGGGGCGGGCGAAGTGCTCGCGCAGCCCGGGCCACAGATCCGTACGGCGCCCGTCCTCGTACCCGTAGAAGCCCGCACCGGCGGCGCGGCCCGGACGGCCGAACTCCTCGATCATGCGGCCGAGCACCCCGGCGCCGGACCCGGTGCCCGCCGGGCGGTGCGCGGCGGCGGCCCTCGCCGCCAGGACCGACGGCAGCGACAGGTCGTCCAGCAGCGCCAGGAGGGGCGTCGCCCAGCCCGCCCGGGCAGCCGCGCGCTCGACCGACGGCGCGGGCACCCCCTCAGCCAGCAGCGCGAGGCCCTCGTCGATGAAACGCCCGGCGACCCGGGCCGTGAAGGGGCCGGGGGCGTCCCGTACGACGACGGCCGTCCGCTCCAGTGCCCGGGCCAGGTCGTACGCGCGGGCCAGGGCCGTCCCGCCCGTGGCCGGTCCGCGCACGATCTCCGCGAGGCCGCCCTCGGGCGGCAGACGCAGCCCGACCAGGCGCGCCGCGTCCCGCAGGCCCCCGGCCAGGTCGGCGACGGCGAGCACCGCGGTGCCCGTGCACAGCAGAGCGCCGGGCGCCGCCTCCTCCGCGTCCCGCAGCACCGCGCGCTTGAGGTCCGTGTCCTCGGGGACCGCCTCGATGACGGTGTCGCAGCCGGCGAGCGCGCCGGTCCCGGTCGCCGCGGCGATACGGGCGAGAGCCGCGTCGCGCGCGTCCCCGGCGATACGGTCCGCGGCCACGGCGCGGTCGAGCACCGCGGCGGCCGTGTCCCTGCCGCGCCGCGCCGCCTCCCGTGTCACGTCCGTGAGGACGACGTCGAGGCCGGCTGCGGCGGCGAGCCCGGCGATGCCGGCGCCCGTCGTGCCCGCGCCGACGACGGCGACGCGGCGGACGGGCCGCTCGGGCACGTCGGCGGGGCGGGCGCTGCGCCGGCCGGTCGCCCGCAGGTCGAGCGACGCGCGGATCATGTTCCTGGCCACCTGTCCGGTGGCGACCTCGGTGAAGTGGCGCGACTCGATCGTCTGGGCGGTGTCGAAGTCCACCTGCGCGCCCTCGACGGCGGCCGCCAGGACCGCGCGGAGCGCAGGTGCCGGGGCGCCGCCCGTGCGGGCGCTCAGCAGGGCCGGCCAGTACGGCAGCCGGGCCGCGAGCGCCCGGTCGCCGGGTGTGCCGCCCGGGATGCGGTACCCGGGGGCGTCCCAGGGCTGGCGGGGGTCAGGGGCACCGTTCAGCCAGGCGCGGGCGCGGTTCGTCATCTCGTCGGGGTCGGCCGCCAGTTCGTGCACGAGCCCGAGCGCCAGGGCGCGGGCGGGGCGGTGGGCGCGGCCGTCGAGGAGGACGGTCTCCAGTGCGGCTCGGACGCCGAGGAGCCGCACGGTCCGGGCGACGCCCCCCGCGCCCGGCATGAGGCCGAGAGCGGGCGCCGGGAGGCCGATCCGGCCGGCCGGGTCGTCGACGGCGATCCGGTGGTGGCAGGCCAGGGCGAGTTCGAGAGCGAGGCCGGTGGCCCCGGCGTTCAGGGCCGCGACGACGGGCCTGCCGAGCGTCTCGATGCGGCGCAGATCGCGGGTCACGCGGCGGGCGAGGTCGAACACGCGCCGGGCGTCCTCGGGGCCTGCGGCCAGGAGTTCGGCCGGGGCGCCGCCGGCGGAAGCGTCGCCTGCCGAGGTGATGACAATGCCGCGGACGGTCGCGACCTCGGCCGTGAGCCGGTCGGTGACGGCGCCCAGGGCGTCGGCGAACGCGGCGTCCGCGACGGCGGCCGGCAGCCGGGCGGCGTCGAGGGTGAGGGTGACGATGCCGTCGGCGTCGCGGTGCCAGTGGATCGTTCCGTGGGCGTCGTGTTCCGGCACGGTGAGTCCTTCGGGTCGGGATCAGAGGCGTTCGATGACGGTGGCGATGCCCATGCCGCCGCCCACGCACAGGGTGGCGAGTCCGCGGCGGAGGTCGCGGCGTTCCAGCTCGTCCAGGAGGGTGCCGAGGATCATCGCGCCGGTCGCGCCGAGCGGGTGGCCGAGCGCGATGGCGCCGCCGTTGACGTTGACGCGGTCCGGATCGGCGCCGGTCTCCCGCAGGAAGTGGAGGACGACGGCGGCGAACGCCTCGTTGATCTCCACGAGGTCGATGTCGTCCATCGTGAGGCCGGCGCGGGCGAGTGCCCTGGCCGTCGCCGGCGCGGGGCCGGTGAGCATGATGGTCGGCTCGGAACCGGTGACCGCGGCGGAGACGACGCGTGCGCGGGGGGTGAGCCCGTGGCGCTCGCCCGCGGCGCGCGAGCCGACCGCGACGAGGGCCGCGCCGTCCACGATGCCGGAGGAGTTCCCCGCGTGGTGGACGTGCTCGATGCGTTCGAGCCAGTGGTACTTCTGCAGGGCGACCGCGTCGAAGCCGCCCTCGGCGCCGATACGGGCGAACGCGGGCGGCAGCGCGGCGAGGCTGTCTGCGGTCGTACCGGGCCGCGGATGCTCGTCGCGGTCGAGGACGGTGAGGCCGGCCCCGTCGGTGACGGGCACGACCGACCGGGCGAAGCGGCCCTCCTTCCAGGCGCGGGCGGCCCGTTCCTGCGAGGTCGCGGCGTACTCGTCCACGGCGCGGCGGTCGAATCCGCCGAGGGTGGCGATGAGGTCGGCACCGATGCCCTGCGGCACGTAGCCCGCGCGGAGGCTCGTCATGGGATCGTTCATCCACGCGCCGCCGTCCGAACCGATCGGGACCCGGGACATGGACTCGACGCCGCCCGCCAGGATCAGGTCGTCCCAGCCGGCCCTGACCCTGGCTGCGGCCGTGTTGACGGCTTCGAGTCCGGAGGCGCAGAAGCGGTTCACCTGCACCCCGGCGACGGTGTCGGGCAGGCCGGCGGCGAGGGCGGCGACCTTCGCGATGTCGGCGCCCTGGTCGCCGTGCGGGGAGACGACGCCGAGGACGATGTCGTCGATCGCGGCCGGATCGAGCCCGGGGTTGCGGCGCAGCAGGGCGTGCAGGAGGCCGGTGACGAGATCGACGGGCTTGACGCCGTGCAGCGCGCCGCCGGCCTTGCCGCGTCCGCGGGGCGTGCGGAGGGCGTCGTACAGGTACGCCTCGCTGGTCATGGGTCCGCTTCCTTCCTCGGGCACGGACGGCCGGGCGCCGTCGTCCCGGTCCGCCGGGTCCGGGGTTCAAGCGTCCCACCGTGACGGCGGGCGGGGCCACAGCCACCGCGGCCGGTGCCCTGGCCAAGGCGTACCCCGCGGGCCATACTGGGGCAACCGTGCCGACGTGGGGGGAACATGGACCCGGTGATGGTGATCGCGAGTGCCCTGGCGGCGGGGGCCGCCGCCGCCGCGCAGGACGTGGCCTCCGCCGCGGTCCAGGACGCGTACACGGCTCTGCGGGAGTCGGTCCGCCGCCTGTTCGCGGGGCGCCGCGGCGCGGAGGAGACGCTCGACCGGCACGCGGCCGATCCCGGGGCGTGGCAGGCGTCCCTGGAGGAGGCGCTGACGGAGGCCGGGGCCGCCGATGACGCCCGCCTCCTCGCCGCGGCGCGGGACGTGCTGCGCGCTATCGGCCGGGAGGAGGGGCGGCCCGGGGAGCCTCCGGTGGATCTGCGGCATGCCAGGGGCGTCCAGGTCGGCGACCACAACGAGCAGCACAACACGTTCTCCTGACGCGTGGACGGGCAGGACGAGTCCGGAGGCAGGATCGATCTGCGCCATGCGCAGGGTGTGCTGATCGGCAGCGGCGTCCAGCACAACACGTACGTCCTGCCGGCGCACCATGTCGAGTGGCCGCACCGGGTCGGGGTGGTTCCGCCGCCGGCGGCGTGCTTCCACGATCGGGGTGACCTGGCCGATCCTCCTGCCGGTGAGCCGGTGACGACGTATGTCCTGACCGGTCTCGGCGGTGTGGGCAAGACCCAACTGGCCGCGCACTGGGCGCGCATCGCGCAGGCCCGGGGCGATCTCGACCTGCTGGTGTGGGTGCCGGCGGCCAGTCGCCAGGCCGTCGTGGCGGTGTACGCGGAGGCGGCGGCGGACGTGTGCCCCGGCCAGGTCGCCGACGCCGACCAGGCGGCGGCCAGGTTCGTGGCCTGGCTGGAGCGCACCGACCGGCGGTGGATGGTGGTCCTGGACGACGTGACCGCGCCGGGGGACCTGCACGGCCTGTGGCCCCCGCAGCGGCCCGGTGGCACCACCCTGGTGACCACCCGCCGCAAGGACGCCGCGCTGGCGGGCGAGGGGCGCGGGCTGGTGGACGTGGGGCTCTTCACGCCCGACGAGGCGGCCGGCTACCTGACCCGCAGGCTCGGTGGTGATCCCGGCCGGCTCACGGAGGCCGGGGAACTGGCCGACGACCTCGGGCGGTTGCCGCTGGCCCTCGCGCAGGCGTGCGCGTACATGCTGGACCAGGACATGGGGTGCGGCGCGTACCGGGCCAGGCTCGCCGACCGGGCGCGCCGTCTGGACAGCCTGCTGCCGGAAGCCTCCGCCCTGCCCGACCAGCAGCGGCTCACCGTGGCCGCGGCCTGGGCACTCTCCATCGAGCTGGCCGACGGGCTCAACCCGGCGGGTCTGGCCCGGCCGGTCCTCGAACTGTCCAGTGTGCTCAGTCCGAACGGGATTCCCGCCGGCCTGTACACGACCGCCGCCGCACGGGCGTTCCTGGCCGCCGCCCGGGGCGGCCGGGAGGTGGACGCGGAGGACGCGCGCGGTGCCGTGCGGTGCCTGCACCGGCTCAGCCTGGTCAGTGCCGGTCCGGACGGCGCCCCCGTACAGGTGCACGGGCTCGTCCAGCGGACCGTGCGCGAACAGCTCGGCCCCCGGCGCGAGTCGGTGGTCGTCGGAAGGGCCGCCGACGCGCTGCACGAGATGTGGCCCCGGACCGAGCGGGAGTACGCCTTCGGGCAGTTGCTCCGTGCCAACGCCGAGGCGCTGCAGGACCACGGGGGTGCGCTGCTGTGGTCGGGCGGTGACGTCCACCCCGTTCTGCTGAGGGCGGGCCAGAGTCTCGGCACCGCTGGGCTGCTCAACGCCACGATGGCCCACTACCGACGGCTCGCCTCGGCCGCCACGGCGTACCTCGGCCCGGACCACCTCCGTACCCTCGCGTCACGCAGCAACGCGGTCCGTTTCCTGGCGCTCGCGGGGGATCCGCCCGGCGCGGTGGCGGCGTACGAGGACCTGCTCGCCGACTTCCTGCGCCTCGCCGGCCCCGACGACCCCAGGACGCTGGACACGCGACGCGAGATCGCCGCGGCGCGGGCGCAGGGCGGCGACCGGGCGGGCGCGCTCACCGCGTACGACCGCCTGTACGACGACTGCGTCCGGGTCTTCGGGCCGCGGGACCGCGAGACCCTCGACATCCGCTTCCACGTCGCCAAGCTGCTGAACGACACGGGGGACACCGCGCGTGCGACCGCGCTGTGCCAGGAACTGCTGCGCGACTGCCTGCGGGCGCTGGGGCCGTCGCACTCCCTCACCCTGGACGTCCGTATGAAGCTCGCGGATCTGCGGGGGGACGCGGGAGATCCGGCCGGGGCCGTCGCCGCGTGCGAGCAACTTCTCGCCGACTGTCTGGCGACGATCGGCGCGGACCACCGCGACGCTCTGTCCGTCCGGAGGCAGCTCGCGCACTGGCGGGGTGCGGCGGGAGATCCCGCCGGGGCGATCGCCGACCTGGAGGCGCTGCTCGACGACTCCGTGCGCGTGCTCGGCCCTCACCATATCGACGTCTCCGCAGCGCGCTTCGACCTCGGTCTGAGACGCAGCGAGGCGGGCCATCCGGCGGGGCCGATGGCCGCGATCGAGCAAGCGGCGGCCGGCATGGAACAGCTCCTCGGCGCGGGCCACCCGCTCACCATCACCCACCGCGTCCTGATCGCGGCGTGGAAGACCGCCCTGCTGGAGAGTGACCCGGCCGGGGCCGCCGCCGCCATGGAGGAACTGCTTCCCGAGCTGGTGGCCGCCGCGGGTCCGGACGACCCGGGGGTCCTCATGCAGCGCCGCATGCTGGCGGGGATCAGAGGCGCCATCGGTGATCCCGCCGCGGCGGCGCGCGAGTTCGCCGGTCTGCTGGCCGACTTCGTACGCGTGCTGGGTCCCGAGCATCCGCAGACCTTCGCCGTACGGGCCGACCTGGCCGACTGGCGGAGCGAGGCCGATGCCCCGGACGGAGCCGTCCCGGAGGCCGAGGACGTGCTCGGCGCCTGCAGGCGTGTGCTGGGGCCGACGCATCCGGAGACGCTGCACGCCCTGCAGGTGGTCGCGAAGAACCGGCGCGCGGCGGGTGACACGGCGGGGGCCGCGGCGGCCTACGAGGACTTGATCGACGTGCGGCGGCGGGTTCTGGGTCCTGACCATCCCGAGACCCTGCGCGCCCGCGGCACCCTGGCCGACCTGCGGAGCGAGGACGCGGACCCGGCCGATGCGGTCGCGGACCACGAGGAGCTGTTCGCCGACCACCTGCGGGTACTCGGTCCGGAGCATCCGAGGACACTCGATGTGCGCGGCCGAGTGCTCACCGCGCGGGGAGAGGCCGGAGATCCGGCGGGGGCGGCCGCTGCGTACGGGGAGCTGTTGCAGGACTACCAGCGGCTGCTCGGGCCTGACCACATGGAGACCCTTGTCGCTCGCACCACTTACGCGGGGCTGCTCGCACAGGCGAAGGAATACGCGCGTTCGGCCGCGACGTACGAGCGGGTGCTGACCGCGGGCCGGCGGATCTGGAGTCCCGAGCACTTCGCCACCCTGATGATCCGGGGATGCCTGGCCGAGATGCGGAGCCATGTCGACGGCGATCCGGCGTCGGGGCTTCCCGCGTTCGACGCGTTGCTGGCGGACTGTGTGCGGGCACTGGGGCCGGATCACTACGTCACGGACGCCACGCGTGCGTACATCGCGGGGCTGCGGGAACGGGACGCGACCGGGGCCGAGGGGGAGGCCGTCACGTTCCACGGCCTGCTGGAGAGCCGGGGGAAGGCCGCGCGTGCCGCAGGCGGCGACTCCGAGCACGTTCATCACTCTCCGGAGTGAAAAACGAGCGAAGCGTTGCGCACGGTGACGATGGTGGCTACGTTGGTCACCGTAAGTGATGTAGCAGGAAGGGGACCGCGCCATGGGCAGCACTGCGGGGATCAACACACGGGCCGGCGGCGGCCGGGGCGGTGGCTCAGGCGTCGCGCAGGGCCTGCCGGCACAGCCGGTCGGCCGCCCGCGTCGTCTCGGGCAGCCGGTAGCCGAGCGTCGTGAGGTGCAGGGTGTGGGCGCACGCGTCGGCGAGCGTCGTGCGGTGCCCGGCGGACACGAAGACGGGCTTCACCCCGTCTCTGGTGCGCAGGGCGCGGCCGACCTCCTCGTCACCGTCCAGCAGCGGAGCCGCGTCACCGCGCCGTGGCCCCGGTGGCCCGTACCGGAAGAGGAACGGGGTCTTCGCCACCCCGATCGCGGGCAACCCCGTGAGGACCCCCAGGTGGCAGGCGAGCCCGAAACGCCGTGGATGCGCGACACCGTAACCGTCGCAGACCACGAGGTCGGGAGTGTGCCGCAGGGCACCCAGGGCGTCCAGGACGGCGGGCAGTTCGCGGAAGGCGAGCAGGCCCGGCAGATAGGGGAACGGGACGGCCCGCGCCGCCGTGGCGCTCTCGACCACGGTGAGGGTCACCGCGTCGAGGACCACGGCGGCGGCCACCACGAGGTCCCTGCCGTCGTCGTAGGCGACGTCCACCCCGGCCACGAGGGTGCCGGCCAGCCCGGGAGCCGGTCCGGACGAGTCGAGGACGGTGGCCTCGCGCAGCCTCAGCTGCACGGCCACGGCCTCGTCCTCGCCGGCCGGAGTGGTGTGCTGCAAGGGAGACACGCCGCTCAGCTCAGGTCGATACCCGGGTACAGCGGGTGCTTGGCGAGAAGGTCCGCGGCGCGGTCGGCGACCTGCTCGGCGACCCCCTCCTCCAGCACATAGGTCGCCTTGGAGGCGGCACCGCTCTTGGCCGTGCCGGGCTTCGTGCGCGAGAGCACGGTGTCGATGAGAGCGGCGACCTCGTCCATGCCATCGGTGGTCAGGCCCCGGGTCGTGAGCGCCGGCGTGCCGATGCGGATGCCCGAGGTGTACCAGGCGCCGTTCGGGTCGCGCGGGATGGCGTTGCGGTTGGTCACGATGCCGGCGTCGAGGAGGGCCGCCTCCGCCTGGCGCCCGGTGAGCCCGTAGCCGGACACGTCGATCAGGCACAGGTGGTTGTCGGTGCCGCCGGTGACCAGGCGCGCGCCGCGCCGCATCAGCCCCTCGGCGAGGGCGCGGGCGTTGTCCACGACGCGCTGCGCGTAGTCCTGGAACTCCGGCTGCCGCGCCTCCGCGAGGGCCACGGCCTTCGCCGCCATGACGTGCGGCAGCGGACCGCCGAGCACCATCGGGCAGCCGCGGTCCACCTGGTCCGCGAGGGAGTCGTCGCACAGCACCATGCCACCGCGCGGGCCGCGCAGGGACTTGTGGGTCGTGGTGGTGACGATCTGGGCGTGCGGCACCGGGTCGAAGTCACCGGTGAGGACCTTGCCCGCCACCAGGCCGGCGAAGTGGGCCATGTCCACCATGAGCGTGGCCCCCACCTCGTCGGCGATCTCCCGCATGATGCGGAAGTTGACCCGGCGCGGGTAGGCGGAGTACCCGGCGATGAGGATCAGCGGACGGAACTCGCGCGCCGCCTCGCGCACCCGGTCGTAGTCGAGGAGCCCCGTCTCCGGGTCCGTGCCGTACGACCGCTGGTCGAACATCTTCCCGGAGATGTTGGGCCGGAAGCCGTGCGTCAGGTGACCGCCCGCGTCCAGGGACATGCCGAGCATGCGCTGGTTGCCCAGCTCGCGGCGGAGCGCGGACCAGTCGGCCTCGGTCAGGTCGTTGACCTGCCGGACACCGGCGCGCTCCAGCGCCGGGCTCTCCACCCGGGCGGCGAGAACGGCCCAGAACGCCACGAGGTTCGCGTCGATGCCGGAGTGCGGCTGGACGTAGGCGTGCCGGGCGCCGAACAGCTCGCGCGCGTGCTCGGCGGCCACCGACTCGACGGTGTCGACGTTCCGGCAGCCCGCGTAGAAGCGGCGGCCGACGGTGCCCTCGGCGTACTTGTCGCTCATCCAGTTGCCCATGGTGAGGAGCACCGCCGGGGAGGCGTAGTTCTCACTGGCGATGAGCTTGAGCGAGGCACGCTGGTCCTCGATCTCGCGGCCGATGGCGTCGGCGATCCTCGGCTCGACACCGCGGATCACGTCCAGGCTGCTGCGGAACGCCGTGGACGCCGTGGCGGATGTCGTGGAATCTGCGGTCACTGCGGGGCCTCCAGAGGTGAGTCGCGACGGCCCAGGCGCACGGCTCCTCATCGCTCGGCGGGGGCCGCTCCCCGATGGTTGTCCATCTTCGACGCGCCAGTCACGGCCCGCAGCGAGGGTAGCATCGCGTGCCCCGCGGGACGGCGGCCGAGGTCGCGGATGGGACGCCGCGGGTGCACGGTGGAGGAGCGGTGTCGGTGACGACAGCTTCCGGGAGGCCATCGTGAGCGAACACATCTACCGGGTGACGGAGATCGTCGGGTCGTCCACCGAGAGTGTGGACGACGCCGTCCGCAACGCGGTCGACCGCGCGTCCCGCACCCTGCGGATGCTGGAGTGGTTCGAGGTGACGCAGGTGCGCGGGCACATCGAGGACGGGCGCGTGGCGCACTTCCAGGTGGGCCTGAAAGTCGGTTTCCGTCTGGAGGACGAGGCGGAAGCCTGACGTGCCGGCGGACGGCGTCAGGCGCCGAGGGCGGCCCGGGTGGGCGGGTCGGCCCCCGGCCGGGTGCACGTGATCGCGGCGGCCCTCGCGCACCGCGTGAGCACGGCCGTCAGGGCCTCCGGCCCCCGTGGCGGGCCGCCCTGCTCGGCGACCGCGTCGAGCAGGGCCGCCTGGAACGTGTCGCCGGCGCCCACCGTGTCCACGACGCGGACCCGCGGCGCCGCCACGCGCACCTCGTCCGCCGCCGTGACGCCGATCGCGCCCTCCGCGCCGAGCGTGACGGCGACGAGCCGGGGTCCCTCGGCGAGCAGCTCCCGCGCGGCGTCCGCGGGCGCGAGGCCGGGGAACAGCCACGCCAGGTCCTCCTCGCTGGCCTTGAGCACGTCCGCCGAACCGGCGAGATCGCGGCACGCCGCGCGGTAGGCGTCCCGGTCCGGCTGGACGGCGGGCCGCACGTTCAGGTCGGCGACGACCGTCGTGCCGCCGCGCCGCAGGGTGCGGCACAGCTCCCGCACCCGGTCGGCACCCGGCTGGACCACGACGGCGAGCGAACCGGTGTGGAGCACCGCGGTGTCACCGGGCACGGACAGTTCCCGCGGGTCCCAGCCCCCCAGGAAGTCGTAGGTCGCACCGCCGTCCCCGTCCAGGTGTGCCAGGGCGAGCAGTGTGCGGTCGGTGCCCGACGGCACGCGCCGCACGTCCACGCCGATGCCCGCCAGGTGCTCGGCCACCACGACGCCGGGCGCGTCGTCGCCCCACGCCGTGAGGAGCGTGACCGGGCGGCCGAGACGGTGCAGGCCGACCGCGACATTGGCGGGGCTGCCGCCCGGGACGGCGCGGAGTTCCGTTTCGCCCGCACGCCACAGGAGATCCACCAGGACCTCGCCGACGACTGTGACCCGGCTCCCGGACCCGCTCACGGAACCACCCCGATCCTTCCTCATCACTCCCGCGCGACACCGCGGGCCGATCGCACGATACTTGCCGCACTCTCCCCCGGACTCGACGAGGAGTGACGCAGCGATGACCGAGGACAGCGCGCGCACCGCAGGGGACGGACCGGCCGGGCGCATGCGCGCCGGCGTCACGCCGGCCCCCGACGGCGTGCCGATCGCCACCTACACCTGGCTCCCCTCCGCGGCGCCGCCCCGCGCCTGGGTGCAGATCGTGCACGGCGCGGCCGAGCACGCCCGGCGCTACGACCGGTTCGCCCGCGGGCTCGCCGCCCGCGGTTACGCGGTCGTGGCGTCCGACCACCGCGGTCACGGCGCGACCGCGCCCCGCACCGGCGGCCGGGGCGTCGTGGGCGACTCCGGATGGCGGGCCGTCGTCACCGACCTCGCGGCCGTCGCGGCCCGCGCCCGCGCGGACCTGCCGGGCGTTCCCCTGGTGATGCTCGGCCACAGCATGGGGTCCCAGCTCGCCAGGGACTTCGCACAGACGTACGGCGATACGCTCGCGGGGCTCATCCTGTCGGGGACCTTCCGCTCCCTGCCGGGCTGCGAGACGGAAGGGGCGATCCAGCGGCTCCGGGAGGAGATCGAGGTCGGGGGCCGGTCGGCCGCATCGTCGTTCGTCGGCGACCTGTTCGCGTCCTTCAACGCCCCTTACGCGCACCGGACCGGCTTCGAGTGGCTGTCGCGCGACGAGGCCGAGGTGGACCGGTACGTCGCCGACGAGGACTGCGGTTTCCCGTTCAGTGCGGGCCTCGCCCTCGACTGGGTGCTGGGTGTGCGGACGATCAACGACCCGGCCCGCCAGGCACGCGTGCCCCCCGGCCTGCCCGTGCACATGGCGGTGGGCGACCAGGACCCGTGCCACAGCGGCATGACCCTGGTCTACGAACTGCTGGAGGACTTCCGCTACGCGGGCACACGCGACCTGACGTGGCGGGCCTACCCGGGCGCCCGCCACGAGATCCTCAACGAGACCAACAGCGCCGAGGTCGAGGAGGACCTCATCGCCTGGCTGGACGCCCACGTGCCGGGATGACCCCGCGCCCGGCCGGCGTGGAGATCAGTCCGTCTCCTCGTCCTTCAGGCTGTCGAGCAGGCGGAGCTGATCGAGGAACACCCCGGTCTTCCGGTGGGGTTCCGCGGTCGCGCACAGGCTGTCCATGACGGCGAGGTAGTCCTCGACGTCATCGCGCTTGTCCAGGTACAGGGCGCTGTTGAGCTGTTCGAGATAGACGATGTCCGGCAGGTCGGGCTCGGAGAACCGCAGGATGGTGACCGGCCCGCCCGCCGCCGCGAGACCGCCCATGCGGAACGGCGCGATCTGCAGGGTGATGTTCGGCTGGTCCGCGACCTCGCGGAGGTGGCGGAGCTGCTCCCGCATCGCCCGCTTGCCGCCGAGGGGACGCCGCAGCGCCGCCTCGTCCACCACGGCCCAGAGCTTCGGCGCGTCCTCCTTGAAGAGGAGGTTCTGCCGCTCCATGCGCAGTTCGAGCCGGCGCTCGATCTCGCGCTCGCCGGCGCGGGGATGGCCGAGGCGGATGCACGCCCTGGCGTAGTCGGGGGTCTGGAGGAGCCCCGGGACGAACTGCACCTCATAGGTGCGGATGACCGACGCCGCCTCCTCGAGACCGATGAGCGTCTCGAACCAGCTCGGCAGGACGTCGTTGTACTTCTGCCACCAGCCGGGCGTGCCGGCCTGCCGGGCGAGCGCGATGAGCTGGCCGCGACGCGGCTCGTCGTCCACTCCGTAGAGCGTCAGGAGGTCGGCGACATCGCGCTCCTTCGCGCCCACCCGGCCCAGTTCGAGGCGGCTGATCTTCGCGTGCGAGGCACGGATGGCCTCCCCGGCCGCCTCCCTGCTGATGTGGCACTCCTCGCGGAGGCGGCGCAGGTGGGTGCCGAGGACGATCCGCAGGACCGTCGGGCCACCCCTCGGGCGGGCGAGGAGGTCCCGCACGGAAGAGGCCTGACCTGGCTGAACTGGCGCCATGAGCGTTGTCCCCTGAGTGTTGAATTCGCGCCCAGTGTTGCACTGTTCGAGCCGGGCGTACAGTTGCTCCCGGGCAACTCAGGGCGTAACGGTCAGCCCCGGTCCACGAGGTCGTCGAAGTCGCCGTCCTTCGCGCCGAGGACGAACGCCGTCATCTCCGCGCGGGTGTAGATGAGCGCCGGCCCCTGGGGGTCCCGGGAGTTGCGCACGGCGACATCCCCGCCGGGCAGGGCCGCGACCTCGACGCAGTTGCCGTTCGGGTTGCTGCGTGCGCTCTTGCGCCAGGCGGCACCCTCGATCCGGCCGGCCGGCACACCGTTGACGAGCTGCGGCATATGCACTCCTACCTTCCGTCGACACGACCGCCGCCCGCACAGCGGGCGGACGGCCACTGCGTGGATTCTGCCCCAACTCCCGGCGTTCTTGCATCTGTTCTTGCAGATGTTCTTGCATCCGTCCTTGCAGGCGTTCTTGCATTCGTTCTTTACGATGTACTTGCAGCGATACGCTGTGTGGGTTGAGGATGGACTTAGCGGAGCCGCCGCCCCAGGGCGGTCCCAGCACGTCGCGGAGGTCGTCATGCCAGCTCTTCCGTTCGCAGCAACGGCGCCCCACGTGATGGCACCAGCTCCCAGAGGGGTCGTGGACGCGGCAGGCTTCGTGACCTTCCCGCTGGCCTGTACCGCCGGTTCGGCCGGTGAGGCGCGCCGCCTGACGTCACGCACCCTGCGCGGCTGGGGGCTCGGATCCCTGGTCGACGACGCCTCGGTGATCGTCTCCGAGCTGGTGACGAACGCCGTCCGCTACGGCCGCCCGGTGAGCGTCGGCCACCGCCCGATGCCCCCGGCGACGGTGGACCAGCCGTTCCTCCTCAGCCTGGTCCACTGCGAACAGGCGGTCCTGTGCGCCGTCTTCGACCCCGGCCGCGACGCCCCCCGCCTCAAGGAGCCCGACTTCCTGCGCGAATCGGGCCGCGGGCTGCATGTCCTCGCCTCTCTCGCCGCGAACTGGGGCTGGACCACACCGGACCGCCACGGCAAGGCCGTGTGGGCGCTGCTCTCGGAGCAGCCGGCCGACGACAACGGCACCGGCCCGGCGCAGGACGACCCCGAGTGGGACCCGTTGACCCGCCTCCTGCTGCTCCTGGAACTGCTCAGCGGCCCGTCCTGGCTGAAGGCGCTGGGTACGTCCTCCTCCGAGCTGGCGAGCTGACCGGCACAGGGAGGGAATCGCGGCGCGGACACCACGCGGGACTTGGTATGGTTGCCCATGTCACCGCGACCCCACAGGTCGCGCGCACACCTCGTCCGGGTGGCGGAATGGCAGACGCGCTAGCTTGAGGTGCTAGTGCCCGTTTAAGGGCGTGGGGGTTCAAGTCCCCCCTCGGACACTCACTGAAAACCCCAGTCGACCTGGGGTTTTTCTGCTGCCAGGGGCTCTCCGAGGTCCCGTAAGAGCACGGACAGCGCGCAAGCCCCGCCACGAGCGGGGCACCCTCTCCCCCGCCCGTGGCGACGAGCACCCTGCTCGGACGGCCGCGTCCAGGACCGGGCGGGTCCCATTGGGGGCGTACGCCCCCTGGGTACCGCGCCGCGGCTTGCCGCTCAGTGCCCTTGCACGCGCTGCAGGGCAGCAGTATGCACGAACCACTCCAACACGGCACAGATCTGCTCACTGTGCCGTGCGAAGACGGACAGCGGGAACGATGGCCGCAGTTCCAGCTTGCCCTCGACGAGGTTGATGCCCTCGACCTCATTGAGGCGGTGCATCAGCTCACGCCGCTGCTCGACGTCATCGAACGGGCTGCGCCTCTTCAAATGCTGGAAGACAACCTCGACCGTGCCCGACACCGGGTAGACGGCCATCGGCCACAGCGCGTTCGGCCGCCCGGTGAGTGCCACCCCGAGTGTCGGGAAACAACTCGTCTCCTCATGGCGGCCGCATTCGCGGTGGCCGCCCTGCCGCTCCCAGAACTCGAGCATCGCGAGGACACCGTCGGCCGCCTCGGCCTGGTTCTCCTTGAGCTGGGCCTCGAATCGGTGCGCCGCTGCGGCCCGTTCCGGGTCCGGGAGTGCGGGGTGGGCAGCGTCATGGGGGACGTCCCGGCCGATCAGGGTGGCGAGTTCCGCGGCCACCAGCCGGTGGGAGCGGTGAGCACGTCCTGCTGGGCCGAAGGCGATTCCCTGGTCCGCCAGGAGCTGTGCGGGGTCATCCGTCCTGCCGTCCGGCCGGCGGAAGCCCGACGGGACACGCCCGTCCGCCGTGAGAACACGGTAGGCCGCGATGACACCCGGTGACGCGGCGAGGTGATTGCCGACGGCCACGGCGTGAGTACCGATGAGCTCGGCGATATCGCCGAAGGTGGTCCAGGTCCCGCTCGGCATGGCGACGAGGGCTGCCCGAAGATCGGCCCAGCCGTGCCACTCCTCACCCGTCGCACGGACCACTCCCACGGGCCCCGGCCACAGGCGGACCGCACGGTCGGTGAGCCTGTCGGCGCGGTCGAGGATCTCCGCCTTGCCCCAGCGGCTCGCAGCGGCGATCTCCTGGTTCATCCGCAGGGCGCTTGAATCGAGGATCTCCTGCTTGCGGCGGAAAGGATGGTTGGAGAGCTTGCTGTTCTCTCCCGTGAGCGTGAGGTTGCCCAGAGTGTGGACCAGTGCGTCGTGAAGCTCCTGCGGGGTCTGCCCCTCGTCCGTCTCCTCACCCAGCAGGTCGTACCAGGACTGTGCGGGGTGCTGAGGAAGGACGTGTTCGACCGTGAGTCGCGCCGCCTCGAAGTCCACCGGCTCACTCGCGCCGTAGCTCTCCTCCAGTCGGCGCAGCACATGCCGGCGGTGACCCGGCTGCCCTCCCCAGTAGAAGGGCTTGTGACGGACCGCGTCCCTCAGTTCCTCATCCGTCGGCCAGTTGCGGCGGCGTCCGGAGAGGAAGCGGCGCACGGCCTCGGCCGCGGAGCGGTCGCGCTCCAACTCCCTGGGGGCCTCCATGAAGATCCGGTTCAGATTGTTCGTCGGAACCTGACAGATCATTCGGCGGACGAGGTACGACTCGGCGAACTCCAGGGCCTGCGCGGCCTCGTCCGGATCGGTCGTCCCCTCGTCGACCAGGGTGAGCAGGTGAAGCGCCAGGGGGTAGTGGATGCGTCCGCCCCACGCGTCGAGCCGCCGGAGGGCCGCGCGCAAACGCGGAACGGGCTCGCGCTCCGGTTCCAGGATGCGCAGCAGTCGCCCGGCGTGCTCGAAAAGCCGTGCGATCTCCTGCTCAAGGGCAGTCTCGTCCCCGGCCAGGGGTTCGAGTCCCTTCTGCTGCTGACGATACACATCGCCCTTGTTGGCCTTGCTGTGTCCACGCACCACCAGGTCGAGCCATACCAGCAGGTCGAGATTCTTCGGCCCGAGTCGCTGCTGCATCGGCAGCCACAACTCCCGGTACACACGCTCGCCCCGCGTGGGCAGGAGCATGAACACGTAGTTCCGCAGGAGATCACTCTGGCTGAGCCCGACTCCCGTGTTGTTGATGGACTCGAAGATCCGGTACACGTTGTCACCGGCCTCCGCGGTGATCTCGACGATCGAGAGCAGATCCTTGAGGACGGTCTCGACAGCGGTCTCCCAGCCTTCCCGGCCGTTGGTGCGGCCCTCGGCGAAGGCTCCCAGGAAGAAGCGATACGCAGCTCCCACCGTGTCCCCGCCGCCGGCCTCCGGGGTGGCCGCCACACACGCGGCGAACGCATCGCGATCGGCCTGGGTTGGGAGCAACCGGTAGTGGTCCAGCCCTTCATGGAACTCGTTGACCAGCACCTGGCGGTGTACACGGTCCGCGGCACGGGCATCCCCGACATGTTTCAGGTGGTCCCGCAAAGCGGCGAAGGCCAGCATCAACGTCGTCAGACGCTGCTGGCCGTCCACTACGAGCCAGCGCTGCACTCCCCCCGCTTGCAGACGGCCAGGAGCGAGAACGACGGACCCGAGAAAATGCGGCGCAGGGCTCTCCCCGCTGAGGTGCTGCTCCACCAACTCACCGATGTCGTCCCACAGCCTGTCCCATTGCGGTCGGCCCCAGCTGTAAGTGCGCTGGTACAGCGGCACCTGGAACTGCTTCTCGCCCTGGACGAGCTTGAGGAACGTGATCTCCTGAGCCCGCACCGGCCCCCCTCGTGGTCGCCTTGTCGCGTCGATCGCGCTGCGCTGGCCACACGGTACGCGCAGCCACTGACACGCGCGGTGTCTTCTGGGAACGGCGTTCGATCGTTAGCATCCCCGGCGGTCATGGGAGCGCTTCCCCGCCGTTGATCGAAAGGGACCACCGTGAGAAGCCGTTCACGCGGGGCGCTGACCGCCCTCGCCGTTCTGCTCGCCCTCGTCGGGGTGTTCGCCGCTCTGCCGCCCACCGCCGTGGCCGCCGAGGCCGGGCGGGCGCGGCCCTCGTCGGCCCGGGCCGTCGTCGCCGACATGCAGCCCGGGTGGAACCTCGGCAACACCTTCGACGCCACCGGTGCCGACGAGACCTCGTGGGGGAATCCGAGGGTCACCCGCGAACTGCTCAGCAATGTCAGGGAGCAGGGTTTCCGCAGCGTCCGCATCCCGGTGACCTGGGGGCAACACCAGGGAGGCGCGCCGGAGTGGACCATCGACGCAGCGTATCTGGAGCGCGTCCGTGAGGTCGTCGGCTGGGCGCTGGACGAGGGGCTCTACGTCCTCCTCAACGTCCATCACGACTCCTGGCAGTGGGTCAAGGATCTCCCGACCCGGCACGACGCGGTCATCGAACGCTTCACCCGGACGTGGGAGCAGATCGCCGACGCGTTCCGCGACGCTCCGCGTGAGCTGCTGTTCGAGAGCATCAACGAGCCGACATTCGAGGGAAGTTCCGGTGACGCGCAGAACGCCGTGCTGATGGACGAGCTGAACACGGTGTTCCACGGGCTCGTCCGGGAATCCGGCGGCGCGAACGCCACACGTCTCCTCGTCCTGCCCACCCTCCACTCCTCCCCCGAGCAAGCACGGCTCGACGAACTGGCCGCCACGTTCGCGGCGCTGGACGACCCCCATCTCGTCGCGACAGTCCACTTCTACGGCTACTGGCCGTTCAGCGTGAACATCGCCGGCACCACCCGCTTCGACGCGACGACGCGCCAGGACCTGACGGACACCTTCGACCGGGTCCACGACACGTTCGTCGCCGCCGGCGTCCCGGTGATCGTCGGTGAGTACGGGCTGCTCGGCTTCGACCGGAGCACGAGCGCGATCGAGCAGGGCGAGAAGCTGAAGTTCTTCGAGTTCCTCGGCACGTACGCGAGGCAGCGGCAGCTCACCACGATGCTGTGGGACAACGGACAGCATTTCGACCGCACCGCGTTCACCTGGAGGGACCCGAGCCTGTTCCGGCAGATCAGGTCGAGCTGGCACGTCGCGTCGTCCACGGCGTCGACCGACCAGGTGTTCGTCCCGCGCGACGGGGAGCCGCCGGACACGACGATCACGCTCGACCGCAACGGCAACCGTCTCACCGGGGTGCGCGCGGGGCACGACCGGCTCGCCCCCGGGCGCGACTACACCGTGGCCGGCGACCGGCTCACCCTCCGGGCCGCCACGCTCCGCCGCCTCACGGAGGACCGCGAGTACGGGGTGAACGCCGAACTCACGCTCCGGTTCTCCCGGGGCGTCCCCTGGTCGGTGTACGTCATCACGTACGACACCGCTGTCCTGCAGGACGCCACCGGCACGACGCAGTCACTCGTGGTGCCGGCAGCGTTCAACGGTGATCGGCTGGCGACCATGGAGGCCGTGTACGACGACGGCACGTTCGCCGGGCCGCAGAACTGGACGTCGTTCAAGGAGTACGGTGCCGCCTTCGTGCCGGACACGGCGAACGGCACGATCACGCTGCCGGCCGCGTTCTTCGCCGAGGTCAGGGACGGTTCGACGGTGACGCTGACCTTCCACTTCTGGAGCGGTGAGAAGGTGACGTACACGCTGGAGCGCACGGGCACGACGGTGACCGGCACCGCCGTGTGACGATCGCGGGTCCGCCCGGCGGCGCGGTCGAGGGCCGCCGGGCGGAGCGCCCGTCAGGAGGGGAGGGCGCGGATGAGGACGAGGGAGCCGTCCCAGCTCGGCAGCCGGCGCAGGTCTCCGTACCGCTCGTCCCAGCGGCCGGAGTCGAGGTCGCGGCGCAGCCGGTCGATGTACTGCTCCTGGACGTCCCGGCCGACGAAACTCCAGGCCGAGCAGGCGAGGCGGGCGCCCGGTTCGAGGAGCCGTTCCGGGCGGCCGTAGTAGGCCTCGTTGAACCCGTCGGTGCAGTCGGCGGGGATCGGCACGCGCTCCACCGTCGCGGTGCCGCCGAGCGCCCCGGTGATGTCGGCGAGGGCGGGGTAGCGCCTCGCCTCGGTGTCGAGGACGAGCGGCGCGTACTCGTACAGCCAGAAGTCGCGCACCAGATCGGGGTCACAGGTCAGGACGACGACCGGGCCGCGCGCCACGCGCCGCATCCCGGAGAGGCCGGCCGCGAGGTCGTTCCACTGGTGCACGCTGAACGTCGTCATGGCGGCGTCGAACATGTCGTCGGGGAAGGGCAGGTTCTCGGCCGTGGCGTCGATGGCGGGGGCGAGATGGGCGGGGCGCTGGTCCCGCATGGACTGCGAGGGTTCCACGGGGGTGACGGTCAGCGCGGTGCTCTCGTACGAGCCGGCGCCGGCTCCGACGTTGACGACTGTCGTGGCGTCGCCGAGCGCGCGTCGGACGGCCTCGGCGATGCGCGGGTCGGGCTGCCGGTAGATGCTGTAATCAGTGCCGATGACAGCGTAGTTGGCGTCACCAGCGCTACCGTCCGCCTTTTGTTCATCCACGGAACTAATCTAGATGTGCCGCCCGTCCGAGTCCAGCGGCAATCGGCGGGCACCTGAGAAACCGGTTCACCCGTGCGGGTGGGATCCGGCTCGGCGGCGCCCGCATGCGGCCCGCGTCCGCGGTCCGCTCGCCGAGGCTGATCCGGTGCCCGTGCCCCCTCCCGGTCAGGAGACGCCCCCGATGTCCGTGGATCCGCTCGCCCATTTCCTCCGCCAGCTGAGCCCGCAGAACCGCGAGTGGATGGAGAACCAGCCCGAGGACAAGCAGCGGATCATCGCCGACCGCTGGCAGCCCGCCGAGGGGAAGGGCGCGTCCCTGCTCAGCTCCGTCGACCTGGTGCCCGATCTCGTGGACGAGGGGGCCTCCGCCAACGCCTATTTGCAGGAGGTCCGGGACGCCGAGGACTACTGAATCCGCACGCGGAAGGCCGGCCCCTCGGCCGGGAGGAGCCGGTCGCGGCGGGCGGAGGTCAGCCCCGCAGGAAGGCCATGAGGTCCCGGCCGAAGCGCTCCTTCGTGCCGGGGACATTGGCCAGGCCGTGGGAGCCGCCTTCATAGACGGTCAGGGTGGCGTCCGGGATGATCCGCGCGGCCTTCTGCGACGCGGGGCCGATCGGGACGACCTGGTCGTCGTCGCCGTGGATCAGCAGCGTCGGGACGTCGAACTTCTTGAGGTCCTCGGTGAAGTCCGTCTGCGAGAAGGCGTCCACGCAGGCCACGCCGGCCTGGATGCTCTCCTGCATCGCCATCAGCCAGAAGGCGTACTTGTTGCCGCTCGTCACCCTGTTGCCGGGGCGGTTGGCGCCGAAGAACGTCTCGGCGGTGTCGAGCCAGAACTGGGAGCGCTCGTTCAGGATGCCGTCCTTGAGGGTCTCGAAGACCTTCTGCGGCGTGCCCTCCGGGTTGGACTCGGACTTGACCATGACGGGCGGGATCGCGCCGACCATCAGCGCCTTGCTGATCCGCGAGGTGCCGTGCCGGCCTATGTAGCGGGCCAGCTCCCCGCCGCCCATCGAATGGGCGACCAGCGTGACGTCCCGCAGGTCGAGACTCGTGATCAGGTCGTCGAGGTCGTCCGCGAAGGTGTCGAAGTCGTAGCCACCCCAGGTCTGGTCCGAACGGCCGTGACCCCTGCGGTCGTGGGCGATGGCGCGGTAGCCGTTGTCGGCGACCAGCTTCATCTGGTCCTCCCACGCGTCCGCGTTGAGCGGCCAGCCGTGGATGAACACGACAGGGGGACCGGAGCCCCAGTCCTTGTAGAAGATGTCGGTGTCGTCGCGCGTCGTCACGAAGGGCATCGTCCGCTTCCTCTCGTCGACTCTCGTGGTCTCCTCTCTTTCGACGCTACGACTGGACATATATGGATCTAAGTGGATGAGAAGGTTTATCTCGGGCGTCGAGGGGTTGCCCCTCCTTCACACGGCGAGGAGCCCTGTCGAGCGGAGTGCACGGAAGAGATATCTTGATGTCGAGCAATGTTGCAGACGTGAGCGGAGCACCCGGTGACTGACTCGACGATCATCTACACCCATACCGACGAGGCCCCCGCCCTGGCGACGTATTCGTTCCTGCCCGTGATCGAGGCGTACGCGTCGGCGGCCGGCGTCCGGGTGGAGAGCCGTGACATCTCGCTGTCCGGACGCATCATCGCCGGCTTCCCCGAGTGGCTCACCGAGGAGCAGCGCATCGACGACGCGCTCGCCGAGCTCGGTGCGCTGGCCGGCACCCCCGGGGCCAACATCATCAAGCTGCCGAACATCTCGGCGTCCATCCCCCAGCTCAAGGCGGCCATCGCCGAGCTGCAGGAGCAGGGCTACGCGCTGCCCGACTACCCGGACGACCCGAAGACCGACGAGGAGCGCGACATCCGCGCCCGCTACGACAAGGTCAAGGGCAGCGCGGTCAACCCGGTCCTGCGCGAGGGCAACTCCGACCGCCGCGCCCCCGCCTCGGTGAAGGGCTACGCGAAGAGCCACCCGCACCGCATGGGCGCCTGGACCCCCGAGTCGCGCACGAATGTCGCGCACATGGCCGGCGACGACTTCCGCTCCACGGAGAAGTCGGCCGTCATCGAGCAGGACGGCGCGCTGCGCATCGAGCTGGCCGGCGACAACGGCAGCACGACGGTGCTGCGCGAGTCGGTTCCCGTGCTGGCCGGCGAGATCGTGGACGCGTCGGTGATGCGGGTGGCGGCGCTGCGGGAATTCCTGGCGGCGCAGGTGGCGCGGGCCAAGGAGGAGGGTGTGCTGTTCTCGGTGCACCTGAAGGCCACCATGATGAAGGTGTCCGACCCGATCATCTTCGGTCACGTGGTGCGCACGTTCTTCCCGAAGACGTTCGCCGAGCACGGCCGGACGCTGGCCGAGGCCGGGCTCACCCCGAACGACGGCCTCGGCGGCATCCTCAAGGGCCTGGCGGGCCTGCCGGAGGGCGACCGCATCAAGGAGTCCTTCGACGCGGAGCTGGCCGAGGGTCCCGCGCTCGCCATGGTCGACTCCGACCGCGGCATCACCAACCTGCACGTGCCGAGCGACGTGATCGTGGACGCATCGATGCCGGCCATGATCCGCACGTCCGGCCACATGTGGGGGCCGGACGGCAAGGAGGCGGACACCCTCGCGGTCATCCCGGACAGCTCCTACGCCGGCATCTACCAGGTCGTGATCGACGACTGCCGGGCCAACGGCGCGTTCGACCCGGCCACCATGGGCTCGGTGCCGAACGTCGGACTCATGGCGCAGAAGGCCGAGGAGTACGGCAGCCACGACAAGACGTTCGAGATCCCGACGACGGGTACCGTCCGCGTCCTCGACCAGGACGGCACGGTGGTCCTGGAGCACGCGGTGAGCGCGGGCGACATCTGGCGCATGTGCCAGACGAAGGACATCCCCGTCCGTGACTGGGTGAAGCTGGCCGTGACCCGCGCCCGGGCCACCGGCGACCCGGCCGTGTTCTGGCTGGACGAGGACCGCGCCCACGACGCGCAGCTCATCGGGAAGGTCGAGGCGTACCTGGCCGAGCACGACACGGACGGCCTGCGCATCGAGATCATGCCGCCCGCGGCGGCGATCGCGTTCTCCCTGGAGCGCATCCGCCGCGGCGAGAACACGATCTCCGTCACGGGCAACGTCCTGCGCGACTACCTCACCGACCTCTTCCCCATCCTGGAGCTGGGCACCAGCGCCAAGATGCTGTCGGTCGTGCCGCTGATCAACGGCGGCGGGCTGTTCGAGACGGGCGCCGGCGGGTCCGCGCCGAAGCACGTCCAGCAGCTCGTCAAGGAGAACTACCTGCGCTGGGACAGCCTGGGCGAGTTCCTCGCGCTCGCGGTCAGCTTCGAGCAGCTGGCCCGGACGACGGGCAACGACCGTGCCCAGGTCCTCGCCGACACCCTCGACCGGGCGACCGCCACGTTCCTCGACGAGGACAAGTCCCCGAGCCGGCGAGTGGGCGGCATCGACAACCGCGGCAGCCACTTCTACCTGTCCCTGTACTGGGCGCAGGAGCTGGCGCGGCAGACGGACGACGCGGCGCTCGCCGAGGCGTTCGCGCCCCTCGCGAAGACGCTCACCGAGCAGGAGGGGCAGATCGTCGACGAGCTGATCGCCGTGCAGGGCTCCCCGGCCGACATCGGCGGCTACTACCGGCCGGACGCGGCGAAGGCGGCGGCGGTCATGCGGCCGTCGGCCACGTTCAACAAGGCGCTCGCGATGCTGTCCTGACGGCGGCGCGCCCCTCGCGCACGGCACCGCCCCGGCCGGCGTCCCCCACGCCCGGCCGGGGCGGTCGTGTGTGCGGCGGGCGGCGCGTCAGGGGACGCGGGCGACGCCTCCCATGCCGACGCTCGCCGGGTAGTCGCCGACGACCACGTCGGGACGCCACTCCGGCATGGGGACGACGCCGGGGTCAAGCAGGTCGAGACCGTCGAAGAACCCCGTGATCTGCTCCTGTGTGCGGAGGATGTAGGGGACGGCGCCGGTGTCGTTGTAGTCCTCCTGGGCCGCGATCAGCTCCGGGTCGTTGGCGGCTCCGTGGCTCAGCATCAGGTAGCTGCCCGGCGACAGGCCGGCGACCAGGCGGCGCACGATGTCGCGGGCCGCCGCGTAGTCGGCGACGTGGCCCATCACGTCGGACAGGATGAGGCCCACGGGCCGGTCGAAGTCCAGGGTGGCCGCGGCGCCGGCGAGGACGGCCGCGGGATCGTGGAGGTCCGCGTCGATGTACTGCGTGACCCCCTCGGGGGCGGAGGTGAGCAGGGCCTGGGCGTGGAGCAGGATCAGCGGGTCGTTGTCCACGTAGACGATCCGGCTGGAAGGCGCGACACGCTGGGCGACCTCGTGGGTGTTGTCCACGGTGGGCAGGCCGGTCCCGACGTCGAGGAACTGGCGGATGCCCGCCTCGCCGGCCAGGAAACGGATCGACCGGGTGAGGAAGTAGCGGGAGGCGCGGGCCATCGCGTCGATACCCGGGACGGTGCGGCGGTACGCGTCACCGGCCTCGCGGTCGACGCGGTAGTTGTCCTTGCCGCCGAGCCAGTAGTTCCAGATGCGCGCCGAGTGGGGCACCGAGGTGTCGATGCCGGCGGGGCCTTGCTGGGCGTCGCGCGTGGTCATGCTGCTTCGTCTCCGCTCGCGGTCGGTCGGTGTTCCGGGACGGGTGGGGGCGCCGGCCCGGGGACATCCTCTCCGAGGCCGTGCGGGCGGCGCCAGGCATGTTCCGGCCCGGAGTGGCTGACGGGCCGCCCGGTGCGGGAGGTGCTGTGGTGGTTTGAAGGGTGTTGGGTGCCCGGATGTCACGGGGCCGGGTCGTGGCCGGAGGTCGGGGAGCCGGTGGGTGCGGCAGGATGGGCCGCATGCGCGTCATGGGGGCGATCGAGGGGCGGGGTGTCCGGCTGCGGCCGGCCGTACCGGCCGACCGGGCGGCGTTCCGCGCGGTGCTGGCGTGCCCCGAGGTGGCCAGGTGGTGGGGGGATCCGGACGAGGAGGCCGAGGATGCGTGCGCGCCGTCCGGCGACGGGCGCACGTACGCCATCGAGTTCCGCGGCACTGTGGCGGGACTGATCCAGGCGTGGGAGGAGCCGACGCGCGACTTCCGGCACGCCGGCATCGATGTGGCCGTGCACGCCGGCGTCCATCGGCGGGGGATCGGCGGTGCGGCCCTGTACGCGTTGGCGCGCCACCTGTTCGACGCCGACGGGCACCACCGGCTGACGATCGATCCGGCGGTGGAGAACGAGGGAGCGGTGCGGCTGTACCGCCGGCTCGGTTTCCGGCCGGTGGGTGTCATGCGGCAGTACGAGCGGCGTGCGGACGGACTGACACGCGACGGTCTGCTGATGGACATGCTGGCCGGGGAGCTGACCGACCCGGGGCCGGCCGGGTGATCAAACGGCTTGTTGACAGCGGGAGTTGAGGGAACGCGATAGCCGAGTGGTGATGCTCGGGGGAAAGCCCTTGCCAACGATGATTACTGAGCGTAATGTTGGGTATGCGTTCCGGTGGGAGAAGCGGGCTCGGAAGTCCGCGCCGGGGAAATGGGGAGGTGCCCGATGGGGGACGGACGGAAGATGAGGCGGATGCCGGGTGAAAGCGTCGGCAGCGGGGCGGTGGCTGCCGGGGCGGCGGCAATGGCGGGGAGCCGCCGAGCAATTCGGGAGGCGCCGGGCGGCGGCGAATTGCGGGATTGGGTGCGGACGGTCCGCGGGCGCCCTCTCGCGGGGCACCGGTGGGGCGGCGGGATTCCTTCCGCGGCGCTCCCGGGCGGCCGGTCCATTACCGTGCCGCCGGGCCGCCGCCGGCGATCGGAATCGTCCGCACCCGCCGCGCCGCCGGGGCTCGGGGAGTCGCTTTCCCGGGGCGGGCCGAAGGGTGCGGGACGCATACGCGCGGCGGCGCGCCGGTCCTCGTGAACGTGGGACGCGTACCGGCGCCGCCCGGTGCGGCCTGCGGTCCGTCCCCCGGTGGGCCGTGGCTCAGTGGGCCTTGTCGTAGGCCTCCTGGACGTGTCCGGGGACTCGGCCCCGGTCGTTCACCTCGAAACCGTTGGCGCGCGCCCATTCACGGACCTTCGCCGGGTCGGCGCCCGTCGCGGCGCGCTTGGGGGCGGAGGCGGACCGCTGGGTCCGGCCGGTCTTGCGGCCCTTGTCGATGAAAGGACGCAGGGCGTCGAGAAGGCGGTCGAACGAGTCGGGACCGAGGTCGATCTCGTAGTTCACGCCGTCGAGACTGAACGTATGGGTACCGACATCGGCGGCCTCGCCGCCGGTGAGGTCATCGGTGTAGATGGTGACAACTTTCTTGGCCATGCGGGGAGTATACGGCCGAAGGAGTGGTGTTCCGTCCGGCCGGGAAGTCGGCTTTCCCCGAATGCGGTGCCGGACCGGTCGAACAGGAAGGAGGAATTCTGCTCGCGCCGGGGATTTCGCCACCCCGCGCCAGGGTGGTGAGCGGAAGCGGACAGTGATACATGGGGCGGTGGTCCGGCCGGCGGTCCTCACCCGGAGTGCACGCGGCCCGGTGCGGCGGGCTCGGCGTCACCCGGTGACGGCGGGCCGCCCGTCAGGCCAACTCCTCCTCCACGGCGGCCCCGCGCCGGTGCCGGACCCGCGCGACGGCCCCCAGGACGAGCCCGAGCGCGATCAGTGGCAGCGCGCGCTGCCAGACCTCCTGCTCGATCCGTGTCGCGAGCAGGACGCAGGAGGCCGCCCCGAGGACGGGCACCGCTCGCGGCACGCGGAAATGGTCCGTGTCCACCTGGTCGCGGCGCAGGACGAGTACGGCGATGTTGACGGCTCCGAAGACGCACAGCAGCAGGAGGACGAGCGTCGACGCGAGGCTCGCCACATCACCGGTGAGTGCAAGGAGCATCGACAGGGCGGTCGTGACGGCGATGGCGGCCCAGGGGGTGCGGCGGCGCGGCAGTACCCGGGCCAGGAAGCCGGGCAGCAGGCGGTCCCTGGCCATGCCGTAGGCCAGCCGCGACGACATGATGCCGGTGAGCAGGGCGCCGTTGGCCACGGCGACGAGAGCGATCGCGCTGAACAGCCGGTCCGGGACGTTCCCGGCCGTATGGACGACTTCGAGGAGGGGGCCGCTGGAGGAGACGAGACGTTCGGTGGGGACGACGGCACTGGCCACGACGCCGACCAGGCCGTAGACCACGCCGGCGGTGGCGAGGGCGCCGAAGAGGGCGCGCGGGTAGGAGCGGCCCGGATTCCGGGTCTCCTCCGCGAGATTCACGGAGGTCTCGAAACCGACGAACGAGTAGTAGGCGAGCACCGCGCCGCCGAGGACGGCCGCGGCCGGTCCCGCCTCGGCGGTGCCGACATCGGCCAGGCGCGAACCGTCCCCGTCGCCGCGCAGGAGGACCCATACCCCGAGCCCGACGACGAGGAGCAGCCCGCTGGTCTCGATCACGGTGGCGACCGCGTTGGCCCGCAGGGACTCCGCGATGCCCCGGGCGTTCAGCAGGGCCAGCGCGATCGGGAAGAGGAGCGCCACCAGGGGCATCGGGATGTCCACGAAGGCCGACAGGTAGTCGCCGCCGAAGGCACGGGTGAGGGTGGCGACGGAGACGGTGCCGGCCGCCAGCATGCAGAAGCCCACGGCGAAGCCGACGAACGGGCCGAAGGCGAGGTGCGCGTAGTGCGCCGCTCCCCCGGCACGCGGGTACTTGGTCGCCAGTTCCGCGTAGGAAGCGGCGGTCAGCAGGGCGAGGCACAGGGCGGCCAGCAGCGGCGCCCACACGGCCCCGCCGGACTCCTCCGCGACCTGTCCGACCAGGACGTACACGCCGGCGCCGAGCGTGTCACCCAGGATGAACAGATACAGCAGGGGCGTCGTCAGCGCCCTCTTCAGAGGGGGCGTCCCGCGCTCCGATGTCTCCGCAGTCGTCACCCGGTCCGCTTGCCCGGTCCGCGGCCGAGCAGACACGTGTTCGGCCGGTCGGCCCACAACGCACCGCGCGCACGGGGGAGGCTCGGTGTCCGGCCCGGGGCCGTCCGGGCGGCCGGCCCGCAGCGCGGAGCGGGGGCCGGCGGGCAGGGCCGAGCGGCTTGGTAACGTCCCGGGCGTCGATCCGATCCACGGCGAAGGGGAGATGTCATGTCCGACCGGCTGTTCTGCGTCGGCTCCTACACGGCGGAGACAGGCGGCCGGGGTCCCGGCATCACGCTGCTCCGCGAGGACGGTCGGGGCGGGCGGCTCGTCCCGGCCGGAGAGCTGGCCCTTCCCGGCTGTTCGTGGCTGGAATGGCACCCCACCCTGCCGGTGCTGTACACGGTGCACGAGCGGGCCGAGGGCGGGGTGAGCGCGATCCGGTTCGCCGGGGACGGGGAGCCCGAGGTCGTGGGCGGACTGCCGACCGGGGGCGCCGAACCGTGCCACCTGGCCGTGACCCCGGACGGGCGTCATCTCCTCGCGGCGAACTACGGCTCGGGCAGCGTCGCGGTGTTCTCCCTCGACGAGGCCGGCGTGCCGGTCGCGCGCACCGACCTCGTCCGGCTCACCGGCTCGGGACCCGTTCCCGACCGCCAGGAGGGGCCGCACGCCCACATGGTGACGCTCGACGCGGCCGGGTCGCTCGTGACCGTGGTCGATCTCGGCACCGACACGCTGTGGTCGTACCGGTTGGATCCCGGGGCCGGCACGCTGACGCGGTCGGCGGCCTCCGGCCTGCCCGCCGGCACGGGGCCGCGCCAGCTCGTCCGGGCCGCGACGGGCCGCGCCCACGTGGTGGCGGAGCTGGCGGCGGGGCTCGTCACGGTGGCCGAGGAGACGCCGGGCGTGTTCACCGCGCTCGCCTCGAGTCCCGCGTCGGCACGGCCGGGCGCTGGAGCCGATCAGCCGGCCCACCTGGTGATCAGCGCGGACGGCCGTACCGGTCACCTGTCCAACCGGGGCGCGGACACCATCGCCACCTTCGCCCTCGGCACGGACACCCCGAAGCTCACCGCCGAATACGTCCTCGGGGCCGCCTGGCCCCGGCACTTCACGGTGGACGGGGACCGCATGCTGGTGGCCGCACAGGAGAGCGACGCCGTGCTGGTCCTCACGCTCGACACCGTGTCCGGTGCGCCGGTCGCGGAGGAGTACCGGCTGTCGGTCGGTTCCCCGGCCTGCGTCGTCTCCCGCCCGGTGGGCACGCGGTCCTGACACGGTCACGGGCCGGGAGCGGCCCGTCCGGCGAGCGGGTGGAAGTGGGCGTGGGCACGTGCACCCGGGGCGACCACCGGAGTACCGGCGTGTGACCGGCTGCTGAGCGCCGAGTGACCATCCGCCCCGCGGGCGTGAGCCCCGGCTTCGACCAGCACCCCGGCCTGGACCGGGCGGCCCGGGCACACGCCTGGCCGACCACCGAGCCCGGCTGTCGGCGATGGCCGTGGGCGGCGAGCGGACGCGGGCGCCCCGGGCAACCACCGGAATGCCGGCGTCTCGACCGACCGACGCAGCACCCGTGACCGTCACCCCACGAGTGCCAGCCCCGGCAACCGGACCGGAGTCATGTGGTCAGGAACACGCTGGACCAGCCACCCACCGATGTGCCGATGTATCGACCAGCCAACTCGACACCGCATGACCATCACCCACGGGCACCGACCCCGGCAGCCCGTCCGAAATCACGGAGTAAGGAACGCGCTGGGCCAGCCGCAAGGCCGGGTACCGGCGGCAGTAGTGGGCGCGTGCGGACGCCCCGGGTGGCCACCGGAACGCCCTGTATCGACAAGCCGACCAAGCGCAGAGTGAACGTCGCTTCACCACCGCCGCCCCCAGCACGATCGGCGGCCCGGCCAGAGCCGGGCAGTCCGGGCACGCGCTGGACCAGCCACGGAGGCCAGGCATCAGCGGCAATAGTGGGCGGCGTGCGGACGCGGGCGCCCCGGGCGAGGGGCGGGCGGGGCCTTCGGCGGGCGTGCGGTGGGATGTCAGGAGGCGGCGCGGCACGTGTGACGGACAGGGGCCGGAGCTGTTGTCGTGTCGACATGTCGCCCGGTGGAGCGAGCGCCGGGACGGCACCGGATGGCTCCGCAGATTGGATCAGTGGGCGCCTCACGTGGCACCCGCTGGGGCCGCCGGTGACGATCGGGGTGTTCCGGACGCCGTGCCACGACAAGGGGCGGACGAACAGCGTTTCGCCGGACGGGCAGGGGCAATCCGCATGTCATGTCCGCGCATACAACGAGATTCGGCCCGGCGGCTGCGGTGGTCGCGGTGATCGCCGACGTGGCCGCCTGCATCATCGGCCTGTGGATCCTGATGTACCTGCTGGACGCCAACCGGGGCAACATGCTGGTGGACTTCGTCCACGACTCGTCCCGCTGGCTGGCCGGCTGGTCGCACGACCTGTTCACGTTCGACGAGGAGTGGGCGCGCGTCGTGTGCGGCTACGGACTCGCGGCGATCGTGTACTTCGCGATCGGCAATCTCGTGGCCAACCGCGTCAGGCGTTACTGACACGGTGCTCAGCACCCCGCACGTACGGAAGTCCGGCGGCCGCCGAGGAACAGCGCATCCGTGGGAGGTACCGCCCGCAGGGGCGGCACCTCCCACACCCCTTTCCGGCCGCCCATGAGCCGATCGTGCGCATGTCATTGACGTGATCCTGCGGGTACGGTCCAATGACCCTCGCTTGGGAGCGCTCCCACCCACGAGGAGGCAGAGACCGCATGCGTACGCGTTCCACGACCCGCGGACTGGCGGCCGGCGCCGTGGCAGGCGCGCTGTCCGCGCTGCTGGTGTACGGCTCCGCACCTGCCGTCGCCGCCCCCGGGGACCCGGCGTCCGGCACGGCCGGCACCACAGCCACCGGCAGCGTCGCCCCCGAGACCGAGATCTACGAGGCCGAGGACGGCGTCCTCACCGGCGTCACGGTGGCCTCCACCGCCGCCGGCCACTCCGGCACCGGCTACGTCGAGGGCTTCGACACCGCCGGCGACCAGGTCACCATCACCATCCCCGACAGCGTCGGCGGCCTGTACGACCTCACCGTCCTCTATCGCGCTCCCTACGGCCAGAAGGACGCGAACCTCCGCCTCAACGACACCGGGATGGGCTCGGTCACCCTCGTCCCGACCGACACCTTCTCCGAGGCCGCGGCGGGCAAGGTGCTCCTGCGGGAGGGCGACAACACCGTCACCATCGAGAACGGGTGGGGCTGGTACGAGATCGACGCCATCGCCCTCTCCCCCGTCCCGCCGCGTCCGCCGCACCAGGTCGGCGACGCCCCCGTCGACCCGGACGCCACCCCGGAGGCCCGGTCCCTCCTCAACTACCTCACCGACGAGTACGGCAGTCACATCCTCAGCGGCCAGCAGGACATGGCGAGCATCGCGTGGCTGGAGGAGAACATCGGCCGCGCCCCCGCCGTCGCCGGGCTCGACATGATGGACTACTCCCCCAGCCGCGTCGAGCGGGGCACCACCTCGCAGGAGGTCGAGAACGCCATCGCCTGGGACGCCCGCGGCGGCATCACCACCTTCGTGTGGCACTGGAACGCCCCCACCGGCCTCATCGACGAGCCGGGCAAGGAATGGTGGCGCGGCTTCTACACCGACTCGACCACCTTCGACATCGCGGCCGCGCTCGCCGACCCCGCGTCCCCCGAGTACCAGCTCGTCCTGCGGGACATCGACGCCATCGCCGTCCAGCTCGGCCAGCTGCAGGACGCGGGCGTGCCGGTGCTGTGGCGCCCCCTGCACGAGGCCGAGGGCGGCTGGTTCTGGTGGGGGGCGAAGGGTCCCGAGCCGGCGAAGGAGCTGTACCGCCTGCTCTACGACCGCCTGGTCAACGTCCACGGCCTGCACAACCTCATCTGGGTGTGGAACTCCGTCGACCCGGCCTGGTACCCGGGCGACGACGTGGTGGACATCGTGAGCACCGACTCCTACCCGCCCGCCGGCGACCACGGCCCGGTCAGCGCCGACTACGAGAAGCTGGTCGAGCTGGGCCAGGACCGGAAGATCGTGGCCCTCACGGAGGTCGGCTCCATTCCCGACCCCGACCTGCTGGAGGCGTACGAGGCCGACTGGAGCTGGTTCGTGACCTGGAGCGGCAGCTTCCTCACCGACGGCGTGAGCAACTCGCGCGAGCACCTGGAGCACGTCTACAACCACCCGCGCGTCATCACCCTGGACGAGCTGGGCGACGTCAAACACCACGGCGGCTGCCGGGCGACGCACACGGTCACCGAGAGCTGGGGCACCGGCTTCCTCGCGGAGGTGACCGTCGAGAACACCGGCGACGCCCCGGTCGAGGGCTGGCGCGTGGGCTGGCGCCACGACGGCGGCGCTGCCGTTCCCTCCAGTGTGTGGGGCTCGCAGGTGACCACCGGTGAGTCCACGGTCCTCGCGACCCCCTCCGGGTGGAACGCCGAGCTGGCACCGGGTGGGAGCACCACCTTCGGCTACCTGGGCTCCGGCCCCTGGCCGGAGGACACGGCGCTCGCACCGAGCTGCACGGCAGGCTGACGGGGCGGACGCACTCGGGCGCGCCCCCGGCGGACGGTTTGACCGCCGCCCGGGGGCGCGTCTACTTTCCTCGGCGACCCGCGCGCTCCGCCGAGAGGACCGACCTTCGATGGGCAGACCCCGCCTCCCGCGTCCCGTACCGGCCCTCCTGGGAGCGGCGGCCCTCGTCCTGACGGCGGCCTGCGGCGGTGACCCGCCCGCGGCGGACGCGTCCGGCGGGGGCGGGGCGACGCCGTTCGAGGAGCACGGCCGGCTGCGGGTGTGCGGGACGGCCCTGTGCGACGAGCACGGGGACACCGTGCAGTTGCGCGGCATGAGTACGCATGGCACGCAGTGGTACGCGCAGTGCGTCACGGACGCGTCCCTCGACGTGCTCGCGTACGACTGGGGCGCGGACGTGCTGCGCGTCTCGACGTACGTCCACGAGGATGGCTGGGCGACGAATCCGGACCATCTGACGGACGTGGCGGTCCGCGCCGTCGAGGCGGCGACGGAGCGCGGCCTGTACGCGATCGTGGACTGGCACATGCTCGACCCGGGCGACCCCAACGCCGACACGGCGCTCGCCGAGGAGTTCTTCCGCACCGTCACCGCGCGTCTCGGTGACCGGGGCAATGTGCTCTACGAGATCGCGAACGAGCCGAACGGCGTGGACTGGCGGGCCATCCGCTCCTACGCCGAGGAGGTGGTCCCCGTGGTGCGCGAGGGGGCGCCGGACGCCGTGGTCCTGGTGGGCACGCGCGGCTGGTCGTCGCTCGGCGTCTCGGACGGCGCGGACGAGTCGGAGATCCTCGCCGACCCCGTCGGCGCGGACAACATCATGTACACCTTCCACTTCTACGCCGCCTCGCACGACGACCCCGTCTACCGGGACACCCTCGCCCGCGCCGCGCGGGAGCTGCCGCTGTTCGTGACCGAGTTCGGTACGCAGGAGGCCACGGGTGACGGCCCGGACGACTTCGACTCGGCCGGGCGCTACCTCGACCTGCTGGACCGTCTGGGCGTGAGCTGGGTGAACTGGAACTGGTCCGACGATCCGCGCTCGGGCGCGGTGTTCGAGCCGGGCACCTGCGCGGCGGGGGCGTTCGACGATCCCGAAGCCCTGAAGCCGGCCGGCCGGTGGGTACGGGACCGCGTCGGCTGACGGCTCACCCGCGGTCCCCGGGCGGCGGCCAGGCGTCGCCCCAGCGCGTGTCCCGCGCCGCCCGGTAGAGGTCGCCCTGCCGCTTCGTCACGGTGACCTCGGCCAGCCCGTCGTCGGCGGTGCAGGTCCGCAGCCCGACGAGCCCCTTCCGCTTGAGCGGGTGCCGCAGCACGCGGGCGCCGGCGCGGCCGTGGGGCACGGCCGACGCGGCGACGTAGGAGAACTTCTCGTCCTCGAAGCCGAGCGTGCCCTCCTTGATCCGCCGGTGCGCGTCCTCGCGGGGCAGGCGGGCGGCGAAGTGGCACCAGTCGCGGCCGCGCGGGACGGGGCACGCGTGGTCGTGCGGGCAGGGCGCGACGACGGTCAGGCCACGAGCGATCAGCACGTCGCGCGCTGCGGCGATGCGCTCGTAGCCGTCGGGGGTGCCGGGCTCGACGAGGACGACCGTGCCCGTCGCGCCGGCTGCGTCGGCGAGATGCGACACGGCCGCCTCGCGGGCCGGCTCGGGCAGCTCACCGAGGACGTAGGAGAGGGTGACGAGGTCGGCCGGGGGCAGGGGGGCCGCCGGGTCGATGAGGCCGCGCCGCCAGGTGGCGGAGCGCAGCGCGGGCGCCGAGGCGGCGGTGGCGAGGCGCCGGCCCAGCGCGATGGCCTCGGGTGCCTGCTCGACGACGGTGAGGGAGTCGAGGCCGGGCCACACCCCGTGCGCGGCCCACAGCGCGGCGCCGGTGCCGCCGCCCACGTCGGTCATCGCGCGCGGGGCGAAGGCCGGGGCGGCGAGCGCCACCTCGGACAGCGCCGCGTGGACGGCCGCGTAGGTGGCGGGCATGCGGTAGCCGGCGTAGGCGGCGACGTCGCCGGCCGTCGCGAGGATCGGCGCGCTCGCCGCCCGGCCCTCCCGGTACCGGCCGCTGAGGCGCTCGACGGACCGGGCGAGCCCCTGCCGGTCGAGGCCGCGCAGCGCGTCGTCGAGGGCGGACCGCAGGTCGTCGGGGAGGGCTGTCATGGGGGGCATTCTCCCCCGGGCCTGCGGGTGCCCGCCGGGGCGGGTCGGGACGGGCCGGTCTCCGTTAGGCTGACGGCCGCGTCGGACGGCTGCCGTGGCCGACCGCGGAGGGACGGTGACGGGCGAGTGGGCGCGGGTGGTGCCACGGGACGTGCCGGTATCCGGGAGCGTGCGGGCATCAGGGAGGTCGCAGCGGCGGCCGGGGTGTCGATGTCCACGGTCAGCAACGTCCTCAACAATCCGGCGGTCGTCGCCCCGCCGACACGGCTGCGCGTCGAGGCGGCGATGGACCGCGTCGGGTACGTGCGCAACGGCGCGGCCCGTCAGCTCCGCGGCGCCCCGAGCACGGTCGTGGGGTGCGTGCTGCTCGACACCGCGAACGCCTACTACGCCGCTGTGGCCCGTGGCGCTGAGGACCGGCTCGCCGAGGCGGGGTGCGTCCTGGTGCGGTGCAGCAGCGACGTGGACGCGGGCCGGGAGGAGCGTTTCCTGCGCATGCTGGAGGAGCAGGGCGTGCGGGGAATCCTGGTGAGTCCGGCGGGTGAGCGCCTGGAGCGGTTCGAACGGCTGGCGCGGCGCGGTGTGCCGGTGGTGCTCCTGGATCTGCCGCGGGGCCGCTCGGAGCTGTGCGCCGTGACGGTGGACAACGTGACGGGCGGCGAGCTGGCCGCGCGCCACCTGCGGGAGCTGGGTCACCGGCGGATCGCGTTCGTCCGCACGGAACCGGCGATCCGGACGATCAGGGACCGCTCGGCCGGCATCCGGCGCGCTCTCGCCGGGCACGGGACGGGAGCGGGCGGCGCCCCCGGGTTCATCGAGGTGCCGGTGGCGTCGGGGCCGCTCGCGGCCGTGGCGCGGGAGGCGACGGACGCGCTGCTCGCGCTGAGCCCCCGGCCGACGGGCGTGCTGTGCGTCAACGACATGACGGCCCTCGCCGTGCTGCGGGGGCTGCGCCGGGCGGGGGTGCGGGTTCCGGCGGAGATGTCGGTGGTCGGCTACGACGACCTGGACTTCACCTCCGAGCTGTCGCCCGCGCTGACGACGGTGCGGCAGCCCGCGTACCGGCTCGGGCACGCGGCGGCTGACCTGCTGCTCACCGAGGGCGCGCCGGGGCACACGCACCGGGAGTGCGTCTTCCTGCCCGAGCTGGTCGTGCGCGATTCGACGGCGCCCCACCGGGCGTGAGACCGCCGCCCGCCGGCGGCCGGGCCGTCGGCGGGCGAGGGGTGCGTCAGGGCAGCAGGGCCGCGATCTCGGCCAGTTCCCCGTCGGTGAAGTCGAGGTTGGCGACGGCGCCGACGCTGTTCTCGAGCTGGGCGACGCTGCTCGCGCCGATCAGCGCCGAGGTGACGCGTCCGCCGCGCAGCACCCAGGCGAGGGCGAGCTGTGCGAGCGTCTGGCCGCGGCGCCGGGCGATGTCGTCGAGCGCCCGCACGGTGTCCACGGTCCGCTCGACGTCGGCGGCGCCGAGGAACGGGCTGGTCCCGGCGGCCCGCGAGCCCTCGGGGATGCCGTTCAGGTAGCGGTCGGTCAGCAGGCCCTGGGCCAGGGGCGAGAAGGCGATCGAGCCGGCGCCGACCTCGTCCAGGGTGTCGAGCAGCCCGTCCTCGACCCACCGGTTGACCATCGAGTACGACGGCTGGTGGATCAGCAGCGGCGTGCCGAGGTCGGCGAGGATGCGGGCGGCCTCCCGGGTCTGCTCCGGCGAGTAGTTCGAGATGCCGGCGTACAGGGCCTTGCCGCTGCGGACGGCGGCGTCGAGGGCGCCCATCGTCTCCTCGAGCGGCGTGTCGGGGTCGGGGCGGTGGTGGTAGAAGATGTCGACGTAGTCGAGGCCGGTGCGGGCCAGGCTCTGGTCCAGGCTGGCCAGCAGGTACTTGCGCGAGCCCCACTCGCCGTACGGGCCGTTCCACATGTGGTAGCCGGCCTTCGTGGAGACGATGATCTCGTCGCGGTACGGGCGCAGGTCCTCGGCGAGGACGCGGCCGAAGGTCCGCTCGGCCTCCCCGGGCGGGGGGCCGTAGTTGTTGGCGAGGTCGAAGTGGGTGACGCCCAGGTCGAACGCGCGCCGCAGGATCGCCCGCTGGACGGCGAACGGCTTCTCGTCACCGAAGTTGTGCCACAGGCCGAGCGAGATGGCCGGCAGCCGGAGTCCCGAGCGGCCGGAGCGGCGGTAGGGCATGGTCTCGTAGCGCTGCTCGGAGGCGGCGTAGGTCACACGTACTCCCTGGTCGTTCCGCCGCCCCGCGCGGGGCGCGGGGCGGCGGGGGTCTGGGCGGCCGTCTGCGCGGCCGCGGCGTTGCGGCGGTGACGGCCCGCCGCATCCTGGCACACGGGCCGGTACGTCACAACCGGTCATCGGCGGCTGCGGGCTCCAGCAGGTCGTTGGCCGTGCGCAGGACGGGGGCGGCGAGCAGCACCGCCGGGTCGAACTCCCGGTCGGAACGCACGGTGACGACCGCTCGTTCCCCCGGCAGCAGGGTGATCAGCGCGTCGTCGGCCTCGGCGTCCGGGGCGGCGCGGTCGGTGAGGAGGGTGAGGTCCCGGACGACGCTGTCGGCGGTCAGCTCGACCCGGTAGCCGTCGGGCGTCCTGGTGGCCTCGCCGCGCAGGCGTGCCGCGGGCAGGCCGGAGTCGCGGTCCTCGTGGCTCCACCACACGGCGCGGCGTGCCCCCGGGGCGGTGGCGGTGACGACGCGGGGCGTCGTGCCGTCGCCGGCGAGCGCGGCCGGGACGGCCAGGGTCACGGTGCCGCGGGGCGCCACGTCGAGGGGGACGGTGGCCTCGCCGAGCGGGGCGCCGGTCATGTCGTGGGCACGCAGGATGAGATCGCCGCGCCACGGTTCGGCGTGATCGTCGAGCGCGGTGACGGCGAGGCCGTCGGGGGTGTCGCGGAAGTGGAGCAGCCGGTCGGCGTGGGCGTGCCGCAGGGCGTACCAGGCGGGCTTCTGCCGGCCGTCGCCGTCGATGACGGACCAGGACACCACGGGCCAGCAGTCGTTGAGCTGCCACAGCACGGAGCCGGTGCACAGCGGCGCGAGGGAGCGGAAGTGGGAGACGCCGAAGCCGATGGCGCGGGCCTGGTTCAGCTGGGTGGCCCAGTGCCAGTCGGCGAAGCCGGCCGGTTCGGGGAAGTGGGCGAGCAGGCCGCGGCGGAGCTTGGCGTTGCCGTCGTCGGCCTTCTGGTGGACGAGGAGGTGCGGGCCGTCGGGGTGCAGCGGCGTGTCGTGGACGACACGGGTGAGGGCGGTCCAGGACGGCGGCCCCTGGTAGCCGAACTCGGAGGCGAAGCGCGGGGTGTGGTCGGCGTAGTGCGTCCAGTCCTTGGAGTTCCACACGTCCCAGATGTGCATGTCGCCGAGGTGGGGAGCGTCGGGCGACGCGTAGGGGGCGTGGGAGTAGGGGCTGTTGGGGACGTAGGGCCGGGTGGGGTCGAGTTCGGCGACGACGCGGGGCAGGAGGTCCTCGTAGTAGCCCTGGCCCCAGGTCTTGCCGTGCAGGTGGTGCCGCCAGCCCCATTCGGCGAAGGCGGCGATCGTCTCGTTGCCGCCGCACCACAGGACGAGGGAGGCGTGGGAGGAGAGGTCGGTGACGGCCTCGCGCGCCTCGGCCTCGACCTCGCCGCGCAGCGGTTCCTCCTCGGCGTAGCCGGCGCAGGTGAACAGGAAGTCCTGCCAGACGAGGACGCCGAGTTCGTCGCAGGCGTCGTAGAAGGCGTGGGACTCGTAGATGCCGCCGCCCCATACGCGCAGGAGGTTGCAGTCGGCGGCGACGGCCTGGTCGACACGGCGGCGGTAGCGGGCGGCGTCGATGCGGGTGACGAACGCGTCGTCGGGGATCCAGTTGGCGCCCCGGACGAGGACCACGGTGCCGTTGACGGTGATGTGGAGCGGGACGCCGTGCTCGTCGGGTGTCGTGTCGAGCGTGACGGTGCGGAAGCCGACGCGGCGGGCGTACCGGTCGAGGAGGGCGCCGGCGGCGTCGTGCAGGGTGACCTCCACGTCGTGCAGGGCCTGGTCGCCGTAGCCGCGGGGGTACCACAGGGCGGCGTCGGGGACGTCGAGGGTGACGGTGACGCGGGAGGCGCCCGGCGTGATGGTGGCGCGGGCCGTCCGCTCGCCGACGCGGACGGTCGCGGTGACGCCCGCCGCGGGCGCGTCGGGGGCGGCCCAGGCGAGGTCGAGGTGCGCGGTGAGACGGCCGGTGGTGCCGTCCACGGTGGTCAGGGGGCGGACGGCGGCGAGGCGGGCCGTGTGCCAGCGTTCGATGGACACGGGGCGCCATATGCCGGCGGTGACGAGGTCCGGTCCCCAGTCCCAGCCGAAGTTGCAGGCCATCTTGCGCAGTGCCCAGAAGGGGTGCGCGTTCACGTGGGGCCGGGGACCGTAGATCTCGGCGGCGCGCTCGACGTGATCGGTGGCGGAGGAGAAGGCGACGGACAGCTCGCGCTCCCGGTCCTCACCACCGGTGAGACGGTGGGTCAGGTCGAACCGGTAGGTGCGGAACTGGTTCTCGGTGCGCCCGAGAAGCTCGCCGTCAAGGCGCAGCGCGGCGAGCGTGTCGAGGCCCTCGCAGACCAGTTCGACGCGCTCCCCCGGCGCCGGCGGGGCGGCCCGCAGGGTGGTGCGGTATTCCCAGGTGTGGCGGCCGATCCAGGCGAGGGCGGTCTCGTTGTCGCCGTCGAACGGGTCGGGGATCAGGCCGGCGGCGAGCAGGTCGGTGTGGACGCAGCCCGGCACCTCGGCGGGGACGGTCGTGGTGACCGCGTCGCGGTGGTCCGGGGCGTCGGGGCCGCCCGCCGAGCGGAGGGTCCAGCCGGAGTGGAGGTACGTACGGTCCACGGGTCGTCCGATCGTCGCGGGGTGTGCCGCGGCGCGGCGGCACGGTCGTGCAGGGGGCGCGGGGCGGTGGCGCCGCGCGCAGCCGAACAGTAGACGAGCCGGTGGGCGCGGTCGTCGGTGCCCCCCTCGCACGGTGGCGCGCGGTCAGTCGCGGGCGGCGTCCTCGATGACGGCGCGCAGCAGGCGCCGGCCGGCGCGCAGCGCGGTGCGGTCGCGGGTCGGTGCGGCGTTGACGAGGAGCGCGGCACCGGCGCGGACGTCGGGACTGAAGCCGATGAACGCGGTGAATCCGCCGGTGCTCCCGGCGTGCCACAGCACCGATCGGCCGTCGGTGACGCGGTGCGTCCAGCCGGGGGCGGCGGCGTCCGCGCTGCCCGGGTAGCGGTGGTAGGGGCGGTGCGTGGCCGTCAGGGCTCCCGGGATCGGGGTGTGGTGGGGGTGGAGGTGGGCGTGCAGGTAGCGCAGCATGTCGCCGCCCGACGCGTAGGCCCCGCCCGCGCCGGCGAGGGCGTCGAACGTCCAGGGTGCGGCGGGCCGGCCGTGCCGGTGCCCGGTGGCGGCGTGCGCGGGCGGCCCGTCGGCGCCCGCGACGAACGTCTGGGTCATGGTGAGGGGGCGCAGGACGCGGTCGGTCAGGAGGGTGGCGTAGTCGGTACCCGCGGCGTCGGCGAGGAGGTGGCCGAGCAGGCCCATGCCGAGGGTGGAGTGGCGGACCCGGTGGGCGGACCGCGGGCGGGCGCGGGCGGTGGCGCGGTACAGGTCCTCGGCGCCGAAGCGGGCGTACGGGTCGGGGGTCCACGGGCTCCGGGCGCGGCGGAGCGGGGAGCCGGGGAGGCGGGGCAGCCCGGAGCTGTGGGTGGCCAGGTCGAGGAGGGTGACGGGCGGCTCGGCGCTGCGGCGGGGCCCCGCCGTGGGCGGGAGGTGGTTCTCGACGGGGTCGTCGAAGGAGAGGTCGCCGCGGCTGACGAGTTCGGCGAGGAGCAGGGCGGTGAGGGTGCCCGTGACGGAGCCGAGGGCGAACGGGGTGTCGGCGCGCACCGGCCTGCGGGCGCCCCGGGCCGGGTGTCCGGCGGGACGGATCGCCTGGTGGGTGCCGCGCACGGCGACGGCCACGGCGCCGGGGACGGCGGGTGATGCGAGGACCGTGTCGGTGGCGGTCGTGAGGAGGGCGCGCAGCGCGGCGTCGGGGGTCGCGGCCGGTGGTCCCGGCGCGGGGGCGGCGGGGTCGGGTCCGGACGGTTCGGGCTCGCTCATGCGGTGGTCCGCTCGCTGGAGGGTGCGGGGACGGGGGTGGGGTGCGGGGACGGGGGCCGTCCGGCGGGTCCTGTCGCGGCCGGCGGCGTCCGACGCGGTGCGGCGCGGGACGCCGGAGCGCGGCGCGTACCCGTCGCATGCGCGCGGTACGGCGACGCGGCGAGGCGCCGTGGCCGTACGCGCGGGGCACTCACCGGGCACCGCCGTCCAGGAGCAGGCGGGCGACGGTGATCTCGAAGAGCGCGCGCGGTTCGCTGGCGGCCGCGGCGATGCGCTCGACGGTCGTGCGCAGCGGTGAGTCCGGATCCGCGTCGAGGGCGAGCCAGCGGGCGAGTCTCGCCGCGGTGCGGTGGTCGCCGGCGCGGGCGGTGTGGGTGAGGCCGCGCAGGGCGGCGTCGCGGTGGCGCGCGACCTGGTCGCGGACGGGGCCGCGCACCGGGGGGAGCGCGGCCATGGCCAGCGGCGCCAGGGTCTCGGCCCAGGCGGACCAGTCGCCGCGCGCCGGCCAGGTGAAGGAGGGCTCCGCGGCCTCCCTGGCTCCGGCGAGCCCTTCCCACGCGGCGGTCCTGACGCCGAGCACGGCGAGGACCTGTGTCAGGGCCGCGTCACGCAGCGACCAGAGGGCGCTGTCGGGGCGGCCGGGGGCGGGCGCGGGGAACGCCGTGGCGCCGGCCCGGATCAGGGCCACGTCGGCGGGGCGCAGGGGGTGCCCGGCGAGCAGGTGCGGCGTCAGGAGGTCGGCGCCGGCGCGCCGTACGGCGCCCAGGGCGCGGACCGGGTCGACGCGGCCGTCCAGGCAGGCGCGCAGATCGAACGGCGCCGCGCCGGGGAGCAGGGCGCGGGTCAGTTCGTGGGCCAGGGTGCCGGCGGCCGTGGCCGTGGCGCCGGGGGCGACCCGTCGTGCGGCGGACATCGCGGCACCACCTTCCCCTCACCCCTTCCCCACCCCGGAAGGGAGCACCTTCGCGACGGTGCTTTCCAGCCCGCCGCGCTTTCATGCGGGACAGGAGAGAAGTGCCTCTTTCTGGCGTTTTTCTGGCGTTTCGAGAAGCCGGGATTTCCCTCCCGCGTCCACTCGGGGCGAACACCTGGCCGATACAGAAATTCGAATGATGAACCGATTTACAGAAATTCGAGAGCTTCTTCGGAACCGGTGACACAACGACGAAGCCCCTGGTCACAGCGTCACCTCTCAGGCGGAAAATCGCCCCCCGCATGCACGCTCCCGCCGCGCGCTGGGCAGGGTGCTCCCGACAACCGAGGCCCACGCCCAGGACGCCGAACAGGACGCCGAAAAGCCATGGAACACCGCGTTTCCCCCCGACCCTTCCGGGCCGGCCCTCTTGAGCGGTATCTTCTCTCCTTCGCCGGAAGCCGGACCATCCCCACCGGCTTCTTCATGGACCTCCCCGGCACGCCCCCGTCCCCCGAGGCACTCCGCACGCGGACGCTGGAACGCGTGGGCCGGCTCCCCGCCCTCCACCAGCTCGCCACGCCCGCGCCCCGCTGGGGCCGCGCGACCCTCCTCGACGGCGACCTCCACATCCGCGTCCGCGACATCGCGCCCGGCCGCGCCGCCCTCGACGCCGCCGCCACCGAACTGCTGCGCACCCCCCTGCCGTCCGGCACGGCCCCCATGTGGGACATCTGGCTCCTGCGCGCCCCCGGTCACGACGGCTACCGCCTCTGCTTCCGCGTCCACCACGCCCTCCAGGACGGCGTCGGCGCCGCACACACGGTCACGCGGCTGCTCGCCGACGACCCGGGCACACCGGGACCCCACGCGCACCGCCCCGTTCCGGCCACCCTGCGGGGCCTCACCGGGCTCGGGCGCGACCTGTACGGCTCGCTGCGCCGTGACCGGCACTGGCGCATGTTCGGCGCGCCGCCCGCCGGCGACCTCGCCTGGGCCTGCGTCGACGCGGCCGACGAGCGCCTGCGTCTCCTGGCCGCGCGCTGGGGCGGCACGGTCAACGACATGTTCCTCTCCGCGCTGGCCCGCGCGTTCCGTGCCTGGCACGCGGCGCGCCCGACGGGCGGCGCGCCGTGCGCGGACGTGACGGCCGTCGTGCCGATGTCCGTGCGCCGCAAGGGCGAGGAGCATCTCCCGGGCAACCGCCTGGTCTTCGCCCGCGTCCCGCTGCCCTGCTCGCAGCCGGGACCCGCCGAGTGCGTACGGCGTCTCGTCGGCCGCACCGGGGAGCTGCGGACCTCCGGCCAGCGGGAGCTGGCCGGGCGGCTGTTCGCCTGGCCGCCCGCCTCGGCGACCATAGCCAAGCAGCTCGCCCTCACCACACCGCGCATCTCGCTGATCGCGAGCAACGTGCACCTGCCGCACGGCATCGAGTGCTTCGGCTCACCGGTGGTCGCGGCCAGCATGTTCACGGCGCTGCCGCGCGGCGTCCTGTGCTACGTCTCCCTCACCCGCACCGGCGGCACGGCCCGCTGCACCGTGGTGCACGACAAGGCGCTCCCCGGCGCCGCCGCCCTGCCGGGCCTGTGGCTCGACGCCCTGGCCGAACTGGAGGCCAGCGCCCCGGTCTGACGCACCGCCGGCCGTGCCGCACGGCAAGGCCACATGCGGTCGTCATGTCATGTCCGCCGCGTGTTCAAGGGGCGGTCCCGTCCCGCTGTCACCGTCTCCTCACGTCGCTCACCAGACAACGGCACGATCGACGGAGGGGACCCATGTCCCACGAAACCACCCCCGCCTCCCCCACCACCGCGCGGCGGCGCTTCCTCACCGGCGGCGCCGCGGCGCTCGGTGCCGCGGCGGCCGGCGGTCTCACTACCCCCGCGCCGGCCCGCGCCGACGTGCGGACCACCCCGGCGGCACGGCCCGCGCGGCCTGCGCTCCCCGAGGCCCCGTACACCCTCGGCGTCGCCTCGGGCGACCCGCTGCCCGACGGTGTGGTGCTGTGGACGCGGCTCGCGCCCGACCCGCTGAACGGCGGCGGGATGCCGGACCGCACCGTCGAGGTCGAGTGGGAGGTCGCCACGGACGCGCGGTTCCGGCACGTCGTACGGCGCGGCACATCCCGCGCGCGGGCCGCGTACGGCCACAGCGTGCACGCCGACGTACGGGGCCTCGCCCCCGGCCACGACTACTGGTACCGCTTCCGCGCTGAGGGCCGCGTCTCCCCCGCGGGCCGGACGAGGACGGCCCCGGCCGCGCACACGACCGGGCGGCTGCGGCTCGCCCTCGCCTCCTGCCAGAACTGGCAGCACGGCCACTTCACCGCCTACGCCGACATGGAGCGCCAGGATCCGGACGCGGTCCTCTTCGTCGGCGACTACATCTACGAGAGCGCGCCGTCCGCCACCGCCGTCCGCACCCACGAGGGCGGCGGTGAACCGGTGACGCTGGAGCAGTACCGCAACCGCTACGCCCAGTACCGCAGCGACCCGCACCTCGCCGCCATGCACGCGGCCGCCCCGTGGATCGTCACCTTCGACGACCACGAGGTGGACAACGACTTCGCCGGCGAGGTGCCGCAGGACCCCGACAAGCAGACGCACGACGCGTTCACCGCGCGCCTCACCGCCGGGTACCGGGCGTACTACGAGCACATGCCGGTGCGCGCCACGGCCGTGCCCGACGGGCCGCACATCCGGATGCACCGCATGCTGCGCTTCGGCAGGCTCGCCCAACTGCAGATCCTGGACACGCGGCAGTACCGCAGCGACCAGGCCACCACGCAGGAGGGCGCGCTCAGCCCGCTGATGACGATGCTGGGGGCGAGCCAGAAGCGCTGGCTCGTCGACGGGCTGCGCCGCTCCGACGCCCGCTGGAACCTCGTCGCCTCGCAGATCATGCTGGCCGAGACCGACCTCCTGCCCGGCACCGGCAAGCGCTGGTACTACGACGCGTGGGACGGCTACCAGACCGAGCGCGACGAACTGCTCGGCGAGCTGGCGGCCGTCCGCAACCCGGTCGTCCTCACCGGCGACCGGCACCTCACGATGGTCAGCGACCTGCGCCGCGACTTCGCCGACCCGTCGTCCCGCGTGATCGGGACCGAGTTCGTGGGCTGCTCGATCACCTCGAACGGCGACGAGGACCAGGACGCGTTCCACGCCCGATGGGACCCGCTGCGGGCCGACAACCCGCACTGGCGGTTCCTGGACGCCCACCGCGGCTACCACCTGTTCGACATCGACCGGCACGGCGTGGACGCGCAGGTGCGCACCGTGGAGACCGTGCGCAGTCCGCAGACGGGGATGCGGGAGCCGGTGCGGCTGCGCGTCGAGGAGGGGCGGCCGGGCGTCACCCTCGTCTGAGGAAACGTTCCGCCCCGGCGTCCGTCACTCCCCGCGCAGCCGGGCCACGTAGTCGTCGGCCGCGGTCTGCATGGTCACGTCCTCGCGGCGCAGCTCCGAGAGTTTCAGCCGGCACTCCAGCAGCTCGTGGTAGATCTGCGCGGTGTCCAGGCCGTCGCGCAGCTCGCGCGGGACCAGGCGGACGGCGGGGCGGAACACGTCGCGCACCCAGCGGTGCGCCAGCACCTCGGGCCGTGCGCCGAGGGGGTCGCCGGGCGCGTAGTCCTCCTGGGAGGCCATCCAGGTCTCCAGGTCGTTGAGGAGGCTGCGCGCCTGGTTCTCCTCGGCGTCGAGGCCGGTGAGGCGCAGCAGTTGCCGCTGGTGGTGGCCCGCGTCCACGACCTTGGGGACGAAGGTGACGGCGTCCCCGTCGGGGGAGCGCTGGATCTGCATCTCGGCGACGTCGAACCCGAGGTCGTTGAGGCGGCGGATGCGACGGTCGATGTAGTGCCGCTTGTCGCGCGGGTAGACGGAGGTGCGGGTCAGCTCGTGCCACAGCGCGCCGTAGCGGTCGACGATGTCCTGGCCGAACGGCACCGGGTCGACGGCCGGGTGCAGGGAGCCGCCGGCCTCCAGGTCCATCAGCTCGCCGGCGATGTTGACGCGGGCGACCTCCAGGTCGTAGTCGCGCTGCCCCTGGCTGAGGGTGGGCTGGATCTGGCCGGTCTCGGCGTCCACGAGGTAGGCGGCGTAGGCACCGGCGTCGCGGCGGAAGAGGGTGTTGGACAGGGAGCAGTCGCCCCAGGCGAAGCCGTTGAGATGGAGCCGGACGAGCAGCACGGCGAGCGCGTCGAGGAGCCGTTTGATGGTGCTGGGCCGCATGGTCGTCTCGAACATGGACCGGTAGGGCAGCGACCCCTTGAGCTGCCGGGTGATGAGGACGGGCTCCAGCGGCTCGCCGTCCGCGCCCTTGCGGCCGGTGACGACGGCCACCGGGTCGACGGAGGGCACGGCGAGCCGGTCGAGGTCGCGCAGCAGCCCGTACTCGCGCACGGCGGCCCACTCCCCCACCTCCTTGACCGCGAAGACCTCGTCGCCGGCCCGCGCGAACCGCACGACGTGCCGCGAGATGCCGCGGGGCAGGGCCACGAGGTGCTTCTCGGGCCACTGTTCGAGCGGCATGTGCCACGGCAGGTCGAGCAGCGTCGCGGGGTGCTGCGGATCGGTCGCGGTGATCTGGAGGTCCATGGCCCCCAGTGTCCGCCACCGCGAAGCAGCAGGTCAAAGGTCCGGTTCGGCGGACGGTCCCGCCCGTCGGCGCCCGTCGCGCGGCAGGAAGAGGGCGAGCAGCAGCGGAACGGCGCCGAGGGCGAGCGTCCACCGGAACGTGCCGGTGAAGGCCGCGAGCACTCCGGCCGGCGTGGTCGCGGTGTGCAGGGCGCTCTGCAGGATGGCGGCGACGACCGCCACGCCGAAGGGCGCCCCGACGCGCTGGACGACGCTGAACGCGGCGCTCCCGCGCGGGACCTCGTCGGGGTGGAGGCCCGCGAACGCGAGGGCCATCACCGGGACGGTGCAGGCGCCCATGCCGACGCCCTGGACGAACTGCGCGGCCAGCAGGACGGCGGTCCCCGGCGGGTCGGCGAGGGTGAACGGGACGATGCCGGCCATGGTCAGCAGGACTCCGGCGGCGACCAGGAGGCGTCCGTCGGCGCGGTCCGGCAGCCGGCGGGCGGCCAGCAGGTAGGACATGGTCCCGAGGCCCTGGGGGATGAGCAGGAAGCCGGTGTGGAGGACGCTTTCGCCACGGACCTGCTGGTAGTAGAGCGGGAGCAGGAACGACAGCGCGAAGGTGGAGAAGCCGCCGAAGAACGTGATGACGCCGGAGAGACCGAAACTGCGGCGGGCGAAGACCCGTACGTCCAGGAGGGGCCGGCCGGAGGCCCGCCGCGCGTACACGATGAAGCCGGTCAGCAGGACGGCGCCGGCGGCCAGCGGTGCCCAGGCGGCGGGGGCGGCGAAGCCCTCGGTGCCCGAGGCCCGGCCGACACCGAGCGCGAGTGCCGTGACCGCCGGTGTGAGCAGCAGGAAGCCGGTGAGGTCGAAGGTGTGGCCGCGGCGGCCCGGCTCGCCGGGGAGCAGGGCGGGGGCGAGGGCGAGGGCCGCCAGGCACAGCGGGACGTTGACGTAGAACAGCCAGTGCCAGTCCAGCCGGTCGAGGATCGTTCCGCCGATGACGGGGCCGAGGACCGGTGCGAGCTGGCCGGGCAGGGCGATGGCGGCCATGGCCTGTCCTATCCGGTGGGGGCCGGCGGCGCGGGTGAGGATCGAGATCGTCACGGGGAGCACGAGGCCGCCCCCGGCGCCCTGCAGCACCCGGAAGACGATCAGGGCGGGCAGGGACCAGGACAGTCCGCACAGCACCGAGCCCGCCAGGAACGCGGCGACGGCCAGCATCCACGTGCGGCGGGCGCCGAGGCGTTCGGAGAGCCAGCCGCTGACGGGGATCACGGAGACGAAGGCGAGGAGGTATCCGGTGGCGACCCACTGCGTGGCGGCCACGGAGGCGTCGAAGGTCGTGCGCAGGTGGTCGAGGGCGATGGCGACGATCGTCGTGTCGAGCAGGGTCGTGACCGTGCCGAGGACGAGGACGAAGCTGATGAGGTTCAGCCGGCGCTGCGGCACCGTCTGGACGGAATCGGTGACGTTCACTCTTCTACACTACACCGTGCAGTGTAGAAGTGGGCCGGCGCTGTAGAGTTCCGGCCGGAGGTGGCGCGGTCATGGCTACGGAGGCGACGCGACGGGTGGGCGGCGGCCGGGCGGCGGCCAAGCGCGCCGCGGTCCTCGCGGCGGCGCGGGAGCTGTTCGTCGTGGACGGGATCGAACGCACCAGCATGGACGCCGTCGCCGCGCGGGCGAACGTCTCCAAGCGCACGGTGTACGACTACTACGGCGACAAGAAGAGCCTGTTCCTGAGCGTCCTGGAGGACGCCGGCACCTCGCTGCTGGCCTCCCTGCGGGCGGCTCTGGACCGGCACCTGTCCGACGCGGCCCCGATCGGGGACCTCCCGGCGCTGGAGGACGCCCTGACCGCCTTCGCCGTCGAACTCGGCACCACCGTCATCGGCTCGGCGGACTACGCGGCCGTGTTCGCCCTGGTGTCGGAGCAGCGGAGGACCGTGGCGGAGCTGCAGGCCCACCCGCTGGCCTCGCTCCCCGAGGAGGCGCTGGCCGAGCGCCTCGGACACTTCGCCGGCCGGGGCCTCCTCGACGCGCCCGACCCGCGCCTGGCCGCCGACCATTTCAACGCCCTCACGACGCTGCTGGCCTACAGCAACGAGCCGGACCCGACCCGCGCCGACCCCGACCGGGTCCGCCGCAGCATGATCGACGGGGTGCGGGCCTTCGTCCGTGCCTACGGCGCCCGGTGACCCGGGCGGGCTGATCCGGGGCTCCGGAGCGGTCCGCTACGGCCGTTGGCCGGCGGGCCGCGGGTCGCCCAGGCGGGCGACGGCGTCCACCACCCGTTCAAGGAACCCGTCCCGGTCCAGCGTGGTGGCGACCTTCGCGTTGGGCGGGCGGCGCAGGTAGTCGTGGAGGTCGACGACGGTGGCGCCGCGGGTGTGCTCGCCGCGCAGTTCGATCTCGACGGACGCGTCGACGCAGCCGACGAGCGCGGGATCGATGACCCGGGCGACGGCGACCGGGTCGTGCAGGGGCGGCGCGGGGAAGTCCCACAGGCGCTGGTAGCTGCGGCCGTAGTACGTGATCAGTTCCGCGCAGACACGGCCCGGACCGGTGCCGAGGGCGTTCAGGCGGTCGATGACGTCGGGCGTGACGAGCGCCTGGTGGGTGACGTTCAGGCCGCACATGGTGACCGGGAGGCCGGACGAGAACACGATCTGCGCGGCCTCGGGGTCTCCGTGGATGTTGGCCTCGGCGTAGGGGGTGACGTTGCCGCGCTCGGCGGAGCCGCCCATCAGGACGATCTCCCGGACGGCGGGGGCGACCTCCGGGTACCGCGTCAGCAGGACCGCGATGTTGGTGAGCGGCGCGGTGGGGATGATGGTGACGGGCTCCGGGCTGGTGGTGAGGACGCGGTGGAGGAGGTCCACGGCGTGCTCGCCGGTGAGGGCGACGGTCGGCTCCGGGAAGGACGAGCCGTCGAGCCCGGAGATGCCGTGCATGTCGTCGGCGATGCGGAGGGGCTGGTTCAGGGGGCGGGCGCAGCCGGCGGCCACGGGGACGTCGATGCCCGCGGCGGAGCAGACGCGCCGGGCGTTCAGGGTCGTCTTCTCCAGGGTCTGGCTGCCGCCGACCGTCGTGACGGCGAGCAGGTCGACGGCGGGGTCGCCGGCGGCGAGCATCAGGGCGACGGCGTCGTCGTGGCCGGGGTCGCAGTCGATGACGACGGGCACGGGCATGGGCTCTCCCTCCGGTCCGGGGCTACGGGACGGCGGCCGTCCGGGTGCCCCGTCGGGAGGCCGTCGAGTCCCGGGCCGGCGCCGAGGCAGGTACGAGCCCAGCAGGGCGTACGGCCGCCGGGCGTCCGGCGCGCCGGTGCCGAACGGGTGACGGCCCGGTGCGGCGCGGGCCGTGCGGCCGGTGACGACCCCTCGGACAGGTGTGATGACACGACAGTGCGATGACCGCATGGGGCCTGTGGACAGAGACGGGTCGGGCGCGGGCGTCCTCGGGCACGATGGGACACGCGTCGCGCGTAGACCCCGCCCCCGCGGGGGGAGATGTAGGAACAGGAGCGTCACGAGAGGAGCGTCACCATGCCGGGCATCCCTCGCTCAACGGACTCTGTGCGCCACCCCGGCGCCGGGGAGCCGCCGCCGGCCGCCGGGTTCCCCGCCGCGGACCGGGCCGAGTGGCAGGCCCTCGTGGCGGACGTGCTGCGCAGGACGGGGAGGGGCGAGGCCGAGGGCGCGGCCGCCGAGGAAGCGCTCAGCACCCGGCTGGGTGACGGGATCGTGGTCCGGCCCCTCTACACGGCGGACGACGCCCCCCGGCCGGCGGGCGCGGCCGGGTTCCCGGGGTTCGCGCCGTACGTCCGGGGGGCACGCCCCGCGGGCACGGTGGACGGGTGGGACGTGCGGCAGCGGCACGCCGATCCCGACCCCGCACCGGCGAACGCCGCCGTGCTCGCCGACCTGGAGAACGGCGCGACGTCCCTGTGGCTGGTCCTCGGCGACGCGGGCGGGCCGCCCGTCTCCCGGCTGCCGGCCGTCCTGGACGGCGTCCTGCTCGACCTGGTGGCCGTCGTCCTCGACGCGGGCGCCGACACCGGAGCCGCCGCGCGGGAGCTGCTGCGCCTCGCCGGGGAGCGGGGCCTGCCGCCCGGCACGCTGCGCGGCTCGTTCGGGGCCGATCCCCTCGGCCGGGTCGCCCGCACCGGCCGGGCCGACGACCTCGCGGCGGACCTGCGGACGATGGTGGGGCTCGCCGCCCGCGCGCACCGCGACCACCCGGGCGTCCGTGCCGTCACGGTGGACGCGCTGCCCTACCACGAGGCGGGCGGTTCCGACGTGCAGGAGGTTGGCTGCTCGCTCGCCACGGGCGTCGCGTACCTGCGGGAGCTGGTCGCCGGCGGGCTGCCGGTGGACGCGGCGCTCGGGCAGGTGGAGTTCCGGTACGCGGCGGGCGCCGACCAGTTCCTGACGATCGCGAAGCTGCGGGCGGCCCGGCGGCTGTGGGCGCGCGTCGCCGAGGTGTCGGGGGCGGCCCCGGGGGCCGGGGCGCAGCGGCAGCACGCGGTGACGTCCCGGGTCATGATGACGCGCCGCGACCCCTGGGTGAACATCCTCCGCACCACGGTCGCCGCCCTGGCGGCGGGGCTCGGCGGCGCCGAGGCCGTGACGGTCCTGCCGTTCGACGACGCCCTCGGCCTGCCCGACGCGTTCGCCCGCAGGATCGCGCGGAACACGTCGTCGATCCTGATGGCGGAGTCGCACCTCGCGCGGGTCATCGATCCGGCCGGCGGCTCCTGGTACGTCGAGGCGCTGACCGACGCGGTGGCGCGGGCGGCATGGGCGTGGTTCCAGGAGCTTGAGCGCGCCGGCGGCCAGGCCGAGGCGCTGCGGTCGGGGCTGGTGGCGGGCCGGATCGCGGCGACCTGGGCGGAGCGCTCCCGGCGGCTCGCGACCCGTCGGGAGCCGATCACGGGCGTGAGCGAGTTCGCGCAGGCGGCCGAGCGCCCGGTGGTGCGCCGGGCGGCGCCACCGCCGGCCGGCGGTGGCCTGCCCCTCGTCCGGCGGGACGACGCCTTCGAGGCGTTGCGCGCGAGATCGGACGCGTACGAGGCGGCGACGGGCGGGCGGCCGGCCGTGTTCCTCGCCGCGCTGGGCCCGCCGGCCGCGCACGCGGCGCGGGCCGCCTTCGCGGGCGGCCTGGTGCAGGCGGCGGGGGCGGTCCCGGTGCACGACCCGGTGACGGTCGACGCCGCCTCGGCCGCCGCGGCGTTCACCGCCAGCGGCGCGCGGGTCGCATGGCTGTGCGGCACCGACGCGGCCTATGACGAGGAGGCGGTGCCGGTGGCGGCGGCGCTGAGGGCCGCCGGGGCACGGCGCGTGCTGCTGGCGGGCCGGCCCGGCGAACGGGCCGGGGAACTGCGCGATGCGGGTGTGGACGCATTCGTCTCCGCCGGCAGCGACGTGGTCGCGGACCTCGCCGCCCTGCTCGACTCCCTGGAGGTGGCGTGATGCGGCGGATCCCCGACTTCTCCGACATCGAACTGGGGCCTCCCGCCCCCACGCAGGCAGGCCCCGACGAGTGGCGCGCCGCCCTGGAGCGGTCGACCGGGCGCGGCGCGGACGAGTTGCTGTGGGAGACGCCGGAGGGCATCGGCGTGCGGCCGCTGTACACGGCGGACGACCTGGCCCCCGTCGGCTTCCTCGGCACCTACCCCGGCATCGCGCCGTTCCTGCGTGGCCCCTACCCGACGATGTACGTGAACCAGCCCTGGACCGTGCGGCAGTACGCGGGTTTCTCGACGGCGGAGGAGTCGAACGCCTTCTACCGCCGCAATCTGGCGGCCGGTCAGAAGGGCCTGTCGGTGGCGTTCGACCTCCCGACGCACCGGGGGTACGACAGCGACCACCCGCGGGTGACGGGTGATGTCGGCATGGCGGGGGTGGCCATCGACTCGATCCTCGACATGCGGCAGCTCTTCGACGGCATCCCGCTGGACCGCATGAGCGTGTCGATGACGATGAACGGCGCCGTGCTCCCGGTGCTGGCGCTGTACATCGTGGCGGCCGAGGAGCAGGGCGTGCCGCCGGAGCGGCTTGCCGGGACCATCCAGAACGACATCCTCAAGGAGTTCATGGTCCGCAACACCTACATCTATCCGCCCGGTCCTTCCCTGCGGATCATCTCGGACGTGTTCGCCTACACCTCCGCGCGGATGCCGCGGTACAACTCGATCTCCATCTCCGGCTACCACATCCAGGAGGCGGGGGCCACGGCCGACCTGGAGCTGGCGTACACCCTGGCCGACGGGGTGGAGTACATCCGGGCCGGGCGGGCCGCCGGTCTCGAGGTGGACGCGTTCGCGCCCCGGCTGTCCTTCTTCTGGGCGATCGGCATGAACTTCTTCATGGAGATCGCGAAGCTGCGCGCGGCACGGCTCCTGTGGGCGGAGCTGGTGTCGCGCTTCGGCCCGCGGAACCCGAAGTCGCTGTCCCTGCGGACGCACGCGCAGACGTCGGGCTGGTCGCTGACCGCCCAGGACGTGTTCAACAACGTGACGCGCACCTGCGTCGAGGCGATGGCCGCCACCCAGGGCCACACCCAGTCGCTCCACACCAACGCGCTGGACGAGGCGCTGGCCCTGCCGACGGACTTCTCCGCCCGCATCGCCCGCAACACCCAACTGCTGCTCCAGCAGGAGTCCGGCACGACACGGGTGATCGATCCCTGGGGCGGCAGCGCATACGTCGAGCGGCTCACGCACGACCTGGCGCACCGTGCACGGCAGCACATCGAGGAGGTGGAGGCGGCCGGCGGCATGGCCCGCGCCATCGACGCCGGCATCCCGAAGCTGCGGGTCGAGGAGGCGGCGGCCCGCACCCAGGCACGGATCGACTCGGGGCGGCAGCCGGTGATCGGCGTCAACCTGTACCGCGCCGCGGCGGACGAGCCGATCGAGGTGCTCAAGGTGGACAACTCGGCGGTCCGCGCGCGGCAGATCGAGAAGCTGCGGCGGCTGCGCGCCGAGCGGGACGAGGCCGCCTGCCGGGACGCGCTGCGGGCGCTGACGGCGGGCGCGGCCGGAGACGCCAACCTGCTGGCCCTCGCGGTGGACGCGGCGCGGGCGCGGGCGACGGTCGGGGAGATCTCCGACGCGCTGGAGGCGGTCTTCGGACGGCACGCGGGGCGCATCCGTACGATCTCCGGTGTGTACCGCGAGGAGGCGGGCACCGCGTCGGCCGTGGAGCGGACCCGGGCGCTGGTGGCCGCGTTCGAGGAAGCCGAGGGGCGCAGGCCGCGCATCCTCGTCGCCAAGATGGGCCAGGACGGGCACGACCGGGGCCAGAAGGTGATCGCCTCCGCGTTCGCCGACCTCGGGTTCGACGTGGACGTGGGTCCGCTGTTCCAGACGCCGGATGAGGTGGCCCGGCAGGCGGTGGAGGCGGACGCCCACATCGTCGGCGTCTCGTCGCTCGCGGCGGGGCACCTTACGCTGGTGCCGGCGCTGCGCGAGCAGCTCGCGCGCGCCGGCCGCGAGGACATCATGATCGTCGTGGGCGGGGTGATCCCCCCGGCCGACGTGGCGGAGCTGCGCGCGGCGGGGGCGGCGGCCGTCTTCCCCCCGGGCACGGTGATCCCCGAGGCAGCGGCGGATCTGCTGCGCGCGCTGGCCGGGGCGCTGGGCCACGACGAGTGACGCACCGCCCCGACGGGCGGTGCCGGACGGCGGACGGAGGACGCGGGCGTGCCGAGACCGATCGATGTGGGCGCGTATGCGGCGGGTGTCCTGGCGGGCTCCCGCGCCCAGGTGGCGCGCGCCATCACGCTGGTGGAGTCGAGCCGCCCCGACCACCGGCGGCTGGCACAGCGGCTGCTGCTCGACCTGCTGCCGCACGCGGGCCGGGCGCTGCGGGTGGGGATCAGCGGCGTCCCCGGCGTGGGCAAGTCCACGTTCATCGACGCCCTGGGCACGGTGCTGACCGGCCGCGGGCACCGGGTGGCGGTGCTGGCGGTCGATCCGTCGTCCACGCGGACGGGCGGTTCGATCCTCGGGGACAAGACACGGATGGCGCGGCTCGCCGTCGATCCGGCGGCGTTCGTCCGGCCGTCGCCGACGGCGGGGACGCTCGGCGGAGTCGCCCGGGCGACGCGCGAGACGATCGTCGTCATGGAGGCGGCCGGGTACGACGTGGTGCTGGTGGAGACGGTCGGCGTCGGCCAGTCGGAGACGGCGGTCGCCTCGATGGTCGACACGTTCCTGCTGCTGACGCTGGCCAGGACGGGCGACCAGTTGCAGGGGATCAAGAAGGGGGTCATCGAACTCGCCGACGTCATCGCCGTCAACAAGGCGGACGGTCCGCACGAGCGGGACGCCCGCGCCGCCGCCCGCGAGCTGGCCGGCGCACTGCGGATGCTGGGGCCGGCCGACCCCGTGTGGTCCCCGCCCGTCCTGACGTGCAGCGCGCAGGAGGGCACGGACCTGGACCGGGTGTGGGAGCGGGTCGAGGCGCACCGCTCGGCGCTGGACGCGGCCGGGCTGCTCGCGGCGCGGCGGCGCGAGCAGCAGGTGGAGTGGACGTGGTCGATGGTGCGGGAGCACCTGCTGGCCCGCCTGCGCGACGACCCGGAGGTGCGCCGTGTCGCGCCGCTGGTGGAGGAACGCGTGCGCGCCGGCACCCTCACGGCGACCCTCGCGGCACAACGGTTGCTGGCCGCCTTCGGCATGCCGGAGGACGGCGCGGACGGCGATACGTCGTACGCGCCGCTGTGATCGGTGGAACCGGGCACCGTGTCGGCCCGGTTCGCGGGCTCATGGGCAGCATGGCCTCGCCACCGCAGGCCACAGGGCCGCCGGATACACTGCGCCTCCCCGGCAGGAGGTCGCCCCCGTGTCACGCGTCTGGATACGTGCCGGTGCCCCGTCGGCCCTGGTGCTTTGCGCCCTGTCCGGATGCTCTTTCCCCCTGGGCTGCACCGACACGACGGCGGAACGCGGTGAAGCCGGTGTCAGCGTGCAGGTCGAGGACACGTACGGGCAGCGCCTCGGTGTCACCGCCGAGGTCGTCGACTGGCGTCTTGAGCCCCACCCGCAGGTGCCCGCCGAGGGCGACCGGATCCACTTCCACTATCGCTTCGACGGCGCCGACGAGATGAACGGCCCCGCGGTGGATGCCTGCGCGGTCGACGAGCAGCGCGTGGCCCTGGGCTGCCTGACGGTCTATTCGGACATGGCGTGGCCCGAGCCGGACGGTACCCGCACGGGCGACGAGTGGCTCTCCGTCGAGCGTCCCGAGCGGGTCGCCCGCGTGTTGCTGATCCCGAACGACCAGTCCTACGATCCGCGGTACTGCGAGCAGGACCTCAAGGACGGCGGCGGGACGCATCCCCCGGAACCGGCCGAGGCCGGGGACCAGTTGTAGGGGGCCGCCGGAGTCCCGGTGCCGGCGCCGTCCGGACCGGCTTTCCCGACGGAAGCGCGGTCACGGCGCCGTGGTGTCCTCCGTGAGCAGGCCCTCCAGGCCCCGGTCCGCCCGTACGAAAGCGGGGAACTGACCCGGCTCGCAGTGCACCTCGCGCCAGCCCGCGCCCTGTTGCGGCGGGCAGCCGAGGAGCGGCAGCCAGTCGCCGTCCGGCACCCAGAACGTCCGTGAGCCGCCGGCCTCCAGGATCGGCGCGACCAGGATGTCGGGGCCGAGCATGTACTGGAGTTCCGCGTCGCGCGCGGCCCGGTCGCCGGGGAAGGCGAGCGGCATCGGGCGCATCAGCGGCAGCCCGTCCGCCGAGTCGTACAGGTAGCGGCGCATGCGGTGCCGCAGGCGGCACGCCGCGATGGCGGCGGAACGGGCCGGCTCCGGATAGGCCGTCGGTTCGCGCCGGCCCACCCCGTGGAAACGCATGATCGGCGTGAACGCGGCCCACTGCGCCCAGCGGCCGTACAGCTCGGGATCCACGTCGGCGAGGACCGCGTCCGGGGTCATGGTCTTCCGCAGTTCGACGGCGCGGCGGTAGGCGGCCGGCGTCCAGTAGCCGCCCCCGTCGTGGCTGACGGCCGAGCAGCCGCTCAGCGACATGGACAGCACCGCCCGCAGCGTCGAGACGAGGCCGCTCCACGACGAGGGCAGGTCGCCCGCCCAGTGCGCGGCGTCCCGCTGGGAGCCGGCCGTCCCCGACCTGGCGACGGGGACGAAGTCGCCGCCCCGCGCGCGGAGGCCCGCCTCGCGGACGGCCCGCTGGTAGAGCAGCCCGTAGCTGTTGCGGCGCTCGGGGCCGCGCGTCCCGTCGGCGAAGACGGCACCGTCGGGGATCTCCTCGCCGAAGTCGGCCAGCACGGCCGCGTTGCCCTCCTCGCGGAGCGTGCGGGCGAGGCGGTCGATCCACCACTCGCGGGCGTCCGGGTCGGTGAAGTCGACGGGGAGGCAGTCGGGGTTGTCCGCCGTGTGGACCGGCCGGCCCGCCGGGTCCCGCACGAGGAAGCCGCGGCGCGTCAGGTCGTCGGCGAGCGGGGTCCCGCGCTGGATGTACGGGTTGATCCACAGGCTGGTGCGGATGCCCCGGTCCGCGAGGCGTTCGCTCCAGCCGGCCGGGAACCGGTCGCGCGCGGGCGGCGACGACCAGGCGGCGGAGTCGAGAACGGGGTCCTCCAGCCACTCGTCGACGTGCACGACGTCGACCGGGCAGCCGGCCGCGTCGAGACCGTCCACCGTGCGGACGACCTCGTCCGCGGTGAAGTAGGACGACCGGCTCATCCACACGCCGTACGCCCAGTACGGCAGGTCGAGGGAGTGCCCGGTGAGGCCGAGATAGGAGCGCAGCACGGTGGGCGCGTCGCCGCTGAGCAGGAACAGGTCCATCTCGTCCCCGCGCACCTCGATCCGGGCGGCCTCGGAGTGGGTCGCCCCGATGTCCGCCTTCACGGGGCCGCCGGTGTTCGTGAACAGGCCCCAGCCGGCGTCGGACCACAGGAACGGGATGTTGAGGTAGGCGGAGTCGCGGCCGGCGGCGCGGTTCTCCTCGATGTTGCGGAGGTTGCGGTGCCGGCCGCGCAGGCCGATGCCCTGGTAGCTCTCGCCGCCGCCGTAGACCTGCGAGTCGGGCGCGAGGTGGATGGTCTCCACCCAGCCCGCGGGGCTGCCCTGCCGTGCGGGCAGGAAACCGGCGTGGAACGGGACGGTCGCCCCCTCCGGCTCCGAGAAGCGTTGGAACGCCCCGAAGCGGAGGCCCTGCGGGGCGCTCTCGCCCGGCGGCATCCCCGCGGTCGTGCCCGCCTCCCACTCGGCGTGGACGCCGGGGCCGGTGATCTCGGTACCGCCGGGCACGCGGCGCAGGCGCGCCGGCCGGTGCGGCAGGTCGACCAGCAGCGGCGTCGAGCCGCGCGGGCCGGGGTCGGCGCCCGTGGGGCTGACCAGCCGGACGCGCAGGACACCGGGCAGGGGAACGGTGCACGAGAAGCGCACCGTGCGGCCCGATGCGAGGGTGACCTGGAGGAACTCCAGGTCGGCCGCCGGCTCGGCGGCCACGTAGGGGTCCGTGCCGTTCTCCATCGGCGCCGGGTACCCGGCGGCGGCACGGCGTAACGGCGGCTGCGCTCCCCGCCCCGGGGTAGACGGGACCGGGGGTGGCTGCATTCGGGTACCGGGCGCCCGCATCACTGCGCGGCACGCGGTCACCCCTCCGGGCGGGCGCGGACAATGTGCGCCGCCGGTGCGCGAGAAGGAAGGGGCGAGATGCTGACCGAGGTTCTGCTGCTCCTGCTGGCGGTGGCGCTGACGCTGGCCTGCTCGGTGTTCGTGGCGGCGGAGTTCTCCCTCACCACGGTGGAGCGGGGCGAGCTGGAACGCGCGGAGGCCGAGGGCCTGCCGGGCGCGGCCGGCGCGCTGAAGGCCGTGCGCGCCCTCACGCTGCAGCTCTCGGGCTCGCAGCTCGGCATCACGGTGACCTCCCTCGTCATCGGCATGCTGGCCGAGCCGTCCCTCGCGGCCCTGCTGCGCGGGCCGATCGGTGCGACGGGGCTGCCCGCGGGCCTCGCGTCGTCCCTGGCGGTCGCGCTCGGCGTGGCGATCTCGACGGTGGTGCTCATGGTGATCGGCGAGCTGGTGCCGAAGAACTGGGCGATCTCCCACCCGCTGCTGCTCGCGCGGCGCGTCGCGGGACCGCAGCGGGCGTTCACCCACGCGTTCGGGCCGTTCATCCGGCACCTCAACAACACGGCGAACCGGCTGGTGCGCCGCGTCGGCCTGGAGCCGACGGAGGAGCTGGCGTCGGCGCGGACCCCGCAGGAGCTGGTGGCGCTGGCCCGGCACTCGGCGGCCGAGGGCGTGCTGCCGCCCGACTCGGCCGAGCTGTTCGTGCGCACGCTGCACCTGGGCGACCTGACGGCGGAGAACGTGATGACGCCGCGCGTCGAGGTGCACGCCCTCGCCGCCACGGCGTCGGCCGCCGACGCCGCGAACCTGACGCTCGCCACCGGCCTGTCGCGCTTCCCGGTGTACGACGACGGCCTCGACGACGTGGTGGGCATCGTGCACATCAAGGACGTGCTGGCCCTGGAGGACGCCGACCGCGCGGAGACCCCCGTCTCGCGGCTCCTCACCGAGCCGCCCCTCGTGCCCGACAGCCTGCCCGTGGACCGGCTGCTGGAACGGCTGCGCGGCACGCGGTCGATGGCCGTCGTGGTGGACGAGTACGGCGGCACCGCGGGCGTCGTCACCATGGAGGACATCGTCGAGGAGGTCGTCGGGGCGGTGCGGGACGAGCACGACCCCGACGAGGAGCCCGACCTGGCTCCCCGCGGCACCGGCCGCTGGGAGGTGGAGGGCGGCCTGCGCACGGACGAGCTGGCGTCCGTCGGGATGCGCGTCCCCGAGGGGCCGTACGAGACGGTGGCGGGCCTGGTCGCCACCTGGCTGGAGCGCATCCCCGAGGAGGGGGACACCGTCGAGGTGGACGGCTGGCGCTTCGAGGTGCTGGTGGTCGCGCGGCACCGGGCGGAGCGGGTCCTCGTCACCTCGCCGCCCCGGCCCGGCACCGGCGGCGACCGTGCCGGCGGAGGCGACGGCGACGGCGACGGCGACGGCGACGGCGACGGGAGGAGCGCGCGGTGACCCTCGTCCAGCTCGCCGTCGGATTCCTGACCCTGCTGACGAACGCCTTCTTCGTCGGCGGCGAATTCTCGCTCATCTCGGTGCGGCGCGACCAGATCGAGCCGCGCGCCGAGGCTGGCGAACGCCGCGCGCGCACCGTCCTGTGGGCGCTGCGGCACCTCTCCCCCATGCTCGCCACGGCGCAGCTCGGCGTCACGGCGTCCTCGCTGGTGCTGGGCGCGGTGGCCGAGCCCGCCATCGCGCACCTGCTGGAGCCCGTCTTCCACGCGGTGGGCGTGCCGGGCGGCATCGGTCACACGATCGCGTTCGCCGTCGCGCTGGCGGCGGCCACCTACACGCACATGCTGTTCGGCGAGATGGTGCCGAAGAACATCGCCCTGGCGGCGCCGGAACGCTGCGTCCTGCTGTTCGTGCCTCCGCTCGTCGCCGTGACCCGCGGGCTGCGGCCCCTGGTCTTCGGCATCAACGCGCTGGCCAACGGGTGTCTGCGGCTGCTGCGCGTCGAACCGAAGGACGAGGTGTCGTCGGTCTTCACCGACGAGCAGCTCACCCGGCTGGTGCGCGACTCGTCGGCCGCCGGGCTGCTGCCGGAGGACGAGAGCGACCGGCTGCGGGACGCCCTGACGCTGGGCCGGCGCACCGTCGCCGAGGTGATGGTGCCGCTGGCCCGCATGGTGACGGTCGACCGCCGTGTCACGCCGCGGCGTCTTGAGCGCGTGTCCGCGCGGTCGGGCTTCTCCCGCTTCCCGGTGACGGGTCCCGGCAGCAGCGTGCTGGGCTTCCTGCACGTGAAGGACGCGCTGGAGACGGCCGAGCGCGACCGGCCGTTCCCCCGGGACGCGCTGCACCCGGTCGTCACGGTGCGTCTCGACACGCCGCTGGACGACGCCCTCACGGCGATGCGCCGCACGGTGACGCACCTGGCGGCCGTGATCAGCGGCCGGGGCCGGCTGCTGGGCTTCGTCACGATGGAGGACGTGCTGATGGAGCTCGTCGGCCCGCCCGCGCCCGGCGGGACCGGGGAGACGGCCGGATTGGACGGCCCGGCCGGAGGGTACGCGGGAGAGGCCGTTACCGGACATTCCGGTCGATCCGGCGCACAGGAGAAGGAGGCCGCCATGGGCAAGCCCAATCCGATCGAGGTGCAGAAGGCCCTGAAGGGCATCCGGTACCCCGCCGACACCTCGTCGCTGGCCGAGCAGGCCAGGAAGAACCACGCCGACAAGGATCTCGTGCAGCGCATGGAGAACCTGAAGGGCAGGAAGTTCGACGGGCCGAACGACGTCGAGAAGGCGATCTTCGACTGACGCCCGCCCGGCCGCCGCCCCCATCCCCCTTCCGCGGCGGCGTGCCCGGCATGCCCGTGCCCCGGCCCGCGAGGACCGGGGCACGGGCACGTCCGCGTCAGGCGACGGAGGCCAGCTCCTCCTTCGGCGCCGGAGCGGCGGCGGCCGCCGGCATCCGGGCGGTGACGACGCGCGCGGCCCTGGCCCGCCGGCCGTGGACGCACATCCCGGCCGTCGAGGCGGACGCGATGAGCACGCCGCCCAGGACCAGGGCGCCCCTGGCCCCCATCGTCTCCATGAGGACGCCGATCAGCGGCGGTCCCACGAGGCCCCAGCCGGTGCTCAGGCTCCGCCACACGCCCAGCACGCGGCCGCGCATGTGCTCGGGCGGATCGGTCTGCAGCACGGTCGTCCCCGCCGTGTCGGACACCGACTCGACCACCGCCATCGGCACCACGAGCAGGATCAGCAGGCCGAGGGACGGGCTGAGGCCCGCCGCGATCTGGAGCAGCGCCCCCACGGCCGCCATCGCGGCCACCAGCCGCACCGACGGGCGCTGGAGGACGCCCGCGACGAGGGCGCCGGCGGTGCCGCCGATCGCGAGGGCCGTTGCCACGCCGCCGAACGACCCCGCGCCGCCGGCGAGCGGTCCGGTCACCAGGACGGCGAGGGTGAGGCCGTAGTTGCGGCCGAACACCGCGCTCAGCCCGGTGACGGCCGCCAGCGCGACCAGGCGCGGGCTGTGCAGGAAGAACCGCAGCCCGTCGCGCGCCCCGGCGTTCGCGGCGGGCGCCGGCCGTCCCCGCCGGCGGTGCCCCGCGGGGGGTACGGCGACCGGCTCGGCCGCGGCGTCCCGCTCGGCGGGGCGGAGGAACGGGATGACGGCCGTGACGAACAGGAACGACAGACCGTTCACGGCGAACGCGGCGGCCGTACCGGCCAGCGCGACGGCGGCGCCCGCCAGCGCGGTCCCGGCGAGCCGGCCGACGCTGTGGACGGCGGAGCCGAGGGCGATCGACGAGGGGACGTCCTCGCGCCGCACCAGGTCGTTGCCGAGCAGGGCGCACGCGGGGCCGTCCACGGTCGCGATGATGCCGGTGACGGCCGACAGCACGAGCAGCGCGGGGACGTTCAGCGCGCCCATGACGACGAGCAGGGCGGTGGTGAAGGCGACCAGGCCGAGGGCCGCCTGGCTCACGGCCGCGGTGACCTTGCGCGGCCACGCGTCGACGGCGGCGCCGCCGGCCAGGCCGAGGAGGAGCCCGGGGCCGGCCTGCACGGCCAGCGAGACCCCCGTCATGGCGGCGGAGCCGGTGACGTCGAGGACCAGCAGGTTCTGGACGGTGAGCTGCATCCAGGTGCCGGCGTTCGAGAAGAGGTTGGCGAGCGACCACCAGCGCATGCTGGGGTACCTGAGGCAGCGCCAGGGACTGCGGTCACTGCCCGCGGCGCGCCGGACGCGCCCGGGGGCAGGGGCGGAGGAGGGCATGGGAATGGGATCTGCCTGGAGAAGGAGGGGGACGCTCCCGGGACCGGGCGGCGTCGCACCGCCGGAAGCGGCACCCACCATGACAGAGCGGCGCCCGGCCCGGAAGACCAAGATCGCCCCGGACCGGGCGCGGCACACCGACTCCCCTGATGAGAGCCTGTTCTGCCCGCCCCCGTGCCGTTGGTCACAGACGGCCGACGTGCAGCCGTCAGGGCTTGAGGACGATCTTCGCCGCCTCCTTGTGCTGGAACATCCGGTACGCCTCGGGCGCCTCCGCCAGCGGCATGTGGTGGGTCGCGAAGTCGTCCACGCCCAGCGGATCGCCGTCGCCGAGGAGCGGCAGGATGTCCGGGACCCAGCGGTGGACGTTCGCCTGGCCCATGCGCAACTGGATCTGCTTGTCGAACAGCCGCAGCATCGGCATCGGGTCGGCCATCCCGCCGTAGACACCGCTCAGGGAGACCGTGCCGCCGCGCCGCACCATGTCGATGGCCAGGTACAGCGCGGTGAGCCGGTCCACGCCCGCCTTGCCCGCGAGCTTCTCGGCGATCCGGTCGGGCAGCAGGCCGGGCAGCGCCTGCATCATCTTGCCCACGCTCGCTCCGCCGCCGCCGTGCGCCTCCATGCCGACCGCGTCGATCACGGCGTCGGGTCCCCGGCCGTCGGTGCGGTCGCGGACGGTCTGCGCGATGTCGTCGTGCTGCGTGAGGTCGAGCGCCTCGGCCCCGCGCGCCATGACGCGGGCGAGCCGCTCGGGCACGAGGTCGATCCCGAAGACCTTGCCCGCACCTCGGTGCAGGGCGATCCGGCAGGCCATGTCGCCGATGGGGCCGAGCCCGAGGACGGCGACGCTGCCGCCGGGCGGCACGGCGGCGTACTCCACGGCCTGCCACGCGGTGGGCAGCACGTCGGACAGGTAGAGGTACCGGTCGTCCGGCACGTCGGCTGGCACCTTGAGCGGCCCGTACTGGGCCTGCGGCACGCGCAGGTACTCGGCCTGGGCGCCCGGCACCGAACCGTACAGCTTGGTGTAGCCGAACAGGGCGGCGCCCGAGCCCTGCTCCCGCACCGCGGTGGTCTCGCACTGCGTCTGGAGGCCGTTGCGGCACATCCAGCACCGCCCGCACGCGATCTGGAACGGCACGACCACCCGGTCCCCCGGCCGCAGGGAGGTCACCTCGGCGCCCGTCTCCTCGACGACGCCGAGCGGTTCGTGGCCGAGGATGTCGCCGGGTGTCATGAACGGCGCGAGGACCTCGTACAGGTGCAGGTCCGAGCCGCACAGCCCGGAGGACGTGACGCGGATGACCGCGTCCGTGGGTTCCTTGACCGCCGGATCGGGCACCTCGTCGATCCGGACGTCGCGCTTGCCGTGCCACACCGCCGCCTTCATTCCGGCTCACCTCCGTGGGGGACTTGACGGGTGCCGGGTACCCCGTCAGGCGGCCCGCCTCCCCTGCGCCCCGGACGGCTCGGCCTCGACCAGCGCGCACAGCAGGCGCAGCATGTGGCGGTTGCGGAGCTGGAGGACGGCGTCGGCGGCCCGGTTGTGGAGCCGGCCGCCGGGGCCGCGCAGCGGGTGCTCGTCGACGATCACGAGGCTGTCCTCGCCCCAGGGCCGGATCTCGATGCCGATCCTGGCCGATCCGAGGAGCCGGGTCTCCGCCTCCAGCTCCAGGCGGTGCGACGGCTCGCTGTCGCGCACGACGGTGCGCCCCGAGTTCCGCAGCGGCCCGAGGGCCAGCGTGTAGCGCAGGGACGCGCCGGTGGCGGGCCAGTCGCCCTCCAGGGGCACGGAATCCCGGGTGCCGACGACCCAGCGGTGGTAGTTCTCCGGGACGGAGAGGAACTCCCACACGCACGCGGGCGGTCGGCGGATCAGGACGGAACGGGCGGCCACGGCAGACCTCCTCCGGTACGCGGCGGGCGAGGCGCGGACATCAGCGCCCGGCCCTGCGGAAACGGGCGGCCCACAGGGCGGCGCGGGCCGCGTTGGCCCCGGGCGCGCCGTGGACGCCGCCGCCGGGGTGGGCGCCGGCCGAGGCGAGGTACAGGCCCGCGACGGGCGTCGTGGGGCGGCCGCTGCCGGGCACCGGGCGGAGGAAGAGCTGCTGGTGCGCCTGGGCCGTGCCGCCGTTGAGCGAGCCGCCGACGAGGCTGCGGTTCAGGTCCCGCATGTCCGGCGGGGCCAGGACGCGGCGGGCCGTGACGCGTGAGCGGAAGCCGGGCGCGAGGCGTTCGACGGCTTCCTCCATCCGTTCGGCCACGGTCTCGCGCAGCTCCGCCGTCCAGCCCCCGGCGGGCTCCTCGAAGTGCTGGGGCAGGTGCGTGTAGGCCCAGGCCGACTCGCCGCCGGCCGGCGACCTGGTCGGGTCGGAGGTCGTCATCTGGCCGAGGACGAGGCAGGGTTTGTCGGGCAGCCGGTGCGCCGCGATGTCGGCGGTCTCTCTGGCGAGGTGGTCGATGCTGTCGGCGACGTGGACGGTGCCGGCGCCGACGGCGTCGCCCGCGCTCCACGGGATGGGTCCCGACAGCGCCCAGTCCATCTTGAAGGTGGCGTAGTCCCATTCGAAGCGCCGCATGTCGGCGCGCAGGCGGGCCGGCAGGTGCTCCCAGCCGACGAGCCCTCCGTAGAGGTCGGGCGCGGGCACGTCGGCGAGGACGCGGCGGGCCGGGACGCGCTCGCCGTCGGCCGTGACGACACCACGGCAGCGTCCCGACGCGACGACGACGCCGGTCACGGGCGTACCGCAGCGCAGTTCGCCGCCCCTCTCCCGCAGCCGGCGCACGAGGGCCGCCGTCAGCTCCCCGGCGCCGCCCTCGGGGACGGGCCAGCCGTGGTGCTGCCCGAGCATGACCATCAGCAGGCCGAACGCGCCGCTGCCCGGCATCTCGGGCGAGAAGTCGGCGTGCAGGCCCGCGCCGGTGAACAGCAGCGGGCCGCCCTCGCCGGCGAAGTGCTCGGCGCCGAACCGCCGGGCGGGCAGGGCCAGCATGCGCAGGGTGCGCAGGCCGCCGCCGCGTCCGGGGAGGCGGGCGGCGAGCCGGGCGGCGGCGCGCACCGGCGGGAAGGGGGCGAGGATGGCGTCCATCACCCGGTCGCCGAGACGGTCCCACAGGGCGGCCAGCCGCAGGTACGCGTCACCGTCGCCGGGCGCGAACGCCTCCAGGGACGCGGCCGTCACGTCGCGGTCGCGGTGCAGCACGGCGCACCGCCCGTCCGGCAGGGGGTGGGCCAGGACGGAGGGCGCGTGCCGCCAGCGCAGGCCCCAGCGTTCGAGGTGCAGGGACCGCAGCACGGGGGACGAGACGGCCAGCGGGTAGAACGAGCTGAACGTGTCGTGCACATGGTCCGGGTGGACGGCGCGGTCGCTGCGCACGGCCCCGCCCGGCGTGTCCTCGGCCTCCAGGACGAGGACACGCCAGCCGGCGTCGGCGAGGACGTTGGCGGCGACCAGGCCGTTGGGCCCGGCGCCGATCACCACGGCGTCCCATGCGGCGGGATCCGGTGCGTCGGGAGCGTCGGGCAGGATCATGCGCGGCCTCCGGTGCCGGTGAGGATCTCGCGCAGCCTGCCGCCGCCCGGCAGCCGGCCGCGCAGGGGCGGGGTGTCGGCGCCCGCGCGGTCGCGCAGGCCGGCGAGCAGGGCGGTGAGGGTGTCCTCGGCCGAGTGGGCCGGTGTCCAGCCCAGCTCGCGGTGCGCCCGCCCGGTGTCCATGAGCGGGAGCGCGGCGACGGCGTCGAGCAGCCACGGTGAGGTGGCGAACAGGCGCAGCCGCCAGGCGGCGGCCGTCGCCGCGCGCAGCGCCGCGTACGGGACGCGGACCGTCCGCGCGCCGGTGAGGCGGGCGAGCAGCGCCGCGTCCACGGGCGGGTCGGCGGCGAGGTTGAAGGCCCCGGTGACCGGCCGCGTCACGGCCAGGTGGAAGGCGTCGGCGGCGTCGTCCGAGTGCAGGACCTGGAACCGCACCCCCGGCGCGGCCGGCAGGACACCCGGGAGCCGGGACGGCATGAACGGCCCGCCGAACGCGCGGCGCTGGTGCGCGGACGAGCCCGCCGACAGGACGAGTCCCGGCCGCAGCCGGACGGTCCGCACCCCCGGGTTGCGGGCCTCGAACGCGTCGAGGAGCCGTTCCGCGTACGCCTTCTCCCGCGCGTAGGCGCACGCCGGGTCGGCGCCGTGCGTCGGGTGGTCCTCCGCCACACGGCCGGCGCCGGGGCCGGCGGGCGCGTACGCCACGACGGACGAGGCGTGGACGAACGCCGGGACGCGGGCGGCGGCCGCCGCTGCCAGGACCCGCGAGGTGCCCAGGACGTTGGTGCTCCAGGTCCGCTGCGGCCGGTGCGACGGCTGGAAGAGCACGCTGAGGTGCGCGATCACGTCCGCGCCGGCGAACACGTCGGCGAGCCCCGCGTCCCGGGTGACGTCGCACGCCGCCCAGGTGACGCCGGGCGGTGACCCGTCGCGCGGCGGGCGCCGTGCGATGCCGGTCACCGCGGCGACGGCCGGATCGGCCGCGAGGCGCGCGACGAGGCCGCTGCCGATGTTGCCGGTTGCGCCGGTCACCACGACGCGCAGGCCCGCCACGGCGTCAGGCCAGTTCCGCGTAGCCGAAGAGATCGGCGTAGCCGGAGGGGAGCTGGCTGAGCAGTTTGTTCATCTCGCCGCCGCTGACGCGTTCGGTGATGGCGGAGAAGACGTTGCGGGTGTCGGTCTCCGCCGTCTCCTCGTCCTCGCCGGCGTAGGTGGCCACCTGCGTGATGAACTCGCTCACGCCCCACGTGGTGCCGCCGTCGCCCGCGCCTTCCAGGATGTCGGCGACCGGGTCGGGGAGCTGGTCGGCGAGGTGCTGGGACGAGTGGGCCGGCAGCCGTTCGCCGAGGGTGCGCACCACCGCCTCGACGACGGTGGCGGCCTCCTCGTCGGGGTAGTCGCCGCTCTCTCGGACCTTGCTGAGGAACTCTCCGTACGTCATGACGCCCCCTCAGCGGTTCGGCTCGGCGGCGGCGATGGCGGCGAGCCCCGAGTCGGAGTCCAGCTCGATCGCGAGGTCGCCGAGGGCCAGCATGCCGACGAGTTCGCCGTCGCTGACGACGGGCAGCCTGCGCACGGAGCGCTCCCGCATGAGGCGGGCGGCGTCGGACAGTCCGCTGTCGGGTGCGACGGTGACGAGGTCGCGGGTGCTGGCGGCGTCCCGTACCGGTGTGTCGCCGCCGCGGTCGTCCGCGACGACCCGGACGGCTATGTCCCGGTCGGTGACGACGCCGACGAGGCGCCCCCCGTCGGTGATCGCGACGTCGCCGGTGTCGCGGTGCTTCATCAGCCGCGCCGCGTCCGCGACGGACTCCTCCGCGCCGATGGTGGCGGGCTCGCGGGTCATCAGGTCGGCAACGGTCTGGGCCATGACGGTCATCTCCCATGGACGTGGCTGCTGGGTCGCGGCTGGCGGGTAACCAGGCGCGGCCCGGGAAAACCTGCGGAACGACATTCCCGACATTCCCGAGATGTGTGATTCGCGAATCACCGGCAGACTGAGGGGAACGCAGTCCCGACTCCCGTGGCGAGCACCGAGCCGAACGCGCGCCCCCTCACCTGGGAGAACAGATGAACACTCCCGTCCCGCCGTCCCCCGGCGACGCCGGACCGCCCCCTCCGGGTCACCGTCGGCGTCCCCCGGATCCGGGCCGGCGCAGCCCCGCGCCCGGCGCAGGGGACGCCACCCGCACGACGACGCCCCCGACACCCGGCGGCAGTTCGAACGCATCGCCGAACTCCCGCCGTGTCCCGAACGGGACCAACTGCTGCGCGAGGTGGTCTGCGCCTGGATCCCCATGGCCGACCGGCTGGCCCGGACGTTCCGTGACCGGGGGGAGGCCCTTGAAGACCTGGAGCAGGTCGCGGCGCTCGGGCTCGTGAAGGCCGTCCACCGGTACGACCCCAGCAGGGGGCGGCCGTTCGAGAGCTACGCCGTGCCGACCATCGTGGGCGAGGTCAAGCGCCACTTCCGCGACCACATGTGGGGGCTGCACGTCCCGCGCCGCACGCAGGAGCTGCGCAACCGCGTGCGCGCCGCCGCCCGCCAGCTCACCTACCGCATCGACGAGCGCGGCCCGAGCGTCGAGCAGATCGCCGAGCACTCCGGCCTGACGGAGGACGAGGTCCGCACCGGCCTCGAAGCGCTGGAGAGCTACAGCACCCTGTCGCTGAACGCCGAGCTGCCGGGGTCCGACGGCGACTACTCCCTCATGGACACCCTCGGCGAGCCCGAGCCCGGCTTCGACCGCGTGGTGGACCGCGAGTCCGTCCGCTCCCCGCTGCGGGAACTCCCCGAGCGCGAGCGGGAGATCCTCTACCTGCGGTTCTTCCACGGCATGACGCAGAGCCGCATCGCCCGGCGGCTCGGCATCTCGCAGATGCACGTGTCCCGGCTGCTGGCCCGCGCCTGCGAACGGATCAGGGAACAGGTCGAGGGCCCCGGGGAGGCCGAGGCGGAGACCGGCGCCGCGCCCGGCACGGAGCGCGGCGCACGGCCCGCCGGCCGCCGCGCGGCGGCATGACCGGACGGCCGCGGGGAAGCGGACGCCCGTGACTCCGCACTCCTTCGCCCTCCCGTCCACCGGCCCCACGCCCGTCGGCACCCTGCCCCGGGTGCGGGCGGCCGACCAGACGCGCCTGGTCGCGCGGCTGCTGCTGCCCGCGCTCGCCGAGGGCGTGATCCGGCGCCGCCCGCTGCCGATGGCCCTCGCGCAGCGCGCCCGCGCGGACCGGGGGGCGATCGACGAGCTGTGCCGCCTGCGCGAGCGGTACGGTCCGGGGCCGCTGCGTCTCACACCCGCCGGGCGCGACGTCGCCGTCGTGCTCGAACCGGACGACCTGGCGCGGATGCTGGCGGAGACGCCCGACCCGTTCACGCCCGCGGCGTGGGAGAAGCGGCGCGCGCTCGACCGCTTCCAGCCGCACGGCTCGCTGATCACGCGAGGGCCGCGCCGTGCCGCGCGTCGGGAGGTCAACGAGCGGGCGCTGCAGTGGCGGCGCCCGCTGCACGATCTCGCGCCGGCCGTCACCGCACGGGTCGCGGACGAGGCGGCCGGTGTCCTGCGCGCGGCGGACGGGTGCCTCACCTGGGACGGGTTCGCCGTCGGCTGGTGGCGGTCCGTGCGGCGCGTCGTGCTCGGCGACGGGGCGGCCGGCGACGACCTCCTCACGGACCGGCTGGCACGGCTCAGATCGGCGGGGAACTGGTCGTTCCTGATGCCGAGGCGTCACAGCGCCCGTGCCGCCTTCCTCGACCGGCTCGCCCCCGCCGTCGCGGCGGCCGGCCCCGACACACTGGCCGGACGGCTCCCCGAAGCGGCCGCGGAGGCCGGAGCGTCGGACACGGAGGCCGCGGGCCAGGTGCCGCACTGGCTGTTCGCGTTCGACGCCGCGGGGGCCGCGACGCTGCGGACGCTGGCCCTGCTGGCCGGGCACCCGGAAGCCGCCGAACGGGCGCGCGCCGAGGCCGCCGACGGCGACCCGGCGTCGCCACGGCCGCTGCCGTACCTCCGGGCGTGCGTGGAGGAGGCCGTACGCCTGTGGCCCACGACTCCCCTGCTGCTGCGCGAGAGCACCGGGGACACGGTGTGGCACGGCACCGTCGTGCCGGCCGGGACGGCGTTCGCGGCCTTCACGCCGTACTTCCACCGCGCCCGCCCTGCCGGACCCTACGGCGACGCGTTCGTGCCGGAGATCTGGCTGGACGGCCGGGCGGAACGCGACCCCGCCCTGGTCCCGTTCAGCGGCGGCCCCGGCGTGTGCCCGGGCGAGAACGTCGTCCTGCTGACCGCCACCGCCTGGCTCGCCGCGCTCATCGCCGACCGCGCGTACGCCGTCCTCTCCCCCGGCGCTCCGCGCGCGGACGCGCCGGTGCCGCCGACGATCGACCACTTCGGGCTGCGCCTGGCCGTCGGCCCGGCCTGAGACACCCGGCGCGACCAGCGGTTACACGCCTGGGACGAAACAGCGATCCGGCCGACCCCGGCGACTCCTAGAGTCGGTGTTTTCGCGCGTTCCCGGTTGCACGGAGTATGGACATGATCGAAGCGGTCGGCCTGACCAAGAGCTACGGCTCGAAGACGGCCGTGTACAACCTGTCGTTCCGGCTCCAGCCCGGCAAGGTGACCGGGTTCCTCGGCCCGAACGGCGCGGGGAAGTCCACCACCATGCGGATGATCCTCGGCCTGGACCGGCCGACCGCGGGCAGTGTGACGGTCGCAGGCCACCCGTTCCGCTCGCTGCCGAACGCGCCGCGCACCGTCGGGGCCCTGCTGGACGCCAACGCGAAGCACGGCGGACGCAGCGCCCGCGCGCACCTGACGTGCCTCGCCCGGCTCGCCGGCATACCGGACCGCCGGGTGGACGAGGTCCTGGCCATGGTCGGGCTGCAGAGCGTGGCGGACAAGCGGTCGAAGGGCTTCTCGCTCGGCATGGGCCAGCGCCTCGGCATCGCCGCCGCGCTGCTCGGCGACCCGCCGGTGCTGCTGTTCGACGAGCCGGTGAACGGCCTCGACCCGGAGGGCATCCTGTGGGTCCGCGGCCTGATGCGGGGGCTCGCGGCGCAGGGTCGGACGGTGTTCGTCTCCAGCCACCTGATGAGCGAGATGGCGCAGACGGCGGACCACCTGATCGTCATCGGGCGCGGGCAGCTCATGGCGGACCAGCCGGTGCGCGAGTTCATCGCGCACAACGCCTCGGACTTCGCCCGGGTGCGGGTCGCCGACGGTCTCGACCGGGAGCGCGAGGCCCTCACCGGGGCGCTGCGGGCGGCCGGCGCGCAGATCGTCGCCGAGCAGGACGGGGCGCTGCGCGTGACCGGGCTGCCGCTGCCGAGGATCAGCGACCTCGCGCACGACGCGGAGGCGCGGCTGTGGGAGCTGTCGCCGCACCACGCGTCGCTGGAGGAGGCGTACATGCGGATGACGCAGGGTGCGGTCGACTACCGGATGGCGGCGGGCGCCGGACCCCAGGGTCCGCCGGCGCAGCAGCCGCCCCACGGCGCCCCGCCGCAGGGACCGTACGCGCCGCCGTCCCCGCACGGCGCCCCGGCCGCCCCGTACGCCCCCACGCCCGCCGTTCCGAACACCCAGGATGTCCGATGAGCACGCCTCCCCCGATGCCCGCGTCGCAGCCGTACGCCCCCTCTCCCGCGCCGGGCGCGCCGTACCCCCCGCAGGCCGGTCCGCACGTGCCGCCGCAGCAGATGGCGCCCGGCTACGGGTCGCCGCTGCCTCAGCACACGGCGGGTTTCGGCGACGCCGTGCGGTCGGAGTGGACGAAGATCCGCACCGTGCGCTCCACTGTGTGGACGCTCGCCCTGCTGTTCATCCTGACCTTCGGCATCGGCCTGCTGTACGCGGCCACGCAGAGCGGTGACGACTACGTGGGGATGCCGCTGCTGTCCGGCGGCCTGTTCGGCCTGATCTTCGGGCAGTTGTGCGTGATCCCGCTGGGCGTGCTCGTCATCACCTCCGAGTACAGCACCGGGATGATCCGCACGACCCTGACCGCCTGCCCGAACCGGGGCCGCGTGCTGCTCGCGAAGACCGTGGTCTTCTTCGGCTGTCGTTCGTCCTGACGCTCGTCACGTGCGTCCTCACGGCGCTGGTGCAGAGTTCGATGCTCGGCGGACAGACCGTCCCCGAGTGGGGCGTGGACGAACTCATGGAGTCGTCCGTCGAGAACGGCGAGATCGTCGCGACCGGCGGGCACTGGATGGGCGCGACGGTGGGCGCGGCGCTGTTCGTGTCGCTGCTCGGTGTGCTGGGGCTCGCCGTCGGGACGATGCTGCGGCACTCGGCCGGCGCGATCACGACGATGTTCGGGGTCGTGCTGCTGCCGCTGGTGGTGAGCCTGTTCATGTTCGGCGAGAGCCTGCAGGACCTGCGCCAGACGCTGATCGACGTGTCGCTCGTCAACGGGCTCGCGCAGATGTTCCGCACCCCGATGGGCGACGACCAGACGGCGACCGGCTGGCCGTACCTGGCCGTACTCGCCGTCATCTCGGTCGGCGCGCTGGTGCTGGCCCACACGCGGTTCACGTCCACCGACGCCTGACGCCCGCCCGGCGGTCCGCCGCCGCCCGGCCGCGCTGACGGCCCGTGATGTCCGAGTCGCGTGCTACGACTGGGACACCGGGTAGACGTCGGTCGTACGGGCGGCGGAAGGAGCGGGACGATGCGTGCTGTGCTGGCGGAGGACGCCGGGGCGTACCCGTGAGCCCGGTGTTCGAGTCCGGACTGTGGGGGTTCGTGGCCGGAGCGGCCCTGCTCGTCGGCGCGGCCGTGGGCTACACGGTGCGGGTGCCGCGCCGGGTCGTGGCGGCGGTGATGGCGTTCGGCGCCGGCGTGCTGCTGTCGGCGGTCTCGTTCGAGCTGGTGGGCGAGGCGTACGACCAGGGCGGTCTCGTGCCGGCCGCCGTCGGTACGGTCTGCGGCGCCCTCGCCTACACCGGCGGGAACGTGTGGCTCGCCCGCCGCGGCGCGCGGCACCGCAAGCGGTCGGGCGGGCAGCAGCCGTCGGAGCGCGAGCACGAGGGGTCGGGCCTCGCCCTGGCCCTCGGGGCGCTGCTGGACGGGGTGCCCGAGTCGGCGGTGATCGGGGTGGGTCTCGCGGACGGCGGCGCGGTGAGCCTCGTGACGGTGGCCGCCGTGTTCATCAGCAATGTGCCCGAGGGGCTGTCCAGCTCCGCCGGCATGCGCCGCGCTGGCCGGCGGCCCGGCTACGTCTTCGGCGTGTGGGGCGCCATCGCGGCCGCGGGGACGGTGGCCGCCGTCCTCGGCTGCGCGGTCGTGGGCGGCGCGCCCGACGCGGTGGTGGCGGCCGTCACGGCGGTGGCGGCGGGCGCGATCCTCGCCATGGTCGCCGACACGATGATCCCCGAGGCCTTCGAGGACGCCCAACTGGCGATCGGGTTGATCACGGTGTGCGGCTTCCTGGTGTCCTTCACGCTCTCCCACCTCTGACGCGGCGCGGGCCGGTCAGCCGCCGAGTTCGCCGAGGACCCGGAGCTGCCGCACCAGCCGGGGCGGGACGGGCCTGCGGCGGCGTACGGCCTCGGGGAGGCGGCGCAGCAGGCCGGCGAGCGCCCGGGCGGCGGCACGGTTGTGCGTGGCCTGGGCGGCGAGCCCTCCGGTGCGGCGGGCGGCGTCCGCGAGGGGCAGGCGCATCCAGCGGACCAGGAGGTCGTTGCGCCGGTGCAGTGCCCAGCGCGCGGGGGCGAGGGGCCGGTGCCCGTCCGGGGCGTGCCGGGCGGTCACGGCGGGCACGTAGGCGGTGCCCCAGCCGGCGGCGGCCAGGTCGAGGGCGAGGAGGCTCTCCTCGCCGCCGAAGAACAGCAGGTCGTCGAAGCCGCCGGCGGCGATGAAGGCGTCGCGCCGCACGACGGCGGCGCAGGCGGGGAAGCCGAGGACGGCGGGTCCCGGCAGCTCCGGCGGCCGGCCGAGGGGTGCGGCGGCCATCTTGCGGGACACGTGGTCCGCGCCGTCGCCGATGAGGACGCGGGCGACGAGCAGCCCGAGGCCGGGGAAGCGGTCGAAGGTGCCGCCGGCCTCCCGGAGGGCGCCCGCCTCCCACCAGGAGTCGTCGTCGCTGAACGCCACGTACGGCGTACGGGCGAGGCGCACCCCGGTGTTGCGGGCGCACGCGCCGTGGTTGCGCCCCAGCCGGACGAGCCGGACGCCGGGGAAGGCGGCCGCTACGGCGTCGGGCGTGCCGTCGCGGGAGCCGTTGTCCACGACGATGACGGGCGGCCGCTCGGGCAGCGCGCCGAGCCGCCGCAGCGTGCGCAGGAGCTGGTCACGCCGGTCACGCGTGGCGATGACGACACTCACCCGGCTGTCCACCGCCTCACCTCCCGTCGTCCCACGGCGGCACCCGCACGCCCCCGGAGTTCCCGGCCCGCCCACGGCCAAACGGCCGGGGGCGGGCGGACGGGGTCCGCCGTCGCGCGTGACGTCACCGCAGGCGGGAGCGCAGGTCCCGGTCGAGGGTCTCCGCGCTGCGGAAACGGAGGGCGGTCCAGCCGGCGGCGCGCGCCGCGTCGGTGTTGGCGGCGCTGTCGTCGATGAACAGGATCTCGCCGGGACGGGCGCCGAGGTGTTTCCCGGCCGCGCCGAAGGCGGCCGGGGCGGGTTTCCGGTGGCCGAGGCGGTGGCTGAACAGCAGGTGGTCGAAACGGTCGAACATCGTGGGGTACAGCCGGAGCAGCACCTCCTGCTCCAGGGGGCCGTTGTTGGTGAGCAGCGCGAGAGTCCGGGAGCCGCGGTGGCGTTCGAGGGTATCCAGGACGGCTCGGTCGGGCCGGAAGGCGCTGCACCAGGCGGCGTCGAGGTCGTCGTCCGCGCCGGTGAACCCGGTGACGTCCCGGACGCGGTCCCGGATCTCCGCCGTGTCCGGGTACGTCCCCGTGTCGCAGTCGGCGCCGAACCCGGATCGCCACAGCAGCGCGTCGACGCGGTCCGCAGGGCGCGCGAGGACGTCGGCCAGGCGCCGCAGGCGATGGGCGTGGTCGAAGCGGAACAGCACGCCGCCGAGGTCGACGACCAGGCAGCGCGGACTCATGAGGTGATCTCCCGCGCCGCGGCCCGGATCTCGTCGAGCAGGACGGGGAGGTCCTCCGGCGTGGTCTCCGGGTGGAGTACGCAGGCGCGCAGCGCGGCGGCGCCCGAGATCCGCGTGCCGGTGAGGAACGCGTGCCCGCGGCGCTGCACGGCGGCCGGTAGCGCCTCGTTGAGCGCTTCCGCGCCCTCCGCGCCGAGGCCCGGGGGGCGGTGGCGGAAGGCGGTGATGGACGTGACCACCGGGGCGAGCAGCTCGAAGTCGTCGGCATCCTCGATCATCCCGGCCAGCGTCCGCGCCAGCCCGGTGGTGTGCCGTACCAGGCGGACGATGCCGGCCCGGCCGAGGTGGGCGATCGTGGCCCACACGCGCAGCGCACGGAACGGGCGGGTCTGTTCGGGGCCGTACTCGGAGAACCAGCCCAGCTCCCCGGCGTCCTCGTCGCGCAGGTACGGGGGGACCAGGCTGAAGGCGTCGCGCGGTCCCGCCGGTTCGCGGAAGAGGACGCAGCCCGCGTCGACGGGGACGCCGAGCCACTTGTGCGGGTCGAGGGCCAGCGAGTCGGCGCGCTCCATCCCGGCGTACGCGGGGGCGGCGTCGTCGGCGAGGACACCGAGCGCGCCGTAGGCGCCGTCGATGTGGAACCACAGTCCGTGCTCGCGGGCGATCCCGGCGATGTCGTCCAGGGGGTCGACCGCCCCGGTGTTGACCGTGCCCGCGCTGGCGGCGACGAGGAACGGGCGTATCCCGGCCCGCCGGTCGGCCTCGATCAGCCGGCGCAGTCCGCCGGTGTCCATGCGGCAGGACGGGTCGACCGGGACGGTGCGGAGGTACCGGGTGCCGAGGCCGAGGAGTTCCGCGGCCTTGCGCAGGCAGCTGTGCGCCTCGGCGGACGCGTAGAGGGCCATCGGGCGGTGCCCGTACAGGCCGGTCTCGCGCACGTCGTGGCCCTGGTCGCGGAACGCCCGCTGGCGGGCCGTGGCCAGGGCCGTGACGGTGGCCATGGAGGCCCCGCTGGTCAGCAGGCCGGCTCCGGGGCGGTGGGGGAACCCCACCAGTTCCGCGAGCCACCGTACGGCGGTGCGCTCCAGCAGGACGCCCGCGTGGTCCCCGCCGGCGCAGCTCGGGTTCATGGCCGCGGCCAGGGGGGCCACCAGGACGCCGGCGGGGGACGGCGGGGAGTTGACCCAGCCGAAGAACCGGGGGTGTCCGTTGCCCATGGGGTAGGGCAGCATCCGGTCGCGCACCTCGTCCAGCAGGTCCGCAAGCGGGCGGCCGTCGCGGGGCAGTGGCTGGCGGGTGAGCCACGCGCGGTCCGCCTCGGACACCGGGCGCCGCACCGGCCCGCCGGCCACGCCCGTCAGGTGTTCGGCGGCGAGGTCCGCGGCCGAACGGGCCGCTGTTCTCAGGTCACGCATCGTGCCCTCCCGGCGTGCGATGGAGCGGGGAATCGACCGCCGGGGCGAGCGTCATGGCCAGGTAGTAGACGCACGGGTCGGCGGATTCATTGGCGAAGGCATGCCGGCGGTCGCCGGGGAAACAGGCCGCGTCCCCGTCCCGGAGCCGGTGGGCGACACCCTCGACGGTCAGGCGCAGGCACCCCTGTTCCACCGCCACGTACTCGTGCGACCCGGGCGCGTGCGGGGAGAACTCTCCGGCGTCCACGCCCGGTCCGAGGGTGGTGCGCATGAACTCGAACTCGACGCCGGGCAGGACCGGGGAGAGGATCCGCCGCTCCCATCCGGCGGGGTCCCGTACCACCCGCTGCCGGTCCCCGGCCAGGACGACCACGCCGGGGCGCGCCGGTTCGTCCAGGAGCCGGGCGATCGAGGTGCCCAGGGCGGTCGCCAGGCGGTCGAGCACCAGGACGCTCGGCGTCTTCGTGCCGCGTTCCACCTCGGACACCATGCTCCGGCTCACGCCGCTCAGCTCGGCGAGCCGCTCAAGACTGATGCTCCGGGCGCGTCGCTCGCCCCGGATCCTGGCCCCCAGCCCGGCCATGGACAGACCGCTGGAGAACGTACCGGCGCCACTCATGCGCTCCACGATAGCGGAGCGCTTTCCGCTGTAGCGTCGGGAGGCCTGCCGGATGTGCAGCGGCCGGCCGCTGCATATCCTTGCCGCGTCACGCCGCCCGACCGCCCGGAGCCGTGCCATGCCCGGTGACCTGTCCGTCCTCGACACCGATCTGCCCGTGTGGGCCGCCCCGATGGCCGGCGGCCCCACCACCCCGGCCCTCGTCCGGGCCGCGGCCGACGCCGGAGGGCTCGGGTTCCTCGCCGGCGGGTACCTGACCGCCGCGGACCTCGCCGCCCGGATCGCCGCGGTCCGCGCGAGCGGCGTGCCGTTCGGCGTCAACCTCTTCGCCCCGAACCCCGTCCCCGTCGCACCGGACGCCTACCGCTCCTACGCCCGCGCGCTACGGCCCGAGGCGGAGCGTCACGGCGTGGCCCTGCCCGCCGACCCGCCCGAGGACGGGGACGACGCCTGGACGGACAAGCTCGGCCTCCTGCTGGCGGACCCCGTGCCCGTCGTCTCCTTCACGTTCGGTCTCCCCGGCGCGGACACCGTCCGGGCGCTCCAGGACGCGGGCAGCCTCGTCGCCCAGAGCGTCACCGGCCCCGGCGAGGCGCTCGCCGCCGCGGAGACCGGGGCGGACCTGCTGATCGTCCAGGCCGCGGCGGCCGGCGGCCACTCCGCCACCCTCACCCCCGGCCGGCCGCAGGCGCCGGTGCCCCTGCCCGACCTGGTCGCCGACGTACGACGCGCCGTCCCGCTGCCCGTGATCGCCGCCGGCGGCATCGCCACCCCGCAGGACACGGCGGCCGCGCTCCGTGCCGGAGCCCGCGCCGCCATGGTCGGCACCGTCCTGTTGCGCACCCACGAGAGCGGCGCGTCGGCACCCCACAAGGCGGCCGTCGCCGACCCGGCGTTCACGGAGACCACGCTGACCCGGGCCTTCACCGGCCGCCCCGCCCGTGCCCTGCGCAACCGCTTCACCGACACCTACGGGGCGCTCGCTCCGCTCGGCTATCCCGCTCTCCACCACCTCACCGGCCCGCTGCGCAGGGCGGCCACCGCCGCGGGCGACACCGCCGTGATCCACTTGTGGGCGGGTACGGGTCACCGCCGGGCCCGCGAGGAGCCGGCCGCCCGTACCCTCAGCCGCCTCGCCACGGCCGTCAGCGGTCGTGGGTGAACTTCGGTTCCCCGCCCGCCAGGTACTCCTGGAGCTTCGTCTTCACGCCGCGCGCGATGATCGCGCCGCGTTCCGGGTCGCCCTTCAGCAGCGCCTTCGCCGTGGACTCCATCTGCTCCCACGTCGCGGACGGCGGGATCGGCGGCACCGACGGGTCGGTCAGGAACTCGACGACCGCGGGGCGGTCCGCCGCCAGGGCCTCGCGCCACGCCTCCGTCACGTCCTCGGGCTTCTCCACCCGCACCCCGTGCAGGCCGATGGAGCGGGCGAACGCCGCCACCGACACGTCGGGAAGCTCCTGCGACGGCTGGAACTGCGGCGCGCCCGACATGGCCCGCATCTCCCAGGTGACCTGGTTCAGGTCGCGGTTGTTCCACACGCCGACGACGAGCCGCGGGTCCTGCCAGCGCTCGTGGTAGCGGGCCGCGGTGATCAGCTCGGCCATGCCGTTCATCTGCATCGCGCCGTCGCCCACCAGCGCCACGACGGGCCGGTCCGGGTGCGCGAACTTGGCACCGATCGCGTACGGCACGGCGCAGCCCATCGTGGCGAGCGTCCCCGACACCGAGCCGCGCATCGTGCCCCGCATCGTGATGTGGCGCGCGTACCAGTTGGTGACGGACGCCGAGTCGACGGCGAGGATCGTGTCGTCCGGCAGCAGCGGGTCGAGGGTGTGCGCGACGTACTGGGGGTTGATCGGGTCGGCGGACACCAGCTCGGCCTCGCGGGCCAGGACCTCCCACCACCGCAGGACGGACTTGCCGATCTTCTCGTGCCGCTCGGCCGCGCCCTGCTTCTCCTCGATGAGCGGCAGCAGGCCGCGCAGCGCGGCGCCCGCGTCCCCGACGAGGTTGACCTCGAACGGGTAGCGCATACCGATCATCCCCGGGTCCACGTCGATCTGGACGGCCCGCGCCTGTCCGAACTCCGGGAGGAACTGGGTGTAGGGGAAGCTCGTCCCGATGGCGATCAGCGTGTCGCAGTCACGCATCAGCTCGTAGCTCGGGCGCGTCCCGAGGAGCCCGATGCTCCCGGTGACGTACGGCAGCGTGTCGGGCAGCACGTCCTTGCCGAGGAGGGCCTTCGCGACGCCGCCGCCGGTGAGTTCCGCGAGCCGTTCCACCTCGGCGCGGGCGCCCGCCGCGCCCTGGCCGACGAGGATCGCGACCTTCTCGCCCGCGTTGACCACCTCGGCCGCCCGCCGCAGCGCGTCCTCGTCGGGGACGGTGCTCCACTCCTGGAGGCCGAGGCTGGACGGCACCATCTTGAACTCGTGCCCCGGCGCCTCGTAGGACAGGAGCTGCACGTCGGCGGGGACGACGAGGACGGCGGGGGCGCGGCGCGCGCGTGCGGTGCGCATCGCGCGGTCGAGGACGTTCGGCAACTGCTCGGGGACGTTGACCGTCTCCAGGAAGCACGCCACGTCCTTGAAGAGCGCGTGGAGGTCGACCTCCTGCTGGTAGGAGCCGCCCATCGCGCTGCGGTTGGTCTGCCCGACGACGGCCACCACCGGCACGTGGTCGAGCTTCGCGTCGTACAGGCCGTTCAGGAGGTGGATCGCGCCGGGTCCCGAGGTCGCGGCGCAGACGCCGACGCGGTCGGTGAACTTGGCGTACCCGACCGCCTGGAACGCGGCCATCTCCTCGTGCCGCGCCTGGACGAACCGGGGCCGGTCGTCGGCCCTTCCCCAGGCGGCGAGGAGTCCGTTGATGCCGTCGCCCGGGTAACCGAACACCACCTCGACGTCCCACTCACGGAGCCGGGCGAGGAGGTGGTCGGCGACTGTCTGGCTCATGGGGTGGAGTCATCCCTTTCCTGGGGTAGGTGCCGGATGGCGGGGTGTCAGGGTCGGCGGCCCACGCCGGTGGCCAGCTCCCGCAGCCGCCCGCCCGCGGGGAGCCTCGGGACCAGCGGCGGCGTACGGTGGCCCGCGCCGTCGCGCAGGGCCTCGACGAGTTCGAGCAGCGCGTCCTCGGCGCTGTACCGGGGGCGCCAGCCGAGGACGTCGGCCGCGCGGGAGCAGTCCATGACCGGCAGCCGCATGAACGCGTCGAAGAGCTGCGGCGACGCCGGTGTGAGGCGGGCGCGCCAGGCCGTGGCCAGGGCGGCCCGCAGCAGGGGGCGCGGCAGCCGCACCGGCCGGGCGTCGAACAGGCGGCCGAGCAGCTCCGCGTCGACGACGGGGTCGGCGGCCAGGTTGAACGCGCCGCGCACGGGCTCGGTGACGCCGAGCCGGAACGCCTCGGCCACGTCGCTCGTGCGCACGACCTGGAACCGCAGGCCGCGTACGTCGGGCATGACCGGGCTCAGCTCAGGACGCACCATCGGGCCGAAGAGCAGCGGGCCGATGAAGAGCCGCCGCTGCGCCGCCGCCGCGTGCCGCGAGAAGATGAAGCCTGGCCGCATCCGGACGACGCGCACCGACGGGTGCTCGTACTCGAACACGTCGAGCAGCCGCTCCACGTACGCCTTCTCGTGGCTGTAGGCGGCCTGCGGCCAGCCGTGCGTCGGCCAGTCCTCGCCGACGGCCCGGTCCTTCGGGCCCGGCGAGTACGCGGCGATGGACGACGAGTACAGCAGCGCGGGCACGCGGGCGGCGGCCACCGCGTTCAGGACGGCGGTGCTGCCGAGGGCGTTCGCCTGCCAGGTCATGAGCGGGTCGCGGGTGGGCTGGATCAGCCAGCCCAGGTGCACGACGGCGTCCGCGTCGCGGAAGTGCCGCGTGAGGTCCGCCTCGGCCCGCCCGCCGGCGCGCAGGTCGACCGAGGCCCAGGAGGTCTTGGCGACATGCCAGTCGGGGATGCGGCGGGCGAGACCGAGGACGGACGTGACGGCCGGTTCCCCGGCGAGGGCGCGGACCAGGGCGCTGCCGACATTGCCGGTCGCCCCCACCACCACGACGCGCATGGCTTCTCCTTCTCGTCGGAGCCGGGCCGAGAACCCTCCAGGTACCCGGACGGGTGAGCGCGACACACCGTTTGCCCCATTTTTCGACGGGTACTTGGAGCGGGTCGCCGGTCCGGGAACGAGTACGGACAGCCAGGAACGGTGACGCACGGCACGTCGCAGTGAGGGAGTGGCAGCACATGCGGTACCAGCACGCGGTCGTCACCGGCGGAGCCGGCTTCGTCGGGTCACATCTGTGCGCGGAACTGCTCGACCGCGGCACGGCCGTCACGTGCGTGGACGACCTGAGTACGGCCGATCCCCGCAACGTGACCCACCTGGAAGGCCGCCCGGGGTTCACGATGGTCGAGGCGGACGTGCGGGAGCCGTTCGACGTGACGCCGCAGGCCGACCTGGTGCTGCACTTCGCGTCTCCCGCCTCCCCCGCCGACTACCTGCGGCTGCCCGTCCACACGCTGGAGACCGGCAGCCTCGGCACACGCAACGCCCTCGCGCTCGCGCGGCGGCACGGCGCCAGGTTCGTGCTGGCATCCACCTCCGAGGTGTACGGCGACCCGCGCGAGCACCCGCAGCCGGAGACGTACTGGGGCCATGTGAACCCGGTCGGGCCGCGCAGCGTCTACGACGAGGCGAAACGGTTCGGCGAGGCGCTGACCATGGCCGAGGCGCAGGCGAACGGCACGGACGCCGGCATCGTGCGGTTGTTCAACACCTACGGGTCGCGGATGCGCGGGCACGACGGCCGGGCGGTCCCGACGTTCATCCGCCAGGCCCTCGCCGGCGAGCCGCTGACGGTGGCCGGCGACGGGCGGCAGACGCGCTCCCTCACCTATGTGGACGACACGGTGCGCGGTGTGCTGGCGATGGCCGGAGCGGCCGGGCTGCGCGGCCCGGTCAACATCGGCAACCCCGACGAGATCACCATGGTCGACCTCGCCAGGACCGTCATCCGGCTCGCCGGGTCGCGCTCCACCGTCCGGTACATCGAGCGGCCCGAGGACGACCCGACCGTGCGCTGCCCGGACATCGCGCTCGCCCGCGAACGGCTCGGCTGGGAGCCGCGCGTCCGCGCCGCCGAGGGGCTCGCGCGCACCATCGCCTGGTTCCGCGAGCAGGAGGCGGACGCCGCCGCGCCGGCCCGCGCTGACACCGCCGGGCGCGACGGCGTCCCGAAGGCCGCCTGACCCACGCCCCCCACCGCCCGCCCCGCCCGCTCCGGAGGCCACCATGCGCGTACTCGGTATCAACGCCCTCTTCCACGACCCGGCGGCGGCCCTCGTCGTGGACGGCAGGATCGTCGCCGCCGCCGAGGAGGAACGGTTCTCCCGCCGCAAGCACGGCAAGCGGCCGGTACCGTTCGCCGCCTGGGAGCTGCCCGAGCAGGCCGCCGCGTGGTGCCTCGGCCAGGCGGGGCTGCGGCCGGAGGACCTGGACGCGGTGACGTACTCCTTCGACCCCGCGCTCGCCCGGCCGGCGGACGCGATGGGCCTCGACGACCCGTGGGACGGGCTGCGCCTCACCTACGCGCGCGAGGCGCCGTCGTTCCTCGCCACCGCGCTCCCGGGGCTCGACCCGTCGCGGGTGCGGTTCGTGCCGCACCACATGGCGCACGCCGCGTCAGCGGTGTACGCGGCACCGGACGCGGAGCGGGCGTCCGTCCTCGTCCTCGACGGGCGCGGCGAGTCCGCGTCCCACCTCGCGGCCCGCCGGACCGGCGACGGCCTCGAACCACTGCGCGGCCAGGAACTCCCCGACTCCCTCGGGCTCGTGTACGAGGAGCTGACGGAGCACCTCGGCTTCCTCCGCTCCAGCGACGAGTACAAGGTCATGGCCATGGCGTCCTACGGCACCCCGCGCATGCTGCCCGAGCTGCGGAAGTACGTGCACTCGACGGGCGACGGCGGGTTCCGCGCCCATGGGGTGCCCTGGTCGGAGCTGTGCCCGAGGCTGCGCCCCGGCCAGGCGTGGACGCAGGAGCACGCCGACCTCGCCGCCGGCGCGCAGGCATGTCTTGAGGAGACGCTCCTCGACATGGTGCGCTGGCTGCACGGCCGCACCGGCGACGACGTCCTCGCGATGGCCGGCGGCGTGGCGCTCAACTGCGTCGCGAACTCCCGGATCGCCCGCGAGGGGCCGTTCCGGCACGTGTGGGTCCAGCCGGCGGCCGGCGACGCGGGAACGGCGCTCGGCGGCGCGCTGCTGCACGCGGCCGAGGCCGACACCGCGCCGGTCGCGCCGCAGGAGGGCGCCGACCTCGGGCGCGGCTGGTCGGACGCGGAGCTCGAGGCGTGGCTGAAGACGGCGGCCGTCCCGTTCGAACGGCCGCAGGACGTGGCCGCCGAGGTCGCGGGGGCGCTCGCGGAGAACGCCGTGGTGGCCTGGTTCCAGGGCCGCGCCGAGTACGGGCCGCGCGCCCTCGGGCACCGGTCGCTGCTGGCGCACCCCGGCCGTTCGGGGAACCTGGAGCGGCTCAACGACATCAAGGGCCGCGAGCAGTTCCGGCCGGTCGCGCCGATGGTGCTGGCCGAGCGGGCCGCCGACCTGTTCGAAGGGCCGCTGCCCAGCCCGTACATGCTGTTCGTGCACGACGTGCGGCCCGAGTGGCGCGACCGCATCCCGGCGGTCGTGCACGTGGACGGGACCGCGCGCATCCAGACCGTGTCGGCCGACCGCGAGCCGCTGGTGGCCCGGATGCTGACGCGCTTCGAGGAGCTGACCGGGCTGCCCGTGGTCGTCAACACGAGCCTCAACACGGCGGGCCGTCCCATGGTGGACGACCCCAGGGACGCGCTGGAGTGCTTCGGGTCGGCCCCGGTCGACCTGCTGGCGATCGGCCCGTTCGTCGTGCGCCGCGCCGGTCTGTACGCGCGGCGCTGAGCCGGAGGAGGAGAGAGAACCGTGAGCGTACCGGCGTCCGCCGCATTCGCCGTCGTCGTCCCGACCGTGGGCCGGCCGAGCCTCAACCTGCTGCTCGCCACCCTCGCCGCCGGCACCGGGCCGAGACCCGAGCGGATCGTGCTGGTGGACGACCGGCCGCCGCACGACCCGACGCCGCTGCCCGCCGTCGTGCCGGACGCGCTGCGCGACCGCGTCGAGGTGGTGCCGGGGCGCGGCGCGGGACCGGCGGCGGCGCGGAACACGGGCTGGCGCGCCACGGACACGCCGTGGGTGGTGTTCCTCGACGACGATGTGGTGCCGGGGCCGGGGTGGGCGCCGGCGCTGGTCCGCGACCTGACGCACGCCGCGCCCGACACGGCCGGCGTGCAGGCGCGGATCACCGTGCCGCTGCCCGCCGACCGGCGCCCCACGGACTGGGAGCGCACCACGGCCGGGCTCGCGACGGCGCAGTGGATCACCGCCGACATGGCGTACCGCAGGGCGGCGCTGGCCGATGTGGGGGGCTTCGACGAACGGTTCCCCCGCGCGTTCCGCGAGGACGCCGACCTGGCGCTGCGGGTGCGCGACGCGGGCTGGTCCCTCACCATCGGGGAGCGCCGCACGACGCACCCGGTGCGCCCGGCGGACGACTGGGTGTCGGTGCGCACGCAGGCGGGCAACGCCGACGACGTCCTCATGAACCGGCTGCACGGCCCCGGCTGGTGGGCGCGCGCGGGCGCGCCGCGCGGGCGGCTGCCCCGGCATGTCGCGGTGACGGCGGCGGGGCTGCTGGCCACCGCGTCGGCGGCCCGGCGCAGGCCGTGGGCGGCGCTCGGCTGGGGCGCTGTGTGGCTCGCGGGCACGGCGGAGTTCGCCGCCGCGCGGATCCTGCCGGGGCCGAGGACGCGGGACGAGGTACGCCGGATGGCGGTGACGAGTGTCCTGATCCCGCCGGTGGCCACCGCACATTGGCTCAGAGCGGTCGTTCGCTACCGAGTGCGTCCAAAACCGTTTGATCCTGCGAATTCGGGCAACTCACTCGTTCATGACTGATCGACCGTGGCTCCTGCCGCAGCGACCGACCGGGGAGGCCCCCGCGCGGTCCGGGCGGGATGCCCTGCCGGCGTGGTGTCCCGAGGCGGTGCTGTTCGACCGCGACGGGACGCTCGTCGAGGACGTGCCGTACAACGCCGATCCCGCGCTGGTGCGGCCCCTCCCGGGCGCGCGCGAGGCGCTGGACGCGCTGCGGGCGCGCGGTGTCGCGCTGGGCGTCGTGACGAACCAGTCGGGCGTGGCGCGCGGCCTGTTCGGCCGGCCGGGCGTCGAGGCGGTGCGGCGGCGCGTCGAGGAGCTGCTCGGGCCGTTCGCGGTGTGGGCGGTGTGCCCGCACGGCCCCGACGACGGCTGCGGCTGCCGCAAGCCGGCGCCCGGTCTCGTCGTGGCGGCGTGCGCGCGGCTCGGCGTCCGGCCCGGGCGTACGGCGGTCGTCGGCGACATCGGCGCCGACATGGCGGCCGCCGGGGCCGCCGGGGCGCGCGGCGTCCTGGTGCCGACGCCGGTCACGCGGCGGGCCGAGATCGCGGCCGCCGCCCTGGTCGCACCCGATCTGCCGGCCGCCGTGGCGCTGCTGCTGCGGCCGGGCGGGGGACCGCCGTCCGCGGACACCGGCCAGGGCGGGGACGGCCGGGCCGCGGACGGCCCGGGACGGCGGAAGGAGTGCCGGCTGTGAGCGAGGCCAGGACACCGACCGCGCGCGACGGCGGCGCGGCGCCCCGCACGCTGGTCGTGCGGCTCGACAGCGCCGGCGACGTCCTGCTCGCCGGCCCCGCGATCCGCGCCGTCGCGGCCGGATCGTCGTCGACCGCGCTGCTGTGCGGCCCGCGCGGCGAGGCGGCCGGGCGGCTGCTGCCGGGCGTGGACGACCTGCTCGTGTACGACGCCCCGTGGGTGGGCCTCTCCCCGGCCGAGCCGGACCGCGCCGACCTGCTGGCGCTGGTGGACCGGCTGGCCGCCGGCCGCTTCGACCGCGCGCTGGTGCTCGCCTCGTACCACCAGAGCCCGCTGCCGATCGCGCTGCTGCTGAAGATGGCGGGCGTGCCGTGGATCGGGGCTGACAGCGAGCACTACCCGGGTTCGCTCCTGCAACTGCGGCACCGCCGCGCGCCGTACCGGCACGAGGCCGCCGCCGCCCTGGAACTCGCCGAGGCGGCCGGATTCGCGCTCCCGCCCGGCGACGGCGGGGCGCTGGCGGTCCGCGGCTGCCCCGACATGACGCACCTGACCGGGACCGACCCCTACCTCGTCGTCCATCCCGGCGCGGCCGTCCCCGCCCGCACCTGGACGCCGGACCGCGCGCGGCGCGCGGTGGCGGCCCTCGCGGACGCCGGGCACCGGGTCGTGGTGACCGGCGGGCCGGACGAGGCGTCGCTGACGGCCCGTGTGGCCGGGCGGCACGCGCTCGACCTCGGCGGCCGCACCGGCCTGCCGGAACTGGCCGGCGTACTGGCGGGCGCACGCGCCGTCGTCGTCGGCAACACGGGACCCGCCCACCTGGCCGCGGCCGTCGGCACCCCCATCGTCAGCCTGTTCGCGCCGGTCGTGAGCCCGGACCGGTGGCTGCCCTACCGCGTCCCGCACCTGCGGCTCGGCCGGCAGGACAGCCCGTGCGCCGACAGCAGGGCGCGCCTGTGCCCGGTCGCGGGCCATCCCTGTCTCGACTCCATCACGGACCGGGAGGTGCTGGCCGCCGTCACGGCGCTGACGGGCGGCGGACACCGGCACGACGCCCCGGCCGGCCCGAAGGCGGTGGCATGAACATCCTCCTGTGGCACGTGCACGGATCCTGGACGACGGCGTTCGTCCAGGGCACCCACTCCTACCTGGTCCCGGTGCTGCCGGACCGGGGCCCGGACGGGCTGGGGCGGGCGCGGACGTTCCCCTGGCCCGAGTCGGTCAGGGAGGTCCCGCCCGAGGAGCTGCGGGACGCGCCGGTCGACCTGGTCGTGCTGCAGCGGCCCCACGAGCTCGACCTCGCCGAGCGCTGGCTCGGCGGCCGGCGCCCGGGCCGCGACGTGCCGGCCGTCTACCTGGAGCACAACGCGCCGCACGGCGACGTGCCCGACACGCGGCACCCGTTCGCCGACCGCGACGACCTGACGCTCGTGCACGTCACGCACTTCAACCGCCTCTTCTGGGACGCGGGCCGCACCCGCACCACCGTCATCGAGCACGGCGTCGTCGACCCTGGGCACCGCTGGACCGGCGAGCTGGAGCGCTGCGCCGTCGTCGTGAACGAGCCGCTGCGCCGGGGCCGCACGACCGGGACCGACCTCCTGCCCGGCCTGTCGGGGGCCGCGCCGCTCGACGTGTTCGGCATGCGGACGGAGGGACTCGCCGAGGCGCTGGGCGTGCCGTGGGCGCGCTGCCGCTCGTACGACCTGCCGCAGGCGAAGCTGCACCAGGAGATCGCGCGGCGGCGGGTGTACGTGCACCCGGTGCGCTGGACGTCCCTCGGTCTCTCGCTCGTGGAGGCGATGCACCTCGGCATGCCGGTCGTCGCGCTCGCCACCACGGAGGCGGTGGACGCCGTGCCGCCCGAGGCCGGTGTCCTCTCCACGCGCCCCGAGGTGCTCCAGCGGGCGGCGGCCCGATTCCTCGGGGACATGGACGCGGCGGCCGAGGCGGGCCGCGCGGCGCGGCACGCGGCGCTCGAGCGCTACGGGCTGAAGCGCTTCCTGGACGACTGGGACCTGCTGATGGAGGAGGTGATCCGCTGATGAGGCCGACGATGAGGCCGGCGCCGGGGCCGCGCGCCACCGGCGGGCTCGGCATCGCCCTCGTCTCCGAGCACGCCAGTCCGCTGGCGGCCCTCGGCGGGGAGGACGCCGGCGGGCAGAACGTGCACGTCGCGCAGCTCGCCGCGGAACTGGCCGGGCGCGGCCACGACGTGACGGTCTACACCCGGCGCGACTCCACGGACCTGCCGCTGACGGTGCGCACGGGACCCGGTGTGACGGTGCGGCACGTCCCGGCCGGGCCGCCGGAGCAGGTCCCGAAGGACGGGCTGCTGCCGTTCATGGCGCAGTTCGGCGCGTTCCTTGAGCGGGAGTGGTCGCAGGCGCCGCCCGACGTGGCGCACTCGCACTTCTGGATGTCGGGCGTCGCGACGCTGCAGGCCGCCGGGTCCCTCGGCATCCCGTTCGCGCACACGTTCCACGCGCTGGGCACGGTGAAGCGGCGACACCAGGGCGCCGCGGACACGAGCCCGGCCGACCGGATCACCTGGGAGCGGTACGTCGGGCTGAGCGCCGACCGGACGGTGGCGACCTGCCGCGACGAGGTGGCGGAGCTGACCGCGATGGGCCTTCCCGCGTCCCGGATCAGCGTGGTGCCGTGCGGCGTGGATCCGGAACGGTTCACGCCCGTCGGTCCGGCCGAGCCGCGCGGGCGGTTCCGGCACCGCGTCCTGCAGATCGGGCGTCTCGTGCCGCGCAAGGGCGCCGAGCTGTCGATCGCGGCCCTGGCCCGGTTGCCCGACACGGAGCTGGTCATCGCCGGCGGCCCGCCGCCGGCGGCGCTTGACCGCGACCCGGAGGTGCGGCGGCTGCGCGCGGTGGCGCGGGCGCACGGCGTGGGCGACCGGGTGCGGTTCACCGGCGGCGTGTCGCGCGACGAGGTGCCGGTGCTGCTGCGCGGCGCCGATCTCGTGCTGTGCCCCGCGGACTACGAGCCGTTCGGGATCGTGCCGCTGGAGGCCATGGCGTGCGGGGTGCCGGTGGTCGCGAGCGCGGTCGGCGGGCAGCGCGACACCGTCGCCGACCCGGCGACCGGGCGGCTCGTGCCGCCGGGCGAGCCGATGGCGCTGGCCGAGGCGGCCGGCGCGCTGCTCGCCGACCCGCGGGAGCGGGCGGCGCGCGGTGCGGCCGGGCGGCGGCGGGTCCTCACCCGCTTCCGCTGGGCGGCGGTCGCCGCGGCGACCGAGGAGGTGTACCGGCAGCTCGACGCGGGCCGCCGTCGGAGCCCGAGCCCGGCCCCGGTCAGCGGTACGGCCTGACCCGTCCCGTCAACGCAGGCTTTCAGGACACCAGGAGGGAACACCATGCACGCACCGCGCAGCGCGCAGCGGCACTGCCAGTCGCTGCAGGACGCGCTTCTGGGCTTCCGGGACGACGGGGACGGTCTGCCGCGGGCCGTCTCCTGGGGCCGGCACCTCGCGTCCGCCCTGTCGGCGGGCGGGCGGCTCCTCGCCGCCGGCAACGGCGGATCCGCGGCGCAGGCCCAGCACCTGACGGCGGAGCTGGTGGGCCGGTACGCGGCCGACCGCCGGCCGTTCTCGGCGATCTCGCTGCACGCGGAGACCTCGGCGCTGACGGCGATCGGCAACGACTACGGTTTCGACGACGTGTTCGCGCGCCAGGTCGCCGCCCACGGCAGGCCGGGCGACGTGCTGGTCCTGATGTCCACGTCGGGCCGCAGCGACAACCTGCTGAGCGCGGCCACGGCGGCGCGCGAGGCGGGCGTACGGGTGTGGGCCATGACCGGCCCGGTGCCGAACCCGCTGGCCGCGCAGGCGGACTCCGTCCTCAGCGTGGACTCGCCGAGCACCGCGACCGTGCAGGAGACGCATCTCGTGGCGCTGCACGTGGTGTGCGAGGCGTTCGACGAGGCGCTGTCCGAGGCGCCGGCCGAGGCGCGGGCGGCGAGCCCGGAGGCGCCGGACGCGCCGCCGGCGCCCGCCGTGCTGACGACCCGGCGGGACGCGGCGTGAGCGCGCGCGGCCCGCTCGTCGTCGTGGGCGACGTGCTGCTGGACGAGGACGTGACGGGCGAGGCGACGCGGCTCGCGCCGGACGCGCCGGTGCCGGTCGTCGAGGTCGGCGCGGAACGCCGCCGCCCCGGCGGGGCGGGGCTGGCCGCCCTGCTCGCGGCGCGCGACGGGCGGGAGGTCGTCCTCGTCACGGCCCTGGGCGCCGACCCGGCGAGCGAGGCGGTCCGCGCGATGCTGGCGCCGCACGTCCGCCTGGTGGAGCTTCCGCTGGCCGGCACGCTGCCGGTCAAGTCCCGGGTGCTGGCGGACGGCCGTCCGCTGGTCCGGATGGACCGGGGCGGCGGCACGGCCGGGCCGCCGGGTCCGGCCGTGCGCGCCGCGCTCGCCGGCGCGGGCGCCGTCCTGGTGGCCGACTACGGCCGGGGCGCGGCGGACGCGGTGCGGGACGCGCTGGCGGACGCCGCGCGGCGCGTGCCCCTCGTGTGGGACCCGCATCCGCGCGGGCGCGGCCCGGTCCCGCACGCGCGGCTCGTCACGCCGAACGAGCACGAGGCGCGCCGGTTCGTGCGCGAGCACTGCCCGCGCGCCCCCGGGGCCGCCCTGGACGACGGTGACGGCACGCTGGGCGGGCACGCCCTGCGCGGCGCGCTGCTCGCCGAGCGGTGGCGGGCCGCGTCGGTCGCCGTGACGCTGGGCGAGCGCGGCGCGGTCCTCCTGCACGCCGACTCCGACGAGCCCCAGTACGTGCCGGTCGCCGCGGCGGGCGAGTGCGACCCCTGCGGCGCCGGCGACTGCTTCGCCGCGACCGCGGCGATCGCGCTGGCCGACGGCGGGCTGCCGTCCGAGGCCGTGGGCCGCGCGGTGGCGGCCGCCGCCGCCTTCGTGGCGGGCGGCGGCGTGGCGGGGCTCGCGGACCAGGGCGGCGCGCCCCGGCCGGGCGCCCTGGCGCCGGGCGGCGGGGTGCCGCGCGACCTGGCGGGCATCCGCGCGCTGATCCAGGAGGTGCGGGCGCGCGGCGGGACGGTCGTCGCGGCCGGCGGCTGCTTCGACCTGCTGCACGCGGGCCACGTCCAGTTCCTGGAGAACGCGCGCCGCACCGGGGACTGCCTGGTGGTGTGCGTGAACTCCGACGCGTCCGTGCGCCGCCTGAAGGGTCCGGGGCGTCCGCTGAACCCGGCCGCCGACCGCGTCCGGGTGCTGGGCGGCCTCGGCTGCGTTGACGCGGTCGCCGAGTTCGGCGAGGACACGCCGGAGGCGCTGCTGCGGGAGCTGCGTCCCGACGTCTGGGTCAAGGGCGGCGACTACCGCGTCAGCGATCTGCCGGAGGCCGCCGCGCTGCGCGAGTGGGGCGGGCAGACGCTCGTCCTGCCGTACCTGGACGGCCGCTCCACCACGGAACTCGCCCGCCGCGCGGCCCGTACCGGCCGGTGAGCGTCCCCTCCCCCGCCGGGCCGCCCACGGTCGTCGCGCTGCGGGCGCTCGGGCTCGGCGACCTGCTGACGGCCGTCCCCGCGCTGCGCGGGCTGCGGCGCGCGTACCCCGGGCACCGGCTGCTGCTGGCCGCGCCGGAGGCGCTGCGGCCCGCGGTGGCGGCGACGGGGGCGGTGGACGGTCTGCTGCCGGTGGCGGCGCCGGGCCGTGCTGTCCCTCCGCGCGTGCCCTGGACTGGCGCGCCTCCGGCGTGCGCCGTCGATCTGCACGGGTGCGGCCCGGAGAGCGCCGCTCCACTGCGGGCGCTGCGCCCGCGCCGGCTGCTGGCGTACGCGGCGGCGGACGGCCCCGCCTGGCACGAGACCGAGCACGAACGGGCGCGCTGGTGCCGCCTGCTGGTCCACCACGGCATCCCGGCGGACCCCGATGACCTGCGGATCGCGCCGCCGCCCGTGCCGTCGCCGGCGCCCGGTGCCGTCGTCCTGCACCCCGGCGCGGACGCCGGCGCGCGGCGGTGGCCGGCGGAACGGTTCGCCGCCGTCGGCCGCGACCTGCGCGCCGCCGGGCGCACCGTGGTCGTCACGGGCGGTCCGTCCGAACGGGCGCTGGCCCACCGCGTGGCGGACGCGGCGGGGCTGCCGGCGACGGCCGTGCTCGCGGGCGTGCCGTTCCCGACGCTCATGGCGCTGGTCGCGGGGGCGCGGGCCGTCGTCGTGGGCGACACGGGCATCGCGCACCTCGCGACGGCCCTCGGCACGCCGTCCGTCGTCCTGTTCGGCCCGGTCTCCCCCGCGCTGTGGGGGCCGCCCGGCCTGCCGCGCCACCGCGTGCTGTGGCACCCCGGCGCGGGGCCGGTCACCGCGCGCCCCGGGGACGCCCACGGCGCGGAACCGGACCCGCGGCTGCTGCGGATCACGCCCCCCGAGGTCATGGCCGCCCTCGACGCGCTGGACGCGGCGGCGGCCGGGCGTCAGCCGACGTAGCGGCGTGCCCGGGAGGTCCGCTGCGTCTCCTCCAGCAGGCGCAGCCGCTCCTCCACCTCGCCGGGGACGGCCCTGCGCTCCAGCAGGACCCACGGCAGGCCCGCCACGGCCCGCAGCACCGCGAGGGCGGAGGTGCGGTCGTGCGGGACGGTCCGCAGCAGGTGCGCCGTACGGCGCAGGACGGCGCCGGGCGGGCGGCGGAGCCACGTGTACCAGAGCGTGTTGCGGATGCCGTCCGCGCGGCGGCGCGTGGGGTCGCGCAGCGCGGACGGCTCGTGGTGCACGCGCAGGTCCTCGGCGTAGACGAGCCACCACCCGGCCGTCATGAGGTCGGCGGCGAGCAGTTCCTCCTCCCCGCCGAGCCACAGGCGGGGCGAGAAGCCGCCGGCGGCGCGGAACGCGTCCGTACGGACGACGGTCGCGCCGGCGAGGAACGAGCCGAGGGCCGGCCCCGGCAGGTGGTCGGGCCGGGGCAGCGGCGAGGTGCGCAGCTCCTCCACGATGGGGTCGTCGGTGCCGCCCGGCTCCACGATGATGCGGGCCGTGACCGTGGCGACGGTGGGGTGGGACTCCAGCAGGTCGGCGGCGGCGCGCAGGGACCCGGGCTCCCACCAGGTGTCGTCGTCGCAGAAGGCCGTGTACGGGGTGGTGACCTCGCGCAGCGCGAGGTTGCGGCCGACCGCACCGAGGTTGGCGCCCGGGGTGAGGACGCGCACCTCCGGGTGGGCCTCGGCGGCGGCCCGCGCGCTGCCGTCCGACGAGCCGTTGTCCACGACGATGACGCGCGGGCGCTCCGGCAGCGCGGTGAGGCGGCCGAGGGTGCGCAGGAGTTCGTCGCGGCGGTTGTGGGTGATCAGGACGACGGTGACGCGCGGGTCGTGCCCGGGCGGCGGGTCAGGACGTGGCATGGGTGCGCTCCAGCAGGCGGACGTCGGCCTCCACGTCGGGCGGCAGGGGCCGCCGGGCGCGCCAGGCGGCGGGGAGGCGGGGCATGACCTGGCCGAGGGCGGCGCGCGCGGCGGGGTCGGTGGGCGCCTCGCGCACCAGGTCCCAGGTGTCGCGCAGGGCGACGGGCAGCGGGCGGCGCAGCCAGGTGGTGAGGTTCTGCGCGCGGCGGACCGTGGCGCGGCGCTCGGGCCTCGGGTCGTCGGCGGGCTCGTGGACGGCGGTGACCTCCGGCGCGTAGGTGACGAGCCACCCGGCGACGGTGATGTCGTACGCGAGGAGGGTCTCCTCGCCGCCGATGAACAGCAGCGGGTGGTAGCCGCCGGCCGCGAGGTAGGCGGTGCGGCGGGCGATGGCCGCGCAGCCGAGGAAGCCGAGGACCGGGGGGCCCGGGAGTCCCGCGGGTCCGGTGAGAGGGGAGGCGGCGAGGGCGGAGTTGACCGGGTCGGGGGTGCGTTCGGCGCCGACGACGGTGCGGGCGGCGAGGAGACCGATGCGCGGGTCGGCGTCCAGCAGGCGTACGGCCTCGGCGAGGGCGCCGGGCTCCCACCAGGAGTCGTCGTCGGAGAACGCCACGTAGGGCCGGTGCACGGCGCGGACCCCGGCGTTGCGGGCGAGGGGGCCGACGTTCGCGGACAGCGGGAGCAGCCCGACGCCGGGGAAGCGGTCGGCGACCATGGCGCGCGTGCCGTCGGTCGAGGCGTTGTCCACCACCAGGACCTCGGGCCGCTCGGGCAGGGCGGTGAGCCGCTCCAGCGTGCGGGCGAGCCGGGCGGAACGGTTGTGGGTCGCGATCACGACGGCGATCGGCGGGTCGTGCGGCACGGCGGCCGAGTGCCCGTGGCGGGCGGCCCGAAACGTTTGGCGGGCGGCGGCACGGGGACCCGGTGGCGATGGTGAGCGAGGTCGGGCGGACCCTGGTGACGGGGTGGTTCAGTTTCCTTGACGGCGAGGCGACGGCCGGTGACGTGCTGGCGCTGCGCCGTGTCCTCGCGGTGCTCGACGGGCGGGGCGTGCCGTACGACGTGGCGTGGAGTCCCGGGTTCCGGCCGGACGGGCTCGCGCTTGAGGACGCGCGGCCGGCGGACTACGAGCGGCTGGTCTTCGTGTGCGGGCCGCTGCACGGGCCGCTGGTCGCCGGGCTGCACGAGCGGTTCGCCGGGTGCCGCCGGGTCGCCGTCGGCGTGTCCGTGATCGACCCGGACGACCCGGCGGTGACCGGTTTCGACGCGGTGCTGGCGCGGGACGCGGCCGGCCGCGCGCCGGCGGCCGATCTGTCGCTGCGGGCACCGGCCGAGCCGCGCACGCCCGTCGTGGGTCTGGTGCTGACGCAGGGCCAGCGGGAGTACGGGGCACGGCGCGCGCACGGGGAGGTCGCGGAGCGGGTCACGGCGTGGCTCGCGGACACGCGGTGCGCGCCGGTCGTCCTGGAGACGCGGCTCGACACGTCCGACGGACGGCTGTGCGCGACGCCGGCGCAGTTCCTGTCCGCCCTGGAGCGCATGGACGCGGTGGTGACGGACCGGCTGCACGGCCTGGTGCTGGCGCTGCGGGCGGGGGTGCCGCCGGTGGCGGTCGATCCGGTGCGCGGCGGCGCGAAGGTGACGGCGCAGGCGCGGGCGTGCGGCTGGCCTGCGGTCGTCCCGGCGGAGCGGCTGGACGAACGGCGGCTGGACGGGTGGCTCGCATGGTGCCTGGGGCGCGGCGCGCGGGCGGCCGCCGTGCGCCGCAGGTGGCTGGCGGCGGCGCCGGACCCGGCGGACGGGCTGCTGCCGGCCCTGGGGGCGGTGACGGGGGCACCGGACGCGGGATCCGATGCGGATCAGGCCGGTTTGTGACGTTTGTTCCTGTCGGGCAGGGTTAGCCGGGAGGGCGGTTTTCGCCCCTGCGACGGGAAGGACAGGCACACAGATGCCCCAGCAGGACCAGGGCGGCCGGACGCCGGAGAAGCAGGAGCAGCTCGACCCGCTGCGCGACCGTCCCGAGGACGGCCACCTGACGACGAACTCCGGGACCCGGCTCCACGACACGGACAACTCGCTGAGCGCGGGCGAGCGCGGCCCGACGCTGATGGAGGACTTCCACTTCCGCGAGAAGATCACCCACTTCGACCACGAGCGCATCCCCGAACGGGTCGTGCACGCCCGGGGCGCGGGCGCGTACGGCCACTTCCGGCCGTACGAGTCGCTCGCCGAGTTCACGAAGGCGGACTTCCTGCAGGACCCGGACCGCAGCACGCCGGTCTTCGTGCGCTTCTCGACGGTGGCGGGCTCGCGCGGCTCCGCCGACACGGTCAGGGACGTGCGCGGCTTCGCGACGAAGTTCTACACCCGCGAGGGCAACTACGACCTGGTGGGCAACAACATGCCCGTCTTCTTCATCCAGGACGCCATCAAGTTCCCCGACTTCGTGCACGCGGTGAAGCCCGAGCCGAACAACGAGATCCCGCAGGCCCAGTCGGCGCACGACACGTTCTGGGACTTCGTGTCGCTCCAGCCGGAGTCGATGCACATGGTGCTGTGGCTCATGTCGGACCGCGCTCTGCCCCGCAGCTACCGCATGATGCAGGGCTTCGGCGTGCACACCTTCAGGTTCGTCGACGCGCAGGGGTGCGGGACGTTCGTGAAGTTCCACTGGAAGCCGCTGCTCGGCACGCACTCGCTGGTGTGGGACGAGTGCCAGAAGATCGGCGGGCAGGACCCGGACTTCAACCGGCGCGACCTGTGGGAGGCCATCGAGACCGGCAACTTCCCCGAGTACGAGCTGGGCGTGCAGCTCGTACCGGAGAAGGACGAGTTCGCGTTCGACTTCGACCTCCTGGACCCCACCAAGATCATCCCCGAGGAGATCGTGCCGGTCCGGCCGATCGGGAAGATGACGCTGGACCGCAACCCGGACAACTTCTTCGCGGAGACGGAGCAGATCGCCTTCCACACCGCGCACGTCGTGCCGGGCATCGACTTCACCAACGACCCGCTGCTCCAGGGCCGGAACTTCTCCTACCTCGACACCCAGCTCATCCGGCTGGGCGGCCCGAACTTCGAGCAGCTCCCGGTCAACCGGCCGGTCGCGACCGTGCGCAACAACCAGCGCGACGGCTACGGCCAGCAGCGCATCCACCCCGCGCGCGCCGCGTACGCCCCGAACTCCCTCAGCGGCGGCTGCCCGGCCGTCGCCTCCCCGGACCACGGCGCGTACCTGCACTATGCGGAGCGCGTCGACGGCGCGAAGATCCGCAAGCGCAGCGAGAGTTTCAACGACCACTACAGCCAGGCGACGCTGTTCTGGAACAGCATGGCCGACTGGGAGAAGGAGCACATCGTCGCCGCCTACCGCTTCGAACTGGGGAAGGTGGACACGCGGGAGATCCGCGAGCGGACGGTGGACCGGCTCAACCACATCGACAACGACCTCGCCACCCGGGTGGCCGAGGGGCTCGGGCTGACCCCGCCGGCCGGCCCCGCGATCCCGAACCACGGGCGCTCCTCCCCCGCCCTCAGCATGGCCGGGCAGGAGGGCCTCGGCCCCGCCACGCGCAAGGTCGCCGTCCTCGCGGCGGACGGCGTGTCCGCGGCCGACGTGCGGGCGCTGCGCGACACGCTCACCGCGGCGGGCGTCATCGCCGAGGTGCTGGCGCCGCACCCGGGCGAGCTGAGGACGGCGGACGGCGGGACCGTCGCCGCGGACAAGGCCCTCACGACGATGGCGTCCACGCTGTACGACGGCGTGGTGCTGGCCGGCGGCGAGGAGAGCGTCAGGACCCTGGCGGCGAACGGCAGGGCCGTCCACTACCTCACCGAGGCGTTCGCGCACAACAAGACCGTCGCGGCGGTCGGGGACGCCGTGGAGCTGCTGCGCACGCTGCGGCTGCCGGGCGTCCGGCTGGCCGAGGACGGCGACGGCGTGGTCGACGACCACGGCGTGGTGTCGGCGGGCGGCGGCGCGGGTCCCACCGAGGTCGCCGAGACGTTCACCGAGGCGCTGGCGAACCACCGGCACTGGGACCGCGAGGTGGACGGCGTGGCCGCCTGACCCCCGGCGGACCGGTGCCCGGGTCCCGCGGCGTACTGCCGTGGCACCCGGGCACCGGCGCGTGGCGCGGGCTCAGGCGGCGTCGCGCCCCCGGCCCGCCCCGTCGCCGGCCACCTGACGGCCCGACTGCTGGTCGCGGAAGACCCGCGCCAGCTCCGGGCTCGCCGTGTCGATCGGTACGGACCCGGACCTGACCATCCCGAGCTGGACGGCCTGCCGCGGCTGGACCGCCTCCAGGATCCAGTCGGCGGCGACCCGCACCCGGTTGCTCGGCATGGCGAGCAGGTGGTAGCCGCGCGTGACGGCGCCGGCCAGGGGTCCCGACATCGCCACGTGCATCGGGTTGGCCGCGGCCTGGAAGCCGCCCAGGTCCACGACGAACCCCTTGTCGTGGTGGACGTACGGCTGCCGCTCGCCCACCCCGTGGTGCGCGAGGACGTTGCGGGCCGCCGTCTTGCCGTGCCGCCAGGCGTGCTGCGCGGTCATCGGCGTGTACGACCCGGGTTTGGTCAGGTCCGGGACGGCCGCCGCGTCGCCGCACGCGAACACCTCGGGATGGCCCGGGACGTTCAGGAACTCGTCGACGCAGACCCGGCCGCGCTCGGTCGGCAGGCCCACGTCGGCGACCAGCGGGTCCGGCCGCACGCCCACGCACCAGATGAGCGTGCGCGTGTCCACCTCGGAGTTGTCGGTGAGGACCACCCCGTTGTGGTGGGCCTCCTTCACGGACGTCTCCATGCGCACGTCCACGCCGCGCTGCCGCAGGACGCGGTCGGCGGTGCGGGAGAGCCGTTCGTCCAGCTCGGGCAGGACGCGGGGCGCGATGTCGAGCAGGGTCCAGCGCGGCTTCACGGCCCGGCCGGCGCGCGCATTGCGCTTGGCGAGGGAGTCGGCGAACATCGCGCCGTGCGCCGCCAGCTCGGTGCCGGTGTACCCGGCGCCGACGACGACGAAGTTGCTGCGGGCGCGCGCCTCCGCCTCGTCCTTCGCGCCGGCCGCGAGTTCGAGCTGGCGGACGATGTGGTCGCGCAGGTAGAGGGCCTCGGGCAGACCGCGGAAGCCGCGGGCGTGCTCGGCGACGCCGGGGATCGGCAGCAGCCGGCTGACACTGCCGACGGACAGCACCAGCGTGTCGTAGTCCAGCTCGCCCTCGTTGTCCTCGGGGTCGGTGTAGCGCACGCGCCGCGTGTCCAGGTCGACGCCGTGTGCCTCCCCCAGCACGAGCCGCACGCCCGGCAGGGTCCCGGTGAGCGACACGGTGACGCGGCGCGGCTCCAGGATGCCGGCCGCGACCTGCGGCAGCAGCGGCAGGTACAGGAAATAGTCGGTGGGGTTCAGCAGGACGATGTCCAGTTTGTCGCGGGCCTTGCGGGCCAGGGTCCTGGCCGTCTGATAACCGGCGAACCCCGCTCCGACGATCACCACTCGCGAGCGGCTCATGACTCCGCCTCCTCACGGCTTCCCGATGGGATGCATGCTCCTCGATGGCGTGAAATACCCCGGGTACCCCGCTGGGCGGCGGTGATGCGGCGGACGCCGGGTTCAGCGGCGCCGGGGCGGCTTTCCGGCGGGGTGCGAGCGGGCGACGGCCGTGCGTCTGAGGGCCTGCGGCAGGACCAGCCACAGCGCGCCGCACAGGAGGAACGCGCCGACCGCCACGATGATGCCCGCCGTGCGGCCCGCCACCACGTCCACGACCAGCAGCAGCGCTCCGGTGAACGACAGGGCGAGCGCCGCCAGGCCGTAGCCCGCGAGCCGGGACGAGGTGTCCACGATGGTGCGTTTGGCGCCCAGGCCGAAGAGCTGCCGGTGGAGCGCGGCGGGGCGGTGAACATGACGGTGGCGGTCATGGCGAGCAGGAGCGTCGTCACGTAGGTGACGCGCTGGGTGGTGTCGAGGGACGGGAAGCGGGCGCTGAACGCGAGGGTGAGGAGGAACGCGAAGAGGATCTGTACGCCCGTCTGGGTGACGCGCAGTTCCTGGAGCAGCTCGACGAAGTTGCGGTCGGCGCGTTCCATCGGCGTCTCGTCGCGCAGGGCGGCGTGGAAGCCCTCGTGCGCGCCGTCCCGCTCGTCACGGTCCTCCCGCTCGTCACGGTCGTCGCGCCGGGCGCGGTCGTCGCTGCCGTCCATGGCGTCATCGTGCATCGGTCGCCTCCGCTCCGCCGCGCAGGCACGAGAGGGTGCGTCCGATCGGCGGGGCGCCGCCGGGCGGGCGGTGGGCAGGGGTCGCGGGGCGTGCGGGGGCGGCGTGCATCGGCGTCACTCCTGCTCCTTCGGCCGGGTCCTGGCCATGCGCGGCCGGTACCGGTTCCGTCCTGGACCGGTGTCGAACACGTGCCCGGGCGGTGGAGGCCGAAACCCGGCGGAAACCGCCCCCGGCGGCCTCCGTCAGCCGGTGCGGCGCGCCTTCCAGATCTCCTCACTCGGCCACTGGTTGGCCCACTCGGCGGAGACCTCCGCGTAGTCGCGGTGGGCGGGCTCGGGCGCCTGGATCTCGATCAGGTCCTCCACCTCGAAGCCGCAGCTCCGCAGCAGGCGCAGCATCTCCCCGTGCGGCAGGACGAACTCGACGCGCTCCCCCCAGTCGAGCCTGCCCAGCTCGAAGTGGCTGCGCAGCATGGTGGTCCCCGCCTGCCCGCCGGGCGGCACGCACAGGGCGTACGTCGGCGAGTAACGGCTGAACGCGAGCCGGCCGCCGGGCCGCAGCAGCCGCGCCGCCTCCGGGATCCATGCGTAGGGATCGCACCACAGCGAGGCGCCGAACTCGCTGATCGCGAAGTCGAACGAGCCGTCCGGGTACGGCACCTGCTCGGCATTGCCCTGCACCAGCGGAAAGGCGAGGCCGAACTCCTCCTGCATCGCGCGGGCGGTGGCGAGCTGCTCCGCCGAGACGTCCACGCCGACCGGCAGCGCGCCCGCGCGCGCCAGCCAGGCCGAGACGTACGCCGTGCCGCAGCCGAGTTCGACGGCGTCGGCGCCGGCGAGCGTCGCCGGCAGGACGGACACCTCCGACTCCGGAGTGGCCCACAGACCCCAGGCGGGCTCGTCCCGCGCCCACGCGGCCCGGGCGAGCGGCCCGTGGGCCGCGGCGCCGACCCGGTCCCAGTAGGTCTCGTTCCGCTCGACATAGGGGTCGTGGGCGCGGTCGCTGTCTCCGGGACGATCCATGCCGGCGATTGGACAGCACTCCGGCGGCCGGGGCAACGCCTTTTCCCCGCCGGGCTCCTGGACCGTCGTCCGGAACACATTGCCATCAGCGGATTCGTCGGATTAGCTTCTCCACGGCCGTACGTCAGGACGTTCCGGAAGGCAGCACGACATGGCACCACCACTCGGCGTTCAGCTCTACACCCTGCGGGAGGCACTGACCGCCGACCGGGACGGGACCCTCGCACGTGTGGCCGCGCTCGGCTACACGGCCGTCGAACCGTACGACCCGGCCGCCGACCCCGAGGGGTTCCGCCGCGTCGCCGACGGCCTCGGGCTCACCGTGCCGGGCGCGCACGCCATCGGGCTGCTCGGTGACGAGCCCGACCGCGTCCTGGAGGCCATCGCCACGCTCGGCGGCGACCTCGCGATCGTCCCGGCCGGCATACCCGAGGAGGACTTCGGCTCGCGCGACGGCCTGCACCGCGCCGCCGAGGTGCTCAACGGCCTCGCCGAACGGGCCGGCCGGCACGGCCTCACCCTCGGCTACCACAACCACTGGTGGGAGCTCGAGGCGCGCGTCGACGGCCACCACGGCATCGAGGCCCTCGTCGGCCTGCTCGACCCGCGCGTCGTCCTGGAGATCGACACGTACTGGGCGGCCGTCGGCGGCGCCGACGTCCCCGCGCTGCTGCGCCGCCTCGGCGACCGGGTCCGCGCGCTGCACGTGAAGGACGGCCCCGGCGTGAAGGGCGAGCCGCACGTGGCGGTCGGGGCGGGCACCATGCCCGTCGCCGACATCCTGGCGGCCGCGCCGGACGCGTGGCGCGTCGTGGAGCTGGACGAGTGCGCCGGCGACGTGTTCGACGCGCTCGACGGCAGCCGGACGTTCCTCGCCGGCCTCGGGGAGGCGGCGTGAGCGGCGGCGGACCGGTCGGCGTCGCCATCGTCGGCGCCGGCGTGATCAGCGGGGAGTACCTGCGCACGCTCGGCTCGTTCCCCGACGTCCGGGTGCTGGCCGTCGCCGACCTGGACCCGGACCGCGCGGCGGCCGCCGCGCGGGAGCACGGCGTACCGGTCGCCGGCGGCGTGGACGCGGCGCTCGCCGTCCCCGAGGTCGAGATCGTCGTCAACCTGACGGTGCCCGTCGCGCACGCCGAGGTGGCCCTCGCCGCGCTGCGGGCCGGGAAGCACGTCTACGGCGAGAAGCCGCTCACCGCGACACCGGCCGAGGGCGAGGCCGTACTCGCCGAGGCGGCGGAGCGCGGGCTGCGCGTCGGGGGCGCACCGGACACCTTCCTCGGCGCCGGCGTCCAGTCCGCGCTGCGCGCGGTGCGGGAGGGCCGGATCGGCACCCCCGTCGCGGCGTACACGGCGACGCAGAGCCTCGGCCCCGAGGGGTGGCACCCGGACCCCGCGTTCTTCTACCAGCCGGGCGGCGGGCCGCTGTTCGACATCGGCCCCTACTACCTGACGGCGCTGACCGCGCTGTTCGGGCCGGTCAGCGGTGTCATGGCGACGGCGGCCAGGGGGCGGGCCACGCGGGCCGTCGGGTCGGGACCGAAGGCGGGGCAGGAGTTCCCCGTGAACGTGCCGACGCACGTCAGCGCCCTGCTGGAGTTCGCGTCCGGACCGCGGGCGAACTCCACGTTCAGCTTCGACTCGTCGCTGCCCCGCACCGTCATCGAGATCACCGGCAGCGAGGGCACCCTGGCCGTGCCGGACCCGAACACGTTCGGCGGCCCCCTGCGGATCCTGCCGAACGGCGCCGACGACTGGACGGAGCTGCCCGTCGAGGGCGCGACGGCCGGACGCGGCCTCGGCGTCCTGGAGATGGCGCGGGCGCTGCGCGCCGGCGACCCGCACCGGGCGTCCGGCACGCTGGCGCTGCACGTGCTGCGGACGATGACCGCGATCGCGGAGTCCGCGGAGAGCGGGGAGCCGCGGCGGCCCGGCACGCCGGTGCCGTCCGGACTCGGCGAGGTCGTGGCGCCCGAGCCGCTGCCGGCGGGCTGGGATCCGTACGAGGCGACCCTCGGCTGAACGGCGGTCCCGCGGCCGGCCGGACGGCGGCGCCCCTCCCCCGGGGCGCCCGTCGTCCGGCCGGCCGCTCAGCGCGCGGGGCCGGCGAACTCCTGCGTGCCGATGACCGTGAGCAGGTCGAGCAGGCCGGCGCTCTCCGTGCCGGTCGCGGGGGTGAACCAGAGCAGCCGCTGCCGGCCGTCCTCGCTGAACAGGTTGAGGCAGTTCACCTCGATCAGGCCGAGCGCGGGATGGACGATGCGCTTGCGGTCCTTGCGCCGGACCGCCACGTCGTGCTCGGCCCACAGCGCGGCGAACTCCGGCGACGTCCTGAGCAGCCCGCCGATCAGCGCGGCGGCCTCGGCGTCCTTCGCGTCCCGCCGGGCGGCGGCGGCCCGCAGATCGGCGACGAAGGAGCGCGCCTGCGCCTCGTGATCGGCCTCGGGGTACAGCCGCCGGGTCCCCGGCTCGGTGAACCACCGGTGGACGAAGCTGGCCCGCGCGCCGTGGAAACCGGAGTGATCCCCGAGCAGGGCCACGGCGAGCGGGTTCTGCACCAGGGTGACGTGCAGGTCGGTGATGACCTGCGCCGGCGTCGAGGTGAGGCGTCCGAGCAGGTCGAGCAGGCCGGGGTGCACGTGCGACGCGGCACCGCCCTGGGGCGGCACCGGCCGGTCGGCCAGGTGGTAGAGGTGGTCGCGCTCGTCGGCCGTCAGCCGCAGCGCCCGCGCGAGGGCGGCGATCATCTGCTCGGACGGCTGCGACCCGGCGCCGCGCTCCAGCTCGTTGTAGTAGTCCACCGACGCGCCGGCGAGCTGCGCGACCTCCTCACGCCGCAGCCCGGGCACGCGGCGGCGGGGCCCCGTGGGCAGCCCCACGTCGGCCGGCCGGACGCGTGCGCGCCGCGAGCGCAGGAACTCCCCCAGTTCGGTGTACCGCGCAGAAGCCATGCCGCCATTCTGCGCCCGGGCCGGGACGGGGACACAGGGGATGGGATCCCCTGGTTGCGCCGCCCCGCGCTGTTCACTCTGGAGGCATGAACACACCTGACTCCACCCCGCCCGCGCAGGCCGCGCGGGTCGCCGTCGTCACGGGCGGATCGCGCGGCATCGGCCGGGCGGTCAGCCTGCGGCTCGCCCGGGACGGCATGGCCGTCGTCGTGAACTACGCCGGCGACACGGCCGCCGCCGAGGAGACGGTCGCGGCCGTCACCGAGGAGGGCGGCCGGGCGGTCGCGGTCCGGGCCGACGTGGCGGACGAGCACGCGGTCGCCGCGCTGTTCGACCGCGCCGAGCGGGACTTCGGCGGCGTGGACGCCGTCGTCAACTGCGCGGGCCGGATGGTCCTGTCGCCCATCGCCGACCTCGACCTCGCGGAGCTCGACGCCCTGCACCGCACCAACATCCGGGGCACGTTCGTCGTCGCGCAGCAGGCGGCGCGGCGGCTGCGGACGGGCGGCTCGTTCGTCGCGTTCTCGACCTCCGTGGTCGGCACGCAGTTCCCCACCTACGGCGCGTACGCGGCGAGCAAGGGCGCCGTCGAGGCCATGACCATGATCCTCGCCCGTGAACTGCGCGGCCGGGACATCACCGTGAACACCGTCGCCCCTGGGCCGACCGCCACCGACCTCTTCCTGGAGGGCAAGACGGACGAGCAGGTCGACCGGCTCGCCAAGGTCCCGCCCCTGGAGCGGCTCGGCACCCCCGAGGACATCGCCCGCGTCGTCGCCTTCCTCACCGGACCGGAGGGGCACTGGGTGAACGGGCAGATCCTGCGCGCGAACGGCGGCATGGTCTGACGCCGCCGGACGCCGCCCGGCACTGCGACGACGCCCGACGACGCACAACCGACCGATGAGAAACGATGAAAGGGGAGGCCCCGTGCCTTTCGCCCACTTCAAGGTCCCCGCCGGCACCGTCACCGACGAGGACAAGAGGAAGATCGTCGAGCGCACCACCGACCTCTTCGCGGAGATCTACGGTGAGCGGGCACGCCCGACCACCGTCGTGCTCGTCGACGAGGTCGCCGACGGCGGCTGGGGTGTCGCCGGCACCGTCCTGACCGCCGCCGCGCTCAACGGGGACGCCTGACCCCGGCGGGGTCCGTCACGGCCTGGCGGCCGGTTTCACCGCCGTCCCCTTCATGAAGGCGTAGTGGAACGTTCCCCCCTCCCCGGCCGTCCGGTGGAGGTCGGCGATCCCCCGGTCCCATTCCGCGCGGTCCATCAAGCCGGCCGCCGCCGCGTCCGCCCCGGCCGCCGCCATCAGCGCGGTGAACGTACGGCGGGTGAACCCCTCCACCAGGTCGGGCCGTGACGCGTCGGCGTACACGGTGCGCGGCTCGACCCGTACGCCGGCGAAGCCCGCCGCGGTCAGCAGCGGCCGGAGCCGGCGGCCGATCAGCGCGTCACCGCCCGCCGCCGCCTGCAGCCGGGTCTGCGCCCGGATCACGGCCCGCGCGGCGGCGCTGTCCGGGTGGAAGAACGCCGACCCGTGGTCCCCCTCGATCACCGTGATCGTGCCGCCCGGCCGCAGCACGCGCCGCAGGCCGTCCAGCACGGCCGCCGGGTCGGGGACGTGTTCGAGGACGAAGCAGACGAAGACGTGGTCGAACGACCGCTCGTCCAGCGGCAGCCGCCGCACGTCCGCCCGCCGCCACTCGACCTCCGCGTCCGGTACGGCGGCCGCGACCCGCGCCCGTGCCCGGGCGAGGGACCGCGCGTCGATGTCCACAGCCGTGAGCCGGATGCCCGGGCTGCCCCGCAGCAGGTGCGCCGTCTGCGCCCCGACCCCGCAGCCGGCCTCCAGCACGCGGCTGCCCGGCGGGTAGGACGTGCCGGCGTGGAGGAGCGCGGCCAGCGAGTCGGCCTGGTCGCCGAGCCGGCGGGCCTCGTCCACCGAGTATCCGTGCACGTACGGGGAGGCGGCGGGGCCGCCGGTGGCGCTGATCGTGGTGTCCATGGGGCCAGCGTGCCGGTGAGAATGCACCGGTGGACAGAGCCAAAGACGCCCCGGACGACCGGTCCGAAAGCCGTGCCGCGCACGCCGGTTCGGACTTCCTCCAGCTCTCCCCCGGCGACGCCCCGCCGGGCGGGCTCGCGGACTGGCTGGCGGGCGCCCTGCGGGCGGCCGTCGCGGACGGGCGGCTCCCCGTCGGCGCCCGTCTCCCCGCGACCCGGGTCCTCGCCGCCGACCTGCGCGTGTCGCGCGGTGTCGTGACGGAGGCGTACCGGCGGCTGTCGGAGGGGGGCCTCGTGGCGGGCCGGGGCCGCAACGGCACGGTCGTCGTGGCCGCCCCGGCGACCCGCCCCTCCCCCGCGCCACCGGTCCCCCGCGCCGGTGGCTCCGGCGTGTTCTCGGGCACGCCGGGGACGGACGTGTTCGAGGAGCTGCGCGCGCACCCCGCCCTCGTCGACCTGTCGCCCGGGGTCCCGGACCTGGCCGCGTTCCCGCGCGCCGCCTGGCTGCGGACCGAGCGCGCCGTCCTCACCGGCCTCCCCACGTCGGACCTCCGCTACGGCGACCCGCGCGGCGTGCCGGAGCTGCGCCGGGCGGTCGCCGCCTGGCTCGCCCGCAACCGGGGGTTCGCGCCCGACCCGGCGGACGTCCTCATCGTCACGGGCGTCGCGCAGGCCCTCGGCCTCATCGCCCGCGTGCTGCTGGCCGACGGCACGGGGACGCTGGCCGTGGAGGACCCCGGTTCGCTCGGCGTACGGCAGCACCTCGTGGCGTCCGGCCTCGTCACACCGCCCGTTCCGGTCGACGCGTACGGCCTGCGCGTCGACGCGTTGCGGGCGTCGGGCGCCCCGGCCGTCCTCGTGACGCCGGCGCACCAGTTCCCCACGGGGGTGGTGCTCGCGGGCGGACGGCGGCGCGAGCTGATGCGCTGGGCCGGCGGTGGCGGGCTGATCGTCGAGGACGACTACGACGCGGAACACCGCTACGACCGGCCGCCCGTACCGGCGCTCCGTTCGCTGCTCCCCGAGCACGTGCACTACACCGGGAGCGTGTCCAAGCTGCTCGCCCCCGCCCTGCGCATCGGGTGGCTCGTGGCCCCGCCGCGCCACCGGGACGCCCTGACGGCGGCGAAACGGTACGCCGACCTCGGCAACGCCGTCGTCCCCCAGCTCGTGCTCGCCCGCCTCATGGACTCCGGCGCGCTCGAACGCCACGTGCGGCTGCTGCGCACCCGCCACCGGCGGCGGCGCGACGCGATGATCGGCGCGCTGCGCGCGCACCTGCCGGGCGCGGTCGTGCACGGCGTGGCGGCCGGGCTGCACCTGATGGTGACCTACGGCGGAGCCGGGGCGGACGACCGCGCGGTCGCGGCGGAGGCGCTGGCGCGGGGGGTGAAGGTGCAGCCGTTGTCGTGGTTCCACCAGGAACCGGGGCCTGCCGGGGCCGTCCTCGGGTACGGGGCGTGCGGTCCGGCCGAGATCGAGCGGGGCGTCGCGCTGCTGGGGGAGGCGCTCCGGGCGGTCGGGTGAACGGGCGGGCGGACGGGGGCGCCACGTCGTCGAATGGGGGCATGCAGACGTTTCTGCCCTACCCGGGTTTCGCCGCCTCGGCGGCCGTCCTCGACCCCAGGCGGCTCGGCAAGCAGCGCGTGGAGGCGTTGCAGGTACTGCGGGGGCTGACCGTTCCCGGATACGGGTGGCGGAACCATCCGGCCGTGCGGATGTGGACCGGGTACCGGGAGGCGCTGGTGCGGTACGGGCTGGAGGTGTGCGCCGTGTGGTCCGCCGCGGGGCGGGCGGACACGTGCGCGGCGTCGCTCGTCACCGGGTTCGGTGCGGCCGGCGGGGGGCGCGGCGGTGCGGTGCGGGGGCAGGAGGAGCTGGCGGCGGCGGGCGAGGTGCCGCCGTGGCTGGGGGACGAGGCGTTCCACCGGAGCCACCGTTCCGCTCTGGTGCGGAAGGACCCCGGGTTCTACGGGGGGCTGTTCCCCGGGGTGCCGGACGACCTGCCGTACGTGTGGCCCGCGTCGGACCGGGCGGCGTGAGTTGGCCGGAAGTTTTCGACGCGTCCGCGTCAAGCCGCTGACCTCGTCCTCGGCTCCCGGCGGGGCGGACGGCGGGCGGCGCGGCGGGGAACGGCATGTTTCGCGGATGTGTCGCCGGGTAAAGCCACCGCGAGCATGGGAGCGCTCCCAAAACCGGCAACCCCCACTACCGGAAACACGGAGACCGCAAATGCACCGGCCCCGACTCTCGAAGACGTCCCGTCGGACCCTTCGCGCCCTGCCCCTCGCCTCCGCCGCTCTGCTCTGCATGATCCCGATGGCCGGCACCGCGAGTGCCCACGGCTCGGTCGTCGACCCCGCCTCCCGCAACTACGGCTGCTGGGCGCGGTGGGGCAGCGACTTCCAGAACCCGGACATGGCCACCGAGGACCCCATGTGCTGGCAGGCGTGGCAGGACAACCCGAACGCCATGTGGAACTGGAACGGCCTCTACCGCAACAACGTGGGCGGCAACCACCAGGGCCAGATCCCCGACGGCCAGCTCTGCAGCGGCGGCCACACCGAGGGCGGCCGCTACAACTCGCTCGACGCCGTCGGCCCCTGGAAGACCACGTCGGTGAACGACAACTTCACCCTCGTTCTCCAGGACCAGGCGCAGCACGGCGCGGACTACCTGCGCATCTACGTCAGCGAGCAGGGCTACGACCCGACGACCGAGCCGCTCGGCTGGGACGACCTCGAACTCGTCGAGGAGACCGGCTCATACGGCCCGGCCACCAGCTACGTCGCGCAGGTCAACACGTCCGGCTACAGCGGCCGGCACGTCGTGTACACGATCTGGCAGGCGTCGCACATGGACCAGGTGTACTACCTGTGCAGTGACGTGGACTTCGGCTGACGGGGACCGGCCGGGCCGGCACCGCCCGCCGGCCCGGCCCGTGATGTGACCGGCGCTCCGGCTGCCCGCGCCGGTCACGCCGGCCCGCGGGCGCTCGACCGTGCGAACGGCGCGTGCCATCCGGCGCGCGAGCTGCGACCGGGGTATGACGGCTCCTGACTCCACGGTCCGACTCCCCCTTCGAACCCATGCGTCCGAAGACGGACCCGCTCTCCCCTGTGGACCGATGTGGCCGCGCGAGCACGCGTGACAGCCTCCGGGATGACGCGATCAGTCCGCCCAGAGGGAGCCGGTCCCATGACCACCAGCGCACTGCCGACCACCCCCGCACGTCACACGACCACCGCGCCCGTCCCCCCATGGGCACGGCGCGCGGCGGCCGCGGTCCTGTGGACATCGATGCCGTCGGCGCTGTGGCGGTTCGCCGTGGTGATCGGCGTTCCGCTGGGGCTCGCCGAGTCCGAGTACGACGCGATGCTCATCCCGGGCTGGGGGTACCTCGTCGTGCCGCTGCTGTCCGTGCTGCAGGAGGCGCTGGCTTTCCTGACGCTGGGGCTGGTGAGGCCGTGGGGCGAGACATGGCCGCGGTGGATACCTTTTCTGCGCGGGCGCCGCATCCCCGTGCTCGCCGCCGCCATACCCGCGGCGCTGGGCGCGCTCGCCTGCACGGTCTACGGGGTGCTCTTCGTGTGGACGACACTGCACTCGGACATGGCGATCACCCCGTGGGGAGAGTGGGTGATGACCATCTGCTACGTGCCGATGATTGCGTGGGGACCGCTGCTGGCCGTCGTCACAGCGCACTACTACCGCCGCCGCACACGTGGGTAGGAACCGGCACGAACGCCGTTCCCGGCGGCCCATACGGCTCCAGGCGGCAAGGCATATCGCACGTGACGGGCCGACCACCCCTCGAAGCTCCACATCGTCGTCCTGCGTGGAGTGGGTCGGCCCCGCTCCTCCGCGCTGGACGGGGAGCGCGTGCCCGCACTGGCCCGAGCGTCGCCGACCGCCCCACCTGGCCGCGCTGTCCGGTGGGGCACCGGCGTCGGACGTTCGTCAGGCCGCGGCCAGGAGCCCTTCGATCACGCGGACCACCTCCTGCCGGTGCCTGCTGACGAAGAAGTGCCCGCCGTCGTACCGCCGCAGCGTGAACGGGCCCGCCGTCGCGTCCCGCCACGCCTCCGCCTCGGCGGCGCCCACCTTGGGGTCGTCCGTCCCGGTCAGGACGTGCACGGGGCAGGACAGCGGCGGGCCCGGCGTGTACACGTACGTCTCGATGGCCCGGTAGTCGGCACGGATGGCGGGGAGCACGAGGCGCAGCAGTTCCTTGTCGCCGAGGACGCGGGAGTCCGTGCCGGCGAGGGACGTGATCTCGGCGACGATGGCGTCGTCGTCGCGCAGGTGGAGGGCCTCGGCACGGTGCGTCCCGGGGGCGCGGCGTCCCGAGACGATGAGCGCGGCCGCCACGAGGCCCTTGTCGCGTTCGAACCGGCGGGCGATCTCGAAGGCGAGCGCCGCGCCCATGCTGTGTCCGAAGAACGCGAGGGGGCGGTCGGCGTACGGCAGGAGCGCCTCCGTCAGGGCATCGGCCAGCTCGGGCACGGACGCGACGGGCGGTTCCTCCAGCCGGTCCTGCCGCCCCGGGTACTGGACGGCCAGGACGTCCGCGCTGCGGGCGAGGTCCTGCGAGAACGGGAAGAAGAAGCTGGCGGATCCCCCCGCGTGCGGCAGGCAGATGAGGCGTACGCGACTGTCTCGGCCCTCGGGGTGGAAACGGCGCACCCACGGCGAGTCGTGGGTCGGGCGGTCGGTCATGGCGGGCTGCTCCTGTCGCGGTCTCGTCGGGCGCGCGCCGACGGACGGCGAGGCGCGGGGGCGGACGCCCGGGCCTGACCGGAGCCGTGCGGCGGACGCCGGGGGTCGGGATGGCCCATCACAGCGCGACGAGCGGGGCGCACTCCGCGCACGGGTGCTCTTTCGGTCGTTTTCGGCCCGGCTCGCGGACCGGGAGAACGTTCCACCACCCAGGCCGCGCGTCCCCCGGCCGCCGCACCGTCCGGCGGCCACGCACCACCCACACCTCCGGACGAGCAGGTACATCGATACACCGCATCGTGCTGCTTCCGCACGGCCACCGGACCCCATCAGCACACCCACACACCTCCCACCCCCGCGCCGCCAGCCAGCCAGGCAGGTGCATCGATACACCTGACGATGAGGCCATCCCCCCACCCGAATCACAGCAGCCCGGGAAAACGCTCCACCACCCGCGCGGCACAACCCCGGCAACCACCTCACCACCGCCCTCACGAGCAGGTGGAGCGATACACCCCGCCCCCACGGCCACCACCCGCCCCAACCCCGCTCACCAACCGGGAAACCTCCCACCGCCCGCACCACACAACCCCCGCAAACCACCTCACACCCCGCCGCCGCGCCCGACCAGCCACAGCCACGCCCCGGCTCCCCCGCGCGCCGGACCCCAGATCCCGGACAGGCAGATACATCGATACACCACCGCGTCGCCACCACCTGCCCCAGCCGCACACGGACTTGGAAAACGATCCACCTCCCGCGCCACACGCCCCGGCAACCACCTCACCACCAACCCCGTTCACTGCCGGACGAGCCCGTAGATCGATACACCCGCCCCGCGGCCACCACCCGCCCCGGCCCACCTCACCAACCGGGGAACCCCTCCACCGCCCGCACCACACAACCCCGGCAACCGCCCGCCACCGCCTGCCCCGGCCCGGTGCACCAGTGGGTACAACCTTCCGTCCCGCGCCACACGCCCCGGCCCCCGCACACCTGGTCACCACAGCCGACCAGCACGGCCGCGCATCGGCCTCCCCCGCGCCGCCGCACGAGCAGGTAGATCGATACACCCCACCGCGCTCCACCATCCGCCCCGGGGCCACAACAGCCCGGTACAACGTTCCACGCCGCCGCGAAGGACACCGGAAACGCTGCGTGATCGGACATCTCCCGACAGGCATCGGCTCCGAGCCGCCGACCTGGGCCTCTGTCGGTCGCACACACTTCCGTATTACCGTCGGTGCATGCTGACGACCGGGAGCCCCGCGCACAACTGGGCAGGAAACATCACTTTCGCCGCCGAGCGGCTGCACCGTCCCGGTTCGGTGGACGAGCTGCGGCGCGTCGTCGCGGCGGCCCGGCGGGTGCGGGTCCTCGGCACGGGTCACTCGTTCAACCGGATCGCCGACACCGACGGCGATCTCGTCCGCGTCGACGGGCTCCCCCGCCGCGTCGAGGTGGATCCGGACGCCCGCACGGTCACCGTGAGCGCCGGGCTGCGGTACGCCGAGGTCGCGGCCGCGCTCCAGGAGGCTGGATTCGCGCTCGCCAACATGGCGTCCCTGCCGCACATCTCCGTGGCCGGGTCCGTAGCCACCGGGACGCACGGCTCGGGCGACGGCCAGCGCGGCCTGGCGGCGTCCGTCGCCGCCGTCGAGCTGGTCGGCCCGGAGGGCGACCTGGTGCGGATCGACCGGTCCGCCGATCCCGGCCGGTTCCCCGGCGCGGTGGTGAACCTGGGCGCGCTCGGCGCCGTCACCGCCCTGACGCTCGACATCGAGCCGTCCTTCGATGTCGCGCAGTGGGTGTACAACGATGTACCTCTCGACGCCGTGGCCGACGGCTTCGACGAGGTGACGGGCGCCGCGTACAGCGTGAGCACCTTCACCGACTGGGCCGGCGGCCGCGGCACGGTGTGGCTCAAGCGGCGCGTCGACCAGGACGGCACCGGGCACCCCGGCGACGCCTGGCTCGGCGGCACCCCGGCGCGCGGCCAGTGGCACCCGATCGCGGGGATGCCGGCGGACTACTGCACGCGGCAGGAGGGCGTCCCGGGACCGTGGCTCGAGCGGCTGCCGCACTTCCGCGCGGAGTTCACGCCGAGCCGTGGCGAGGAACTGCAGTCGGAGCTGTTCGTGCCGCGTGCGGCGGCGCCCGCGGCGTTTGCCGAGCTCCGGGCGCTCGGCGGCCTCCTGGCACCCGTCCTCCAGGTGTCGGAGGTGCGGACGATCGCCGCGGACGACATGTGGCTGAGCCCGGCGCAGGGCCGTGACTCGGTCGGCCTCCACTTCACCTGGGTCCTGGACCCGGCCGCGGTGACGCCGGTCCTCGCCGCCGTGGAGGAACGACTGTGGCCGCTCGGCGCCCGTCCGCACTGGGGGAAGCTGACCACGGCGCGCCCCGAGGACATCGCCGCCCGCTACCCGCACATGGACGACTTCCGCGCGCTCGCCCGTTCGCTCGACCCTCAGGGCCGCTTCCGCAACGAGCACGTGGACGCGCTGCTCGGCTGACACGCACCGCCGGACGGCCGGTGGGACCGCACGCGGCGGCCCCACCGGTTGTCGGGGCGGTGCGCGCCGTCAGCTCCGGATCAGAGCGTCTGGCACGTGCCGCCGCTCAGGGTGAACGCCGCCGGCTCACTGTTGGTCGAGCCCCTGGACGCGGTGAACCCGATGGTGACCGAGCCGCCGGCCGGGATGGTGGAGGTGTAGGACGCCGGGGTCACGGTGACCGTTCCCCCGCTCTGCGCGGGCGAGCCGCCCCACATGTTGCTGATGCCCTGCCCGTTGGCGAAGCCGAAGCCGAGGCTCCACCCGCTGATCGGCGAGGTGCCGGTGTTGTGGATCGTTATCTGTCCCTGGAAGCCGCTCCCCCAGTCGCCGATCACGTCATAGGCAACACCGCACGACGCGCCCGGCGTTCCGCCCGACGCGGTGGTGACCGCGACGGTCCCGGACCGGGTGGAACGATTTCCGGCGGCGTCCTTCGCATAGACCGCGAACGTGTACGACGTGTCGGCGGCAAGCCCGGAGACCGTGACGCCCGTACCGGTCGAGGACGCGACGACCGTCTCGGTGGAGCCGTTCACCCGGACGACGTCGTAGCCGGTGACGCCGACGTTGTCGGTGGCTGCGGACCAGGACAGCGCGACGGAGGTCGACGTCACGCCGGAGGCGCTCGGTGTGCCGGGGGCAGTGGGGGCCTGCGTGTCACCCGGGTCGCCGCCCCCGCCGTAGACCTCGGCCTCCTCCGACGTGGCGGCGATGCCGTTGGCACCGTTGAACAGCCGCTGCCCCCACGACGTGAGCTGCGCCGGGTCGAACGATGTCACGAGGTCCAGGTATTCGACGCCGCCTCCGTTGCCGCTCCACGACCAGCCCAGGTAGCCGAGGCCGAGCTGCTCGGTCGTGGCCATGATGGCGTCCTCGTCCGGGTTGCCGTCCGAGTGGTTGAAGCCGAACTCGCCCACGAGGATCGGCAGACCGGCGTCGACGAAGGTGTTCAGGTACGACTGGACCTCCGCCGCCGTGTCGTACACGCCGTACATGTGGACCGAGAAGATCGTGTTGGCGTCCGGGTCGGAGTCG